>JBBTRD010000047.1:0-6270 GCA_038065335.1 Patescibacteria group bacterium | reverse complement strand
TTTTAAGCCCCAGTTTTCGTGCCCCATTATTTCGAACCATGCCTAATTCAGGTAATCCCAACGAGCTACCTGGATAAATTACCCACTCGCCCGTTTCACGACTCATCATGCGTTTGGCATATATTGCAACAAGTTTTTTGTTTCCGACCTCAACTGAAAAAAGATCACAGTCATTTGATTTTGGGAGTGTCCCTGTAAATTTAGCGAGTCCAAAATTATCAATATGCACTATTGTTCCCTCTTCTATCTCGATATTTGTCAACTTATCTGGGCTAAAGATTATTCCCATTTCTTCAAATGGAGTGCCTGAGGCAAGCTTAGCAATATTTGGAGCATGGACATACTTACCACCAAACGGATAAAAACCAGGATCGTGTAACTCATATAGAACGTCAATTTCAAAATCTTTTAAAAACCAACTAAAAACTCCTGTGTTTGCGCCTATGAAAAGAAAATTCTTTTGACTAGTTCTGCCAAAAATACGTTCTGGTCTATGTTTAATCGGATTTAAAATAACCGAAAAGATAGTTCCGGAAGGATACGCTTCGGCCATTAAGCGCAAAATAAAATTCCCGTGAACCACAGAAAATGGCTCGACAGGAATGACTGGCTCTATTTCCACATCAAAAACACAATTACTTATTGCGAGGTCTCTTAGGATTACACCCCGTAATTCATTGTACGCCATATCAACACAATCAGTGATGATGACTATACGCTTTTTCATTGAACTTAAGAGAATTTTATTATTGTCTTAAAGTGATCAATATAATAAATTGGCAGACCCATATCAATAATATGCTCCGCAAGGTATTTATTTATTAACTCAATATCAATAGGACTATTATTTTCATCAAATAGTAGTGAATGACCCAATATAATACCCTGCGGTCTGTTATGTGAAATATATAACCTTACTGCATCCAAAAAATATGCGGCATCAACTAATCCCTCTCCCGGGATGTAATGATGCTCAAAGAATAAGAATCTAGCCTGCAAATCAATGGTGGTCGTGGGAAGCATTATTGCAGTAATAAAAGAGTGTCCACCGATAATTTTTTTGTTTTCAATATTCATGTCCCCCTCTCCCTGAAGAAGCTTAGTATCATATGGCGATATCTGTTTATTTTTTAAGAAATCGACAACAAATTGTCTTTGTTCGTTAGTGGGCAAATAACTTTTAATCTGTTTGAGACCTGGACCATAATAACAAGTCTTTCCCGCACCGACAGCCTTAAATGCGAAGTGTGTAAAATCACTGAGTCCGAAATATTCCTTACTTGTTTTTTTTACCAAATCCCAATTTATTTTATCAAGAAATTTAATGAGGTCACTGCCTCCTTGGATGAACCATACAAGTTCTACCTCTACATTATTAACAGCTTCATGAAATCCATTCAATAAATCATTCTCGGTTTCTTTACCAGAAACATAATCAACAAAATCAATATTATTTTCCTTAAGAAATTCAAAAGAATCTTGGAAATATTTTGTTTTAGAAAAATCCTGTATCTTGCAAAGATTAACTAGCGCTATTTTCATGAGAGTTTTGTTATTGAGTCTATCTACAAACACAAGTGGTAGTACACTTCCGAATCTTATCAAAAAGTGTGTCAATAATCAAACGACCATAAAAATAGAAAGGTCCCCGTATAAGGAAACTTGAATAAAAATTCCTTATACGGGGACACCGATGATCACTTGTCCGAGGCAACAGCCACCCCCACCATCACTCCGGCAACGGCCAGGCCAAGGCCCGCCGCAACCAGAATCATCCTTGTGTCGGGAGCAACCTTGTTGAGGGTCTTCCGAGCACTCACGACCGTCTTCTTCGTCTCTGTCACCGTTGCCCGACTTTCCTTAAGGAGATCGAGCAATTCCCGCTCAATCTCCGGAGCAACGATGCAATTCCTGATAAAATCTCTGAACATTTCGCACCTCCATTGGTACTTGAACGGAAAACAACCTAACTACTTGTATTATACCAGAGTTGACTAGATAAAGTCAAGAGCTAAGCCTTTGCAGTGATATCCTTCAGTTTTTTACCGCCTAGAAACATTTTAATGAGCGGAGTAATTATGGAACGGGCTTTGTCGGTTCCCTTTAAATTTTCGTCCTTAGATAACAGTCTGAAAATAAAATCAACGAAATTAAGCCCCTGCTCCTCCTTGATTTTATTTTCATCAGCCAATGTGTCAAATCTTCGTCGCCATTGAGACAGAGACCCCATCCAAATCTTCATGCGCTTACTTTCGTCTTTAATATCTTCCGGTTTTAAATTTTTAGTTTTGAACGTATTAAAAATATCAGAGAAACCAACTGGCGCTTTGCCTGTTTTTAGATATTCCACATACTGATTTTCAAGCCATTCATAGATTTTATCAGAAATTTTATCTGCCAGTTCAGCGCCATTATCTGGTTGGCCCTGATTTTCGTGAGATGTTTCTGTTTTTGATGATGATTCGGGTTCTTTTCTAGAAGCTGAATCCTCCTGAAAGCGTATCTTTGGAATAGCATATTGTTCTGCCTGTTCCATTATCTCCTCTGTGCTCCCAATGGAATACTCTACCATGGTTTTCCACTTGTGTTCTTCACTGTTTTCTTTATTCACCTTAAATAACCCTTCAAGAGCAGCAATCATCTGATATGTGCCAACAAAAGTTTTACCCTCTATAATGTTTAGCTCACGATCATTTAAAAGAATCCTACTGTCTTTTTTCTGAATTGCTTTTATTATAACGCGGGGCATATCATAACAACTCATTTTTAAGCCATATACTGCCATTTTTACTCCTCCAAAAACGGCTTGAGTAAGCAATCTGGCCCTGCTTTTCTTTTCTATCAATTCTTCTGTTTTTTTATTAACATCGTAAGTTTCTCCGAAAAATTCTCCCAAATCCTTTCCTTTTGTTTTTATATCTTCGGGGCTTAAATTTTCACTTTTAAAAAGTTCAAATTGAATTTTGTGTGCTTGGAGATGAGCTTCTGGATTTTTTAAATAATCTTCATAAGCATTGGCTTGCGCATGGGCCAAATTCTCAATACAGGCCATATAATAAGCCCTGTCCACATCGGAAACGCGCTCAGTCCCTAGTTCGTTTACATTTACATTCTGACTTGAATTCCATACAGGAATTTCTTGATTTTTCTTGCCTACGTTCTTCGTAAAGTTTTTCAGTTCTTCTTCGTACATAGAAGCTTCCATCATGCGACCAGTGCTTTTTGCAAACCTAAACTTCTCTTCGAGTTCTTCTCGACTCAATTTTTCCGAAGAATGGGCTTCTGCGGGTTGTGTTGGAGGACGTTCAGACATGTTTAATTAAGTATAAATAAATACAATAAATTATTCAAGAGGAGAAACAACGTACAATTTATTTTGACAATAAGATGGTTATTGTGTATTATCTCAAGTAGAGGCCGTGGCAACCATGACCTACTTTAGCTCTTTTGAGCGGAAAGGAGGATCTGGAGATGAAATTCAGGTTTCGCGTGAAAGATTCGATGTTCAAGAAATCCAGCTTCACCCAGCGTGGCGGACTCATCACCTGCTGCGCGGCGGTCGCAATCACGCCTAAAGGCGTGGCGATTCGGAACTCGAATGACGAAACGAAGAACACCATCTTCTTCACACCCGGCGAGTGGGTCGCGTTCATCAAGGGCGTGAAGAACAACGAGTTCGAGATCTAGGCCTCACGGGGGATGGCAACGCGCCATTCCCCTCCCTTTTTCTTAATAACAAAAATATGAAAACTATAGAAGATACAAGAATACAATTTCTGCCTGGCCTTGGAGAAAAACCGAAAGAATACAAGCGACTCTCTAAATATTTAAAAATACTAGATATAAATTGGAATACGGGAAAAATAACTCCCCCCATAGAAAAAACTGATATTCTCATTGGATTTTCAATGGGCGCTATCCTGGCCTGTGAGTACGCCCTAAAACATAAAGTAAAAAATCTTATCTTATGTTCGATGACCACCGGTGTAGAAAGTCTAGAAAAAGTTAAAGCTAACAATATAATTTTTCTAGTCGGTGAAAAAGAAAAATGGGTAATAAAAGACACATTAAGAATTAGCGCACCCCTAAAAAATAAAGAGATTCATGTAATACCAAATGGCGATCATAAAATCGAGAAAAACTATCAGAAAAAATTATTAGAGATTATTGATCAACTTTCTATAAAATAACAAAAGGGAAGGACGCATCCTTCCCCCAGCTTCGATTGAACTAAACTAGCCACAAAGACAGTTTTTCAATGCACCACGTCCCAGACCAATAAAAGAAACTGGCTGGATTGGGATAGTTAGTCTTGAGAACTGTTTTTAGTACAGGAAGCATGACAAAACCCTTTCTCCCTTGACCCGTTATCTGCGTTTTGACCCAATTGTCAAAGACCCAAAAACCATTCTTTTGATACCATTATTCCCCTGTCTCCGTCAATATTGACAGATTGTAAAAGTATTGAGTAATCTATAACTTCCTGTATCTAGTACTTCTGGCTTGGCCGATTTTTTCAATCAATTTCAAAGTAATCAATCGGGATAGGGCTTGTCTAATAGAAACCTCCGGCACCAAACCTTTGAACAGGTTATAAATCTCTCCTTTACTCAAAGTTTCTTTTTGCTGAAGAAAGTTGTAAATCTGAAGCTGTTTTTCTGATAATATCTTCTCGGGCTGATCAGATTCCATAATTTTTCTAGCACGCTCGGTTTGTTCAATCAGGACATCCAAAAAAAAGTTTATCCAAGAAGTAATATCTTCGTGGTCAGTCTTGTGATTTTTTTGAGTAGTTCGAAGAGCAATATAATAATCAGGACGACGTTCTTCAATAATTTCTTCCATTGAAACATAAGGGATATGGGAATAACCTGTTTTTAACATAAAGAGGTTGGCGAGCGCGCGTGAAAGTCGCCCATTACCGTCGCTAAATGGATGGATAGCCAAAAACTCAAAAATAAAATTGGCGATAATCATCAGTGGATGCGTCTGACCCTTCGTCAATTCATCGTTAGCCCAAAAAAGAATATCGTCCATCTCTTTCTTTACAAGATATGGCGGAGTGGGTCTAAAAAGAATATGTTCCCTCCCCTTCCCATCTCTGATTACTACAATATTATCTTTTATTTTGTATTTTCCTTTATGGTTTTGATCTTTTTTTGAAAAATGAAGAAGAATATCATGAAATTGTAAAATCTGCCCTTCTGTTAATTTAAAGGTTTTATAGTTATCAAAAATCCGACCCAAGAGATCAGCATAGCCAGCTATTTCTTCCTCATCACGACCGACTGGCGGTTGAGAATGGAGGCCTTTTAAAAGCCGAGCCACTTCTTTGTCATCAAGCTTTGAGCCTTCAATACGAGTAGATGCGCCGGAACTAGTAATAAGCACGGACTGTTTTAGACGACTTAGAATTTGGGGGCTCAAACGCAGGCTTCCTTGCCAGAGACCCTTGAATTCGTCTATCTTGCCAATCTTAATTAATACCTCTTGATTGGTTTTAATTCTTTTTTTAAAATGATTGAAATTAACCATATTTTTAGTCGTTTAATCTGATATATATTACCTATATCATATTATATCATATTATATCGGATAATTAAAGTTGTGGAAAAATGATGATATTGACCGTTTTTGAATAGTGCTAGAGATTAACATCCAACCGAGTGGGAGTGAAGCTGTCTTGGAGAGCAATGTTGGAATCGGAATAGACGACGATTTTGCTACCGATTGTAAAGTCGTTGATGGTGCCGGATTGGATAACAATTTTCCCTTCCACGAATATGACTTTGGAAATAATCGTTTTATCGTTGACCGTAACTTTTTTGTCTTCGTAGGCGACGTAGTTGCCGTTGTCTCCCACAAAGACTCGGCCAACGTTTAAGGTAACAACATCGCCATTGATGGCGGTTACTTTGCCGCTTAATGAATATTCTTTAATCGCAAAAGCTGGCGTCGGCAGTTCTTGCCGAACCGTTTTAATTGGATATCTAAAAACCACAAACCAAACCCCAACACCCGCGATAATCAGGACACCAACAAATTCCAGCCATTGTCGCCCGCTCCACGAAATACGCATATAGTAAGTATACCTGATTATTAAACATGAGGTGTGTTGATAAAGAAACGGCCACGTGCATGCACGTGGCCTCGAATATCGAAATCCCCTAATGGGGTTATTCGAAATATGGCCTTAGTGTTTCCATTTGAGCCAACAGGTCGTCGATTGGCGCTTCTGGGTTCTCCTTCCGACGGCTGACCATCTGCTGA
>JBBTRD010000046.1:2298-3511 GCA_038065335.1 Patescibacteria group bacterium | reverse complement strand
CGTTCGGAGTGGGTGATTCATTTGAAAGGAAAAATTAATACCCGACCGGAAAAAATGGTTAATGCCGATATTCCGACCGGCCAAGTTGAGATTGAGCCGATTGAACTGGAAATTTTAAATAAATCCGAAACTCCACCCTTCCCGATTGATACGACTGGTTTGGAAGTCGGTGAAGAGCATCGGATGAAATATCGTTATCTCGATTTACGGCGCGAACGGATGGCTAAAAACATGGCCACGCGGCATCGATTAATTAAATTCATCCGCGATTATCTTGATGGCAAGGGATTTCTAGAAATTGAAACTCCGATTTTAACCAAATCAACACCGGAAGGCGCTCGTGATTATGTCGTGCCCTCGCGTCTTTATAATGGGAAATTCTATGCTTTACCCCAGTCGCCCCAGCAATACAAACAACTTTTGATGGTGGCGGGTCTTGAAAAGTATTTTCAAATTGCTCGCTGTTTCCGCGATGAAGACACCCGGGGTGATCGCCAGCCGGAGTTTACCCAATTGGATTTGGAAATGAGTTTTGTTGAACGCGAAGATGTGATGGCTTTAAACGAAGAACTTCTCGTCACTATTGTCAGAACGCTTTATCCCGAAAAGAAAATTCAGGAAATTCCTTTTCCTCGGATGTCATACGCGGAAGCAATGACGAAGTATAATACCGACCGGCCGGATTTACGAATCGACAAAAATGATCCAAATTTGCTCGCTTTTTGTTGGGTTATTGATTTTCCGTTTTTCGAGAAAACCACTGACGAGGGATGGACGTTCACCCACAATCCCTTTTCGGCGGCAAAACCGGAATTTCACCAAGATTTGTTAAATGGTAAAAACATTGAAGGGATTTTGACCAGTCAGTATGACGTTGTGCTAAATGGTTCAGAAATCGGCGGAGGCAGTATTCGGAATCATACCCCGGAAGGTCTCAAGGCTGTTTTTGAGGTAATGGGATTTTCGGAAGAGCGGATAATTCAAAATTTTGGCCATATGCTCGAAGCATTTTCTTTTGGCGCGCCACCGCACGGCGGAATTGCTTGGGGCCTCGATCGTTTAGTCACTTTATTAAATAACGAGCCGAATATCCGCGAAGTGATTGCGTTTCCCAAGACAGGGGATGCTCGCGATTTAATGATGGAATCACCGTCGGAGCTTGAGCCGAAGCAACTAAAAGAACTGCATATTAAAATAGAAAAATAGGGATGGA
>JBBTRD010000046.1:0-2198 GCA_038065335.1 Patescibacteria group bacterium | reverse complement strand
GGGATGGAGAGGAAACTAGAAAGTCTGACAATAGTCGTCGCGATTTTGGTGTTGGCGAACGCCTATTTTTTTATTACGATTTATCGCACGCCAGCCAATAATCCCGGTCCCGTATTTCAGGACGAGCAGGCTTTTATCCTGCCGCCTAACCCGATCAGTTATTTGCCGGTGTTTGATACCTCAACAAAAGAAGTCGTTTTAGACGCTAAGTCGGCGATTCTTTATGACGTGAGATCGGATCGTAATCTTTTTGAAAAAAATATCAAAGAAAGGCTACCCATCGCTTCGCTGACTAAAGTCATGAACGCGGTCGTCGTTTGGGAAAAATTCAGTCCCAATGACATCGTGACGATTAAATCTTCGGCGATTAAAGTCGATGGTCAGCGTCAGGACCTCTATGACGGCGAAAGGCTTTCAGTCCATGATTTGATGCAGATGATGTTTATTGAATCATCAAATGACGCGGCTTATGCTTTGCGCGATTATGCCGCGAGCCGGAGTTTTGATTTAGTGGCGGAAATGAATGCTAAAGCGTCTGAACTGGGAATGAATAATACCCGCTTTGTTGATCCAGCAGGGTTGGACGATGCCGGCTATTCAACGGCGAGTGATTTAGTAAAAGGCGTGGTTTACGCGTTGCGCTATGATGCCATTTGGAGTTTCTCTCGCAAAACGACGGCAACAATTGTTTCGACCGACGGTAAAATCACCCACGAAATCAAGAGCACGGACCAGCTTTTGAGGGTTTTGGCGGATATTGTCGGTGGAAAAACAGGGTATACAGACAGCGCTTTGGGGTGTATGATTCTTATCATAGACGCGCCGGCGCGGATTGGTGTGTCAAATCAAAGCGACCGAATCATCGCCATCGTTCTTGGTTCCCGCGATCGCTTCGGAGATATGAAAAATTTAATTTCTTGGGCCAAGCAAGCGTATCGATGGAAATAGGTAGAATATTAAAAATAAAAAATAAAATCTAAAATCTGTCCGAATATTTTAGTTTTTAGGTTTAAAATTTTACATGATCGTATCTCCTCTCGAAAGTCTTAATATTTTTAATATCGTTCGACTGTTTGTTATCGCGACAACAGCTTTCTTTTTAAATCTAATCGTTACCTATTTTTGGACTAAGGTTTTGTTCACTCGATTTAAGCCGGGCAAAGCCATTGAGCGTCCGGATACGCCGATATTCAACGCGCTTCATCGTAAAAAAGAAGGTACGCCGACGATGGGCGGATTGCCGATTTGGCTGACGGTATCGATTATTATTCTCGGGTGTTGGCTGATGGCTAACATTTTTGACGGTATTTGGGATCGGATTAACTTTCTTTCTCGAAGTCAAACCCTGCTGCCACTGGGTTTTCTAATTCTGGCGGGACTGGTCGGGATGGCCGATGATATGGTGGGTGTTTTAAAACGGGGCGGTCTCAAGCTCGGCAAACGACTGTTATTTTTTGTTGGCGTGGCCGCGATTGGGGCATGGTGGTTTTATTTTAAACTTGATATCAGAACCATCGTTGTGCCATTTCTGGGTGAGTACGCGATTGGCTGGCTTTATATTCCCTACTTTATTTTTATCATGGTCGCCACGGCTTTTTCCATGAACGAAACTGATGGTCTCGACGGTCTATCGGGCGGAGTATTTTTAACGATATTCGGCGCCTTGACCGCGATTGCTTTCGATCAGGGCCGTTTAGATCTGGCTATTTTTATGAGCGCGATTATGGGGGCGTTGATTGGGTTTCTCTGGTTTAATATCTATCCTGCCAAGTTTTTTATGGGCGATACCGGCGTCATGGCTCTTGGTTTTACGGCCGGCGCGGTGGCCTTGCTTACGAATACGGAACTTCTTTTGCCGATTATCGCCATCATTCCGTTGATGGAGTCGGGTTCGGTCATTATCCAAACTATTTCCAAAAAAGTTCGCAAAAAGAAGATATTTCCTTCGACGCCGATTCACCACACTTTCGAAGCCATGGGCTGGCCCGAAACCCAAATCACCATGCGTTTCTGGATGATCAACGCCATCGGCGCTGTCATCGGCCTCATCCTCTTTTTGATTGACAGCAAGTTGCCACCATTCCGTTGAGAGCCATCATTTTTTCTTCCGGCTTCCGCTCGGGCTAGCTCTAGCATCTTCTTTTCATTTTTCTGACCGGCCGAAGCCACTTCTGTCGGGCCATGCGGTCCCGCCTAGG
>JBBTRD010000045.1:0-23090 GCA_038065335.1 Patescibacteria group bacterium | reverse complement strand
GGACATTCTTATCCTGGGCTACTCAGGTAATAATACAGAAGTTCGATTGGTTTCGCGTACGGGACTGTCACCCGCTATGGTCGGCTGTTCCAAGGCCGTTCTGCTACCGCTCGAATTTTTAACTTCTCAAAATAGTAATTAGTAATTAGCGATTAGAACTTAAAAAAATTTCTTCTTCTAAATCCTAACAACTAAGTCCTAATGACTATTTAATGTACTATCCCTATTACCCCAACCCACCTCGCTTCCGCTCGGCAATTTTCAGTTTTCAATTTTCAGTTTTCAATAAAAGATTCAGACTCTATCATTGGAAATTGTAAATTGGTAATTGATAACTGTTGCTGAACGCAAGTGAGGCAAGCTGGTTTAGGCTGTACCGGTTTCGCTCGCCGCTACTCACGGTATCTAATTCTATTTATTTTCCTTTGGGTACTGAGATGTTTCACTTCCCCAAGTATGCTTTCCGCTTGCGCGGAATCATCGAGGTTCACTCGATGGGGTTTCCCCATTCGGACATCTCCGGGTCATAGCCTGCTCGACGGCTCACCGAAGCTTTTCGCAGTCACGCAACGTCCTTCATCGCCTATTCGTGTCAAGGCATCCTCCGTGCGCCCTTTAATGTGGTCATTTTGCTTGACCTTTGAGTAATCGCTTGATAGATGTTTCCTTTCCCGATTCAAGAACGCCGCTTCGCGGCTTCGGTTGTCTAAAGACAACCTTTCTCGAACGGGATTTACTAACTTTATCCCGTTAGAAGTAGGTCATCCCTAGATGACCGTAAGTTCTAATGGGATTAATGCAATTTTTTACCCTCTAACTAATATAGTTTTTAAGATACGGTCGGCTTAGCTACCAGCGATTATCCACTTAGATAGACAATCGTTGAGAGCCATACGTTCGACTTCGCTCAGTATAAAATTTTGGAGTTAAAAAATCCGCGTTCCCGCGGCTTAGCCCGACACATTAAAATGCTAGGTTTTTAGCCGCGTTTTTGCCGAAATTGTAGTGAGTTAGTCATATAGTTTCTAGTGTCGTCAGTATAGCAGATGGCTTATAACCCTGTCAAACGCCATGTTGATGTCCTGTGGATTAGCTATTTAGAGCTGGCGCTCGGCTCAAACGCCTTCAATGTATGCACCAATCGGTCCACTTCTTCCCAACCGGTTGCGTAATCATAGTTATAGCGGGCGGGCAAAGCGATGACATATTTTGAATTTTGCCCAAGTATGCTTGGCGGAATTGGCGCGGCACCAGCTGACATTTTTTCGCTCTGGATTAAGGCCCATTGCGCCGGAGTAAAAATCATGACCGGCATATCTTCGCGCGGTGCCGAGGTCGTCCAAAGTGGATGACGAATCGTAATAATCGGCCCCGTCGCCGCGACATTCCTTGTCGTTCCATCTCGCCCTTCCCATTGACTATTCAAAACGGTATACCCTTTCCAACTGTCCGGCAATGCAATTGAAAACCCAAATTGGTTATTTGTGTATATTTCTGAACTTACTCTTGGTGTAAACGTCGGCACAATCACATTGGCGATTTGCTGACTCTGCCACCACCAGATGCCGGCATAGACACCGCCTCCAAGTAACAAAAGAACAATAAAAGTGATGGCAAACTTTTTGTTCAGGAAATGTTTATGTGGTTCAGGAGTTATTGCTGTCTCTGGTTGTGGAATAATTGGGTCCATTATTTTAAGGAGTTTTATTTTCTAAATAAGCAGAAACTTTTGTGACTAAACTTGGAAGATCATTTTTAACACTGTGCCAAATAATAACTAGATCAATGTTAAAATATTCGTGAATAGCCATATTGCGAAATCCTTTAATCATCCGCCAAGGCAAATCTATTTTTGAAATAATTTCTTCTGGAACTTTCTTTGCTTCTTCTCCAATAATAATGAGTTTTAGTATGACTGCACTTTGGGTCTTGCCATCTTTTAAAAATTCCTCTTCCGACATCCCGACGCAAAAATCTACCGCCTCGCGAGCTTTATCAATTATATTTTTTAAATAAACGCTAGTTTCCTTCATAAATAACAACCAGGTTTTTTTCTATATAAGGTTTTATGTATTTGTTAACCGCTCTCTCGGAGACTAGGTCAACTTTTTTTTTAAGAGCTTCTTCAAGCGCGAATTGCAGGCCCATGAATTCAAAAATTCCCATTGGTCTTTTAATGGAAACGAGAATATCCACGTCGCTTTTATCAGTATCCTCTCCTCGCACGATACTACCGAAAAGAGACGCCCGTTCTACGCCATATTTCTTTAAAATCGGAGTTGTAATTTGTTTAATACTATCAATATTACTCATGGTATTAGTATATCTAAAAACAGCAGATAGGACAATATCGCGATTATGTTTAATCTACAGATATCTAGAACTTCTACTACTTGGTGAATCCCGTTAGAGAACGCCCTCGCCAAGCGAATGCCTGCCTGCCAACAGGCAGGGCTTCAGCCACCTTGGGGCGGCTTTTCTCTTACGGGATGAATTTAAACGTGGAGAGGATTTGATTTTCTTCCGCGGAGACAACAGAATCACCATAAAATATTAGGTGATAAACATCTCCATTGTGTCGCGCAGCAAATTCAGCGTACGGCTGTCCTTGAGATCCTGCATCTCCATAACCAGTTTTGGAAATTGCTTCATATCCATTTATGCCACTGAGTTTAATATTCGTGGATGTAACTTCTGAACCTAAAAATCCGTATTTAATTCCCATACTTGGATCTGTATCTTTTTGTAAACGGACTTCGAATGTTGTATTGGTTTTTGAAGGACCAAATGAAGTCAAACGATTATATTGGTCATTGATCTCCAGAGTGGGTGTAAGATTGGTTGGATATTGAATGGAAAATCCTAAACTAACATTCGTATACATTTTCCAATCCGAGACCACATCCGCTCTCGGTGTGAACGTTGGCGCGACTTCTTGAGCTGTTTGTTGATTCTCCCAATACCAGATGCCGGCATAAGCGCCGACACCGAGCAAAATTAAAACCACAAAGGTGATGATGAACTTTTTATTCAGAAAATGTTTATGTTCTGGTGCAGAGTATTGCTGAGTCGGAGGCGGAACGGAATTATTGATTGAATTGTTGCCGGGCGCGAACGAAGTATTATCCATCCCATACGAAGTAGCCTCGCCGAGGTCCTCCGGACTCGCGCCTAGGGCGCGAGCGAGACTTCGTACGGGACACATTTCCTTAATTATAACGCCAAACTAAATGACCCGCCAGAGGCGGATCATTTAGTTGTCAACCTTACATCTTATGCAAGCCTAATGAGGCCAAGTAATTTTCGGCGACCGGCATAGAGAGCGGAAGAGATCAAACCGCCAAAACCGGCAACAGCAAAGGCGATTTCAGTCGGACCGGTTTTCACTTTGAGAGCCCCAGCGAGAACGGCACTATTACCGATAGTGATATAGACGGGATTGGACGTTAAGGATGAAACATTGTCAGCCCGAGCCGTGGCAGTATTAACTAATTGCTGGTTTACGGAAACACCTTGATTGATTGTCACATAGAATTTTATCTCAGCCTTTTGACCAGCAGACAAACTGCCGATATTTAAGCCGCCGGAAACAATCCCATTGGTTGTGACGATATTATTTAAGGTCGTACTGCGAACCGTATAATTCATGCCGGCGGGCAATAAATCACTGACGACAACATTGGTGAGGTTAGTGTTGTATGGGGCAGTGACTGTAATGGTAAATTCAATACCGTTTCCCGCGCGAGCCGAAAGTGAAGTTTGTTGAACCGTATCACCACGAGAGATATTGCGGGCAGTTTTCTGAATGGCCAAGCCGTTCTGATTCACAACAACATTATTTGTGATAATAACCGAAGCGCTATCGGTAACCGTGGACGCATTGTCCGCATAAGCCGAAACGCTGTTAGTTAAGGTTGTGCCATACCCACCATAATACGAACCGGACTGACTAACCGTGGCTCGGAAACGAATTGTCGCCAAACGACCAACATAGAATGAACCGAGGTTGATACCACCGGACGTGATGCCATCGTTTAAATATGAATTGCCGATGGTCGTACTGCCGGGGATATAGGTTAAGCCGTACGGCAACGAATCAGTTACTCGGACATTGGTCACGGTTTGATTGTTTGGCGCCGAAACACGAATGACGAATTCTACCGCATCATTCACGTTGGCGTTGACTGATTTAACTTCGCTCGTATTCGAAGAGATATTTCGAACCATTTTTGAGATACTCAAAGAAGTATTCTGGACCGGAGTCGGGGTTGGAACAATGACCGCGGCAGCCAACACCGGCAGATACAAGTTCTGTTGAGTGCCAGTATAACCGATAATCGAACCTGATTGGTTAACTTGGGCATTGTTGCCCGTTCCAGTTTGAGTAATAGTGCTTGTGTTGGTGACATTGCAGGAATTGAACGCGTTCACCGCGCATGGAGAATTGAAGTTGATTGAGACAGGATTCGGAATTGGAATTACAAACGGTGTCGGAGTTGGCCAAGGTGTCGGCACAGGAGTTACGACCGGAGTTGGGGTTGGAGGCACCGGAGTCGGGGTTGCAATATTGCAAGCCAATAATGTCTTCGGAGAATTTGTTAATTGAGCGGATGGGCCATTGGCTGTATCGATACCATAAGCGTAAATGGTGTGATTTTTACCATCTTTCAAAGAAGCAGGGGTAGTGATAGTAAAGCCATGATTACCAGTGATGTTTTGTGAAGCATTCACGTCAGAACGCAAACCCGTGGTTTCGTAACCACCAAGCATTGTACCGGAACCGGCTGGACCATCAGCATACAAGTGGACGGCAATCTGGGCGGTCGGAGCATCTGAATCATAAGCCCAACCGCCGATAATGTCGCAGTTAGCCGCATCAAGCACACCCGACGGTAAGTGGTTTACTGTCGGAGTTGGAATCGGTGTTGGCGTATAAGTAGGAACTGGAGTTGGAGTTGAAATAGCACCACAATTTTGACCATTAACTGTTACGGAATAAGTACCACTTGAGATAGTGCTACCATAATTATTAACCGCGATGACACGATATTCATAACTTTGATTGACCTGAACACTTGTATCTGTAAAATGATCAAATTCTGTGTAAGTCATACCGCTTCGTAAGTTAACAAAAGAAGCGGAGCCTTGACGACGTTGAACAGTATAGGTGTTAGCGTTGGATGATTGGACGGCATTTACTTCAACGGCTGGATTGGGCCATCCGAAACAGCTTCCACCGCTGATATAGAACGAACTAGGCGCTAGATTTGGAGTTGGCGGCGAAGCGCCGCAGAGATTGCTTCGAATTGTTTGCGATTCTAAAATAGTATCTCCCGTTGAAAGTTCTAAACGATATTGGCAATCCGGAACATTGATATGCAATTCAACGGTCTGACGAGGGGCGAGACCGGAACCTAATGAATCAAAAAGATGATTATTAGAAGTTTGATAAGCATCGAGACCGACGTTAAAGGAACAATCGGAATTATTGGTCACAATCGCCAAAGCGCCGCCGCCAAATTCGCCAGTGCTTAAAATACGAGCGTCCAAAACCGACTGCGGGTTAGAACAATTAGAAATATCGCCTTTGGTTATTTGAGTGGCAACAATCGAGGCCGAAACGGCCAAGACTGCGACCAGCGCGAGTTTTGTTATTTTATTCATATGGGCGGTTATTGCCATACTTTGATTAAATTTGGTTTAAAACTGGCTAAAATAGGCGCTTGTTTATCATAATACATGATGCCCCTACTGTTGTCAACCCCCACACTCATACATGAGTGTGGGGGTCAAGTCTTTAACGGACCAGATTCGCGCTGACAGCAATACGGTTGGTATCGGTGCCAATCGGCCAGCAAGTTGAAACAATCAGATCGCCTGCCAATCCTGAACTAATTAACTGCTGGGCACTGCCCTTTTGGACGGTCTGGATTCGATATGCATATTGGGTACCACCAACAGTTATATAAATCAAGTCGTCGGCTTGGAGTTTTCCAAGCAATGAAAAAACCGAAGAGTATTCCGTCCACGGCAAATCAGAGGATGAATGGCCGATGATAACGGCGGTGCCGGGTTGACCGGGATTAGCGGAACCCGGATAAAGCACCACTCCCTTTTTAAGAGCGCTAAGAATCGTTGCATCAGTGGAATCGCCCACTTGAACAACCGGCGCGGAAACATTAATTTTTGGAATTGAAATCACGGCTTGAAATCCGATTGAAGTATCGCCAACCGGATTAACTGGGAACGGGCTTGGAATCGCGCTGAGCGCGATGTTATTTTGAACAGTCGTAATCAATTCGGGCCGTTTTTCATAACCGTAAATATCTCGATACTGTTGAGTCAGTTGTTTATTATCCGATTCTGTGGAATGAGTAAACGGATAGGCAACAGCTTTAATGAGCGCAGGTGCATTTAAAATAACGAGAATAATCACGAATGCAGCCGCAAAAATAGCAACTAGAGATTTAACTGAAGTTGGCTTCGGTGGAGCTGGTACTTTTAATGACGGTAATACTGGAATATCCATCCGGTTAGAGACAGGTCGCGACCGGGTCGCGACCGTATTTATATTGATTGTCCGTTAGGGACAATAGACTCGTGACATCCACCGCATCCTTTTATATCACGACCATATTGTCTCTAACGGGATTACTGGGTTAAAATCTCCGGACCAGTCGCGGTAATCGCGACGGTATGTTCAATGTGGGCCGACGGTTTCTTGTCGGCGGTAATGTAGCTGTAACCATCAGGACCGTTGGCAATTTTATGACCGCCAACCACAACCATCGGTTCGATAGCAATAACCATACCGACTTTCAAAACCGGACCTTGGCTAGGCTGGCCATAATTCGGCACTTCCGGCTTTTCATGAAGTTCTGTCCCAATACCGTGACCGATTAAATCTCGAACCACATCCATTTTTTGAGACCTTATATACTTGTGAATAGCGTAACCAACATCGCCAAGTGTTTTACCGACTTGGGCCGCCTGAATCCCAATCGCTAAAGCTTCAGCGGTTACGGCAACAAGTTTTTGGAGTTTAATGTCTCCCTTGCCAACAATGACAGAACGAGCGCTGTCGGTGTGAAATCCTTTATACAAAACCCCAAGATCAAGCTTCACCAAATCGCCGTTTTTGAGCTTCCTTTCCGATGGTAAACCGTGCACAACCTCTTCATTTATGGAGACGCAAAGCGCGGCCGGAAAGCCGTTGTAATTAAGAAAAGATGGCTTGGCTCCGCGAGCTTCAATGAGCTTCCGAGCCATGATATCGAGTTCTTCGGTCGGCATTCCAACCCGAACCGAGGCGACTAAAACATCAAGAACTTCGGCCAAAATGTGGCCGCCTTCGCGCATAATTTCGATTTCTTGAGGAGCTTTTAATTTCACTGTTTACCATAGTTTATCGAGAATATCACGATGGACTGACTCGATTGGCTGTTCACCATTGATGGTAATCAAACTATACCCTTTTTTGTTTAAAAAGTCAAGGACAGGCTCCGTCAGTTCTTGATAAACTTTGTAGCGGTGGCGGACGGTATCAAGGTTATCATCTTGTCTCACAATTATCGGACTGCCGTCTTGTGGACAAACAACGGTATCTTTGTATTCGAGGAAATTTGGAATTGGATGACCGTTCTTCTCACAGACCCGGCGTTTACTGTTTCTTTTAACCGATTCTTCTTCGCTCAACGTAATGTAAACGACTTTAATGGAATCTTTGGAGTAGTACTTCTCGACCGTCAACATTTCTGTTTCCGCTTCGGTCACTTTTCTGGGCCAACCATTGGCTACCAGCCCAGCACCGCTTTTACCAACTTCATCAATTTTTTCTATCGCCCACGCCTCAACCAAACTGCTGGTATTTAATTGTCCAGCTTGTTTTAATTCTTTTTCGTGATTCATCACCGCGTCATTCGGTTCAGCCGACTTTAACTTGTCTTCAATAATCTTTGAAGTTTTTATTTCCACGAATTTTAATTCTCGAGCCAATAATTCTGCTTGCGTATCCTTCCCCGACCCCGGCGGCCCAATCAAGATAATCGCTAATTTTTTATCTGAAGTATTCATGGACCAATAATACCATCTCATTAAAAAAGAAACAGCGGCTCCGCCTAGGCGGGGCCGCCTTATATGTACTTGTATGCCCATGCACCTTGTTGCGAGAACAAATTGTCCTCTACGGTATTGGTCAGGGGCGGATTTGTTTCACCGCCCATCAGCCGTACTAGGTCCAGAAGATATTGCTTGTCGCGGATTCCTGAACAAGGACGAGCAACCAATCGTTCTCTTGTTCCAGCTCGAATCCTCCAAATCTCAAAGACATGAGTCTCGGGATGGAACACCACTACATCAGACCGCTTCAAATCCGACGGCTGAATGAGTCTGCTCACTGCCATGAATCACCCCCAAGTGTAATACCCTAATACTCGTACATACTAAGTTGGGCGTCCAACTGTTTCATGATTTCCAAAGCGACACTGACAACGATGAGGATAGAGGTTCCGCCGACGGCAAAATCAGTGACAGCGGTTGAGGATTGTACAACATTTGGCAAGACTGCAATAACACCCAGAAAAACGGCCCCGACAAGAGTGACCCTGTTCAGGAGATGATACAAAAATTGGGCCGTGGAAGGACCGGGGCGAATCCCAGGAATATAACCGCCTTGTTTTTGGATATCCTCGGAAATAGCTTTCGGATCAAAAGTAATCGCCGTGTAAAAATAGGTGAAAACAACTACGAGCAGGAAGTAAAAAACCGAATACCACAAGCCGTTCGGGGCAAGAAAGGTGTTCACCATTGATGCAATCTTTGAAACAATGGCGATACTGGTGTTAGTAAAGAACCCGGCAATAAGACTCGGAAAAAGTAACAATGAGAGCGCGAAAATAATAGGCATCACGCCGGCGTTATTAATCCGCATCGGCAGATAGGTCGAAACCCCGCCATAAACTTTTGAACCCCGCACGCGTCGGGCGTAATTCACGGGAATATTGCGCTGGGCTTCGGAAATATAGATAACGCCGGCAATAACGACCAGCGCTAAAATCGCGAAAGTAAGATAATTAAAGAATAAGGCCGGAGTATATTTAAACAAAGCCTGCTGAAGCGCGACGGGAGACCCTGCGACAATACCGGCCAAAATTAAAATCGAGACACCGTTACCGACATTCTTTTCGGTAATCAGTTCACCAAGCCACATTAAAAAAACACTTCCCGCCACCACAACCGCAATCACGGTTGACCACTGAAATAAATTCAAATAGCCAATGACATTCTGGTGTTGAAGTGAAACTAGAAATCCATAAGCCGATAAAGCCGCGAGGGGCACCGTCAAAACCCGAGAGTATTGATTGAATTTCGCCCGTCCAGCTTCGCCTTCTTTTTTATACATTGCTTCTAACGCCGGAAAAATCATGGTCATCAACTGCATAATAATCGAAGCCGAAATATATGGCCCCAAGGCGAGCATCGCTATTGAAAGTTGGGCCAACGAACCACCCGTCAACGCCGAAAGTAAACCGTAAAATCGGTTATTGGCAAAGAACGATTGCAATTGGGCCGTATCTACATACGGAATAGGGATATTGGCGACAAAGCGATAGACAATAAGTATCCCAAGAATAAACAAAATTTTATTCCTGATGTCTGGCTTTTTAAAAATTTGGAGAAATTTATTCAATTGAGCTTACTAGCTTATCAGCTTACTAGCTTTTTAGGTTTGTCCTAATAAGCTAATCAGCTAAGAAGCTAGGTTGCAATAGTTCCACCGGCTTTAATAATTTTGGCCTTGGCCGAATCCGAGAAAACAAACCCCTTGAGAATAAGTTTTTTCTTGAGTATACCACCCCCAAGAACTTTGACCGTATCTTTGGTGTTTCGGATAATCCCTTTGGCCATCAGCATTCCGGCGGTAACTTCTTGACCCTCTAAGAATTTGTCAAAAACGCCAAGATTAACCGCCACGGATTTGTCGTGTTTCAACTGAAAAAAACGATGCTTTTGGTGGGGACTATTATTACCCGGCTTCTTGGAAGCACCCCGCTGTTTTGGAAACAACTGCCAGAGACGATTGTCGCCGCCGCGAAAACCCGGCCGGACATAAGACCCGGCGCGAGACTTCTGGCCCTTGGTCCCTTTACCCGAAGTCGTGCCTCGTTTACCACCACGGCCAACCCGTTTGGCAAAGCTTCGGGCTGTTTTTGGTTTTAATTGATGAATTTGCATTTAGCTTACTAGCTTTTTAGCTTACTAGCTTTTTAGGTTTCCCTAATCAGCTAATCAACTAATCAGCTATGTTTTTGGGCTTAATCATCCTTAAGGCCTTAATTGTGGCTTGGGCGATATTAAGTTTATTATTAGTGCGTTCAATCAATTTACCCGTCAAACCGGTAATACCGGCGAGTTTGGCCACGACCCGAACCGGACCGCCGGCCTTAACCCCGCCCCGACCCGGTTTCAAAATTACCACCGCCGAATTATATTTGGCTTCAACTTGATACGGGATTGTACCATGCTTCAGGGGCACAATAAATAAATATTTCTTGGCTTGATTGACGGCTTTCTGGACGGATTGAGCAACGTCTTTCCCTTTGGCCATACCCACCCCAACCCGGCCTTTGCCGTCACCAATGACAATCGTGGCGCGGAAACTGAAACGCTTGCCGCCTTTAGTCACGCGCGAGACACGGGCGATTTCAAGAACTTTTTGATCAAATTCAGACTTGGGTCGGTCGCCACCTCGACGCATTCCACTCCGGCCGCCTCGGCCGCCGAATTGACCTCCGCCTCGACCGCCACGTCCACCACCAAATCCCTGCTTGCTAGCAGGCAGGCGCATTCCGGTTTCCGGGCCACGTGAAATCGGGGCCGGCACCTCAACAGAAACTTCAGCCGGAATTGGTTCCGGGATTGTTGAAGTTATTGCTTCTGATTGTTTTTCGACTTCAGTTTCCATAATATAAATCTAAAATGTTACATCTAAAATTTAAAATATTTCAGATAGATTTTAGATTTTATTTTTTAGTTTTTATTTTCATAATTTAATTCCGGCTTCGCGCAAACTTTCAGCCAGAGCCTTTACTCGGCCATGATATTTAAACCCTCCTCGATCAAATAAAACCGTGTCTATCCCTTTTTTCTTTAGAGCTTCAGCCAACGCTTTGCCGTTCAAGGATGCCTTCTCGGTCTTTGTCCCTTTCGCCGGCTTAGCTTTTTTACTGGCGTAATCAGAGACGGCGATAATCGTAACGCCAGTGACATCATCAATAACTTGAGCATAGATAAATTTATTGCTCTTGAAAATAGCCACGCGGGGGCGTTCGGCAGTGCCCTTGATCTTGGCTCGAACCCGAGCGTGCCGGCTGATTCTTTTTTCTGATTTTGTGGTTTTCATCCCGTTAGAAATGCAACAAACCATCCACCGTCTTGAGGTGGTGGCAGGCTACAACCAGTTTTATATTATTGATTTTCATAATTATACCCGTAGGGTTCATTTCTAACGGGATTAGGCGGCTGTCGCGGCCTTCTTGCCCGCTTTGCGTTTAATAACTTCGCCCTGATATCGAATACCGCTCCCTTTATATGGCTCGGGCAATCGATGTATTCGGATATTGGCGGCGATTTTGCCAATCAATTCTTTATCAATACCTTGAATCTTGATGGAATTCTTATCGGTTGCGAAAGTAATACCCTCCGCTCCCTCAACCGTCACCGGATGAGAAAAACCAAGACCAAGTTCAAGGTTATTGCCCTTGACAGTCGCTTTGTAGCCAACACCTTGAAATTCTAAAACTGTTTCGAAACCTGTTGTAACACCAGTAACCATATTCTGAATTAAAGCTCGGCTCAAGCCCCAAAAAACTTTACCATTTTTGGATGCGCCTGGAGCCAGGCGAATTTTTATTTCGTTGCCCTCGACAACGATAATAACATCTTTTGAGATTGTTTTCTGAAGAGTGCCTTTGGGTCCCTTCACGGAAATCAAATCGCCGTCGATTTTGACATCAACACCTTGAGGAATAGCGATTAGTTTTTTTCCGATTTTGGACATCGTCCCAGTGCCGACATTGTCACTTGCCGGTTTTTAACCCGTCCCATCTGTCTCTGCTTGCCAAAGGCAGGCATAACTTCGGGAGCGGGACGTTTTACCATATCTCACAGATCAATTCACCGCCAAGCTTTCGTTTCTTCGCATCTTTGGAGTTCATCACGCCTTGAGACGTTGAAATAACAGCCAAACCGTAACCAGAATGAACGGGTCTAATTTCTTCGGCCTTAATATAAATCCGTCGGGATGGCTTGCTAATAATTTTCATATCCTGAATTGCTTTTTCGCCATCCAGATATTTCAGAGTCAATAAAAGATACTCATGTTCAGTCTTTTTACCGCTAGGAGCAAACTTTTTTTTGCGTTCAACTTCGGCCAAGTAACCGGCATCTTTTAAAACATTGGCCATCGCAAGTTTCATTTTTGAAAACGGAATCAAAACCTGGCCGCGAGAAACCGCTTGAGCGTTCTTGATGCGTATAAGCAAATCTGAAACAGGATCGGTTACCATGATGATTTTTTTATTCCCGGTAATAGCCCGGCACTGGCCAGTTCACGAAAATGAATACGGCACAATCCAAACTTTCGCATATAACCACCCTTTCGGCCACACAAGAAACAACGCAACACAATTCTCGAGGAGAACTTGGGTTTCTTATTTGACCGCGCGATGGTTGATTTCTTTGCCATTGATACGAATCTAAAATATTACATCTAAAATCTAAAATATTTTTCAGACAGATTTTATTTTTTAGATTTTATTTTTTATTTTTGCGATTGGAAATCCCAAACTCTTAAATAAGGCCACGCCTTCGGTGTGGGTGTGGGCCGTGGTCGTAAAGGTAACTTGTAAACTGAAAATATCTTTTACGTTCTCGTAATTCAATTCTGGAAAAATACTCGACTCTTTGAGACCAATATTTAAATTACCGCTCGCGTCAACGTTTGAGGCTGGAATACCGCGAAAATCTTTGGAACGAGGCAAAGCGATATTAATAAAACGATCGGCAAAATCATACATCCGACTCCCTCGAAGAGTCACGGCAATACCGACCGGCGCGCCTTGACGGATTTTAAAACTGGCAATCGATTTCTTGGCCATTCGAAAAGTCGGCTTTTGGCCTGAAAGATTGGCCACATCTTTGGCGATCCGTTCTAAAATTTTGTCTTCTTTGGATAATCGACCCACCCCAACATTAATGACCGCTTTAGTGAGCTTCGGAACGGCCATAATATTCGCGATCTTAAATTCCTTCCGCAGAGCAGGAATAGCGTGTTTGCGATATTGTTCAATTAATTGAGTCATGATGGTCGGTTATTGTACCGCACTTTTGCATTTTTTACAAATACGAATTTTTGTATTGCCATCGATCGAGTAGCCTACACGAGTAACTTTGTCGCACGACTTACAAATAATGGCAACACTGGCCGCGCTCACTGCTCGTTCTTTATTGATAATTTGACCGGACTGACCTTGTTTCCGAGGTTTAGTGTGACGTTTAACCATATTTAAACCCTCCAAAACTACTTTTCCAGATTCAGACATCACGGCCAAAATCTTGGCTTTCTTACCTCGATCTTTACCGCTCAACATGACTGCATTGTCCCCTTTTAATAATTTCATTTGTTTGTTTATAAATTTTTACCAGCTGTTGAGAACCAATCCTTATGACCCAGTAGCGGAGGGGGACCCCTTGGGGGAACCGTCGGGACTGGTTCCATGGGTCTGGGGCAGAAGGATTGGTTCTCAACGCTACACGACTTCTTCGGCCAATGACGCGATCGTGTTAAAACCTCGTTCTTTAATTTCACGAGGAATCGGGCCAAAAATACGGCCGCCCTTGGGTTCGGTACCAGTCGCCAATACTACAACGGCATTGTCATCGAATCGAATATAAGTGCCGTCTCTGCGTCGAAATGGTTTGCGCTGACGAACGACAACGCACTTTACAATTTCCTTTTTCTTGACGCCTTTACGCGGTTCAGCCACTTTGACCGAAGCGACGACAATATCGCCAAGTTCGGCGTAGCGTCGGCCGGAACCGCCAAGCACCTTAAAAATACCGACGACTTTCGCGCCTGAATTATCCGCCACGGTAACGATAGATCGAAGCTGTAACATATTATTTATCTAAAATTTTACATCTAAAATCTAAAATATTTTCAGACAGATTTTATTTTTTAGTTTTTATTTTTAAATTTTCCCTACGACCGTCCAATGTTTTTCTTTGGACAACGGTCGGCCTTCTTGAATAATAACTTTATCGCCAGTGTGAAAAACGTTTTCGGGATTGTGGGCCTTGAAACGAGTCGAAACTTTGTACGATTTTTTGTATTTTGGATGAATTCTCATTCGAGTTACTTCAACGACAACCGTTTTCTGCATTTTATCAGAAACGACATATCCTTTAAGGATTCGGTGTTGCAAGGTGGTAATCATGTTATAAGGTGTGTAAGGTTGTTAGGATCCGAGCAATATCTTTTTTGGTTTTTTTAAATTGACTAACATCTTTTAACTTCTTATCAGCCCGATCAAATTCGAGTTGGGTTAGCTTAGTCCGAAATTCGGTCAATGAGCCGGTTAATTCTTCCCGTGATTTATTGTTAGTATCAAAATGTTTCATTATTATCTGCTTATAATTTTTGTTTTGATTGGTAATTTGTGGGCCCCTAAACGTAAGGCTTCACGAGCGACCGCTTCGGGCAAACCATCAATCTCAAAAATGACTCGGCCAATTTCAACTGGCGCCACAAAATGAGACAAAGCTCCCCGGCCGCCGCCCATACCCTTAGTGCCACCATTGCTGGTGCGGGGTTTATCGGGAAAAACACGCATCCAAATCTTGCCACCGCGTTGAATAGACCGAGCCATCACTTTACGAGCCGCTTCAAGTTGATTGGATTTAAGCCATTTGGCCTCTTCAGATTTCAAACCAAACGAACCAAAACTCAAACGAGTCCCGCGCGTGGCATAGCCTTTATTTCCGTTCTTATGAGTTTTTGTGTGTTTAACGCGTGAAGGTTGCATCGTTGTGTTATTTTAACAGAAATCTCGATTTTTGTCTATTTTTCTTCAAATTTTTCTCCTTTGTAAATCCAGACTTTCACGCCAATCGTGCCGAAAGTTGTATGGGCTGTCGCTTTAGCATAATCAATATCGGCTCGAAGAGTCTGAAGCGGGAGACTGCCTTCTTCTAAATGTTCCGCTCGAGCAATTTCAGCTCCATCCAATCGGCCACCCATATAAATTTTGGCACCCTTAACCGCTCGAGAAGACATAATTTTAATCAGCGACTGCTTCATCAATCGTCGAAACGGAATACGTTTCTCGAGTTGTTCAACAATCGATTCGGCCATGACGCGAGCCGATTCTTCCGGATTTCTAAACTCCAAAACTTCCAAACGAATGGCTACTTTTTTCTTTAGACAAGTATTGATGGCTTTCTTGAGCTCTTCAATGCCAGTTCCACCACGACCGATCAATAAACCCGGACGAGAAGTAGTGATAATAACATTTAAAATATCACTGCCTCGTTCGAGTCGAATATCGGCTACACCCATATTTTTGAGTCTATTATCCAAAAAAGCGCGCACGGCTAAATCATCCTTCAAATAAGGAATATATTTGCGACCGCCAAACCAGGTGGACGACCAGTCCTTCAAGATACCGACGCGTAATGAAATTGGGGATATTTTTTGACCCATGTGATGAATCTGAAATATTAAATCTAAAATCTAAAATATTTCAGAAAGATTTTATTTTTTATTTTTTAGTTTTAATATCATGTCTATATAGATTTACGCTGAAACATTTTGCGAAGACCTTTTTTCGGTTCCGCAATTTTTTTGCCTATTTCGGTTTTGATTTCGGGCTTGATCGCCCCAGTGCCGATGTTGCCTGTCGTTGAGTCCGTCCCATTGTCCCTTCGGCTTAATGCCCCGTCAATTTCGGCACGGGAGCGTTCGGCGCTGGAACGTTTCAACCCCGGCACTTTCTCAGCCAAGATTAAACTGATGTGACTGGTCTTTTTTTGAATTTCACCAACGGCGCCCATGGCTTTCGGACGAAAACGCTTCAATTTCACGCCCTCATCAACACGAAATTCTTTAATATAAAGATTACTCGCCACCATATTGAAATTATTCTCGGCGTTGGCAATGGCGGAACGAAGTAATTTCGAAATTGGTTGAACCGGACGACGAATAACAAACTCTAGTTGCTGAAGCGCTTTTAAAACACCCTTGCCCCTGACCACATCAACAATCATTCTCACCTTGCGAGGCGATTGGCGAAGATTATTTAGTTGGGCGGTTACGGTAGCCATTTTATTTTTAGGTATTAGCTTCCTAGCTGACTAGCTTATTAGGTTTTTGCAATCCCTAATCAGCTGATAAGCTAATAAGCTAATAAGCTTTTATTTCGGTGGTATTTTGACTGCATCAGTGGCTGGTGCTTTAGCGGCTTGGGCAGCTTCAATTTCTTTTTGTTTAGCAGTGGCTTCCATTTCCTTCTGCATTTTTCCACCATGTCGGCTAAATTTTCTGGTGGGAGAAAACTCGCCCAACTTATGACCGACCATATCTTCGGTCACAAATACCGGCACATGGACTCGGCCATTGTGAACCCCAAACGTATAACCAATCATTTCCGGAGCAATCGAACAAGCGCGAGACCAAGTCTTAATAATGGTCTTGTCGCCCGCTTTCAAATTAGCCATCTTTTTGAATAGCCGTTCATCTCGATATGGTCCTTTTTTGAGTGATCGTGACATGATTTTTAACTTACAACCGACAACCTGCGACTTACGACTTCTGAATTGTTGTGGGTTGTTGGTTGTGGGTTGTGGGTTATTTTTGTCGTCGTCTAACAACGAATTTATTTGATTTCTTTTTTATGTTTCGGGTTTTTCGGCCTCCCGTAATCTTACCTTGGGCTGTCTTTGGTCGACGGGTGCCTCGGCCCTGACGACCTTCGCCCCCGCCATATGGATGATCCACCGGATTCATGGCTGTGCCTCGGACTTTCGGCCGGCGACCTAACCAGCGAGTCCGGCCGGCTTTACCTAAACTAATCGAATTGTGTTCGGCGTTGGAAAGCTGGCCGATTGAAGCAAAGCATTCCTCGGAAATCAATCGAGTTTCCGAAGACGGCATAACAAGCTGGACATATTTATTTTCAGACGCTAGAACGCTGGCCGCGGAACCGGCCGAACGAGCAAGTGTTCCACCCTTGTTTGGATGCATTTCAATATTGTGAACCAAAGAACCTTGAGGAATATTCTTGAGCTTCATGCGATTCCCCGGCTTCAACGAAGCCCGCTCGGCTGTGATAATGACATCGCCGACTTTCAAATCTTGCGGAGCAAGAATATACCGTTTTTCGCCATCGGCAAAATGAATCCGGGCGATCCGGCTGGTTCGGTTTGGATCATATTCAATCGCCGCAATCGCACCGGGAACATCAATTTTATTCTGCTTGAAATCAATGTCGCGAAAAACACGTTTGTGGCCGCCCCCTCGGCCTTGACGACCGGCAGAAATACGGCCTGTGTTATCGCGGCCATAAGATTTTTTAAAACCATGTTTTTTTGATTTCAAAGGCGCAATATCGGTCAATCCTGAAAAATCATAACCCTGCATGGAACGACGCGATGGAGATGTTGGTTTATAGTTTTTCATTTTCTGGGTGATTAGCTATGCCTTTGAGGTGTTAATCGAATCCCCTTCGGCCAAAGTCACGATCGCTTTTCGAAATCCGGCCTTGATGCCAACATGTCGTCCAACCGTGCGTTTCTTTGACGGCATGTTAATCATATTCACCGCCACCACAGAAACTTTGTACCGATTCTGAATGGCTTTTTTAATTTCTGGCTTGTTCGCTGTACGAGTTACTTTGAACATATATTGATTCATACTTTCAAGTTTAGTCGCTTTCTCACTCACATAAGGATGCAAAACACTTGAAACCGGAGTAATGAAAGAATTTGAAACTTTTGTCATTTCTGGAACGACTTCAGGCATTGGCAAAGAAGACGCTTTGCGTTTTTCTGTTGGTTTCGATTTGTTGAATAATTTAAATGCCATAAAAATTTAAAATTTAAAAATCAAAATGGAAAATTTTGGAACTACGGAGCATTTTAATTTTTGCATTGTCATTTTGCATTTTGAGATTTACATTTTAAACTTTCTTCGCTCCCCATTGTTTTTCGATAACCGCCAATGATTCTTTGGAAAGAATCACGCGATTAGCTTCGAGCAAAACAAGGGGATTTAAATTGCGAGCTTCAATCGTGTCTAAATAGGGTAAATTGCGGGCTGATTTATAAAGGACTGCCGAGTCAGTGGGCATGACTAATAAAACATTATTGAGTCGGCCGAGAATCGTTGTAAACTTCTTCATCACCACATCCATTTCTTTGGTCTTTGGCACCGCTCCGACCGAAGCGTCGGAGTTTATACCAATCGTCAGCGCGTCTAAAACAAACAACTGGCCATCACGCACTTTAGATGATAACGCCACTTTCAAGGCTTTCTGCATCATCTTTTTGTTAATATCTTTTTTGAAATTTCTTTCTTTAGTGGGGCCACCAGTAACACCCCCACCCCGCCAAATCGGCGAACGAATCGAAGCGTGACGAGCCCGGCCGGTGCCTTTTTGTTTCCATGGTTTCTTTCCGCCTCCCCGAACCTCGCCACGGCCCTTGGCGTGAGCCAAAACCTGGCGTTTATTCGACATTTGAGAAGTAATGACTTGATAAAGCAGGTCCTGGTTCATCGGCAAACCAAAAACATTGTCGGTTAATTCCACCGTTCCGATATTCTCCGCGTTTTGGTTGTATAATGGAAGTTCCATATCTGTATCTGTTTAACTTTTGACCTTAATTGAGACCCAACCTTTTCGCCCCAGACCTATGGAACCAGTCCCGTCGGTTCCCCCGCTTCGCGGGTCCCCTTCCACTACTGGGGCTTAAAGGTCGACTCTCAATTAATTTTGATTTACATATTTTGAATTTCTACAACGCTCCCGTTATTTCCCGGTACTGCTCCTGTTATGGCCAGCATTCCGTTTTCCGTATCAACTTTAATAATTTTTAAGCCCCGGATGGATTTGCTGACCCCGCCCATTCGGCCGGCCATGCGCATACCCTTAAGGGTATGTTGAGGAAATCTTTGACCAATCGAACCGGCGTGACGCAAAACAGAATGAGCGCCGTGGCTAGCCGGCATACCATGAAAACCGTGCCGTTTGACGACACCTTGGAAACCCTTACCTTTGGAAATGCCCGAAACTTTGACGACATCGCCTTCTTTGAAAATTGAAATATCAAGCTTGTCTCCCTGTTTGATGTCTTCTCCTGATTCATGATTCATGATTCCTGCTTCGCGGAGAATGGCAAATTCTCCGAGTCCCCGGCGGTGCCCTTTCTCGGGTTTAGTGAGCTTCTTTTTTTTGCCAGTACCTATTTGCACCGCTTCATATCCATCTTTCTCTTTTGTCTTAACCTGCACGACAATATTGGGTTCAATTTTGACTAACGTAACCGGGACGACGGTTCCGTCTTCCTTAAACATCTGCGTCATCCCTATTTTTGTGCCAATAATATACTTCATTTTTTAGTTCTATAGAATCTATAGAGGTTTAGCCTCTATAGACGTAATTAGTGTCGCTTCTTTCTCGCATAAAAAATCCCAGGCATAGCTGGGCACAGCTAAAACCTTTTTCTTTTTATACTAGCTAGATTGGTTCAGTTAAAACCATTCAGCGTTAATTAAGGTGTCACTGACATGGAATTTTTGAAAACCGGTTAGCTTGCGCCATTTCCGGATTAATTCTCGTTGTCATTTACTACCTTATTCTCTCGTCCGAATTTCTTCGGGCGAGAAGTAAGGAAATAAGATTTACTTAGGATACTTTTCTAACGCAATTTTTAATTTATCCAGGGAATCGTTTGCACTTTTTAATAAAGGCCTTAATTCCTCTACAACTTGCATCTCCCCAAGATCTTCTAGTTTATCTAGTCGGAAGCCGACCGCGGTCAACTGGAAGACTGCTTCTTCTATCGTTTCTTGCAACTTCCCCATCTGCCCACCGATATCCCTCTCATCAACTTTTGGTTCTGTTGGTTCTGGCATATGTTTATTTCTTTATCCGCCAGAGGCGGATGAGATTTCGGAACGAAATCTCACATTTTAACTTCTATATCCACGCCCGCGGGAAGATTAAGATTCATCAAAGCGTCTATAATCTTCGGGGATGGGGCGGTGATATCAATCAAGCGTTTATGAGTGCGCATTTCAAACTGTTCGCGGGAATTCTTATCAATGAAGGGTGAACGGTTGACCGTGTACTTCTGAATTTCCGTCGGCAACGGCACGGGACCGATTGGCCGGCCGCCGTAACGCTCAATCGTTTCCACAATCTGTTTGGCGGATTTGTCGATAATCTTACTATCGTACGCTTTAAGCTTGATGCGGATGCGCTGGGCGGTCGATTCTTCTTTTTTTTCTGATTTTTTTGGTACTTTCGTTGCCATGGTATCTTTTATAAAGAACTACCCGCCAAAATTTTCTTTCGAAAACTTAGGCGGGTTTGCAAGCTCACTTTATCACTTTGACTACAGCGCCGGCGCCGACCGTTTTGCCTCCTTCGCGAATGGCGAAGCGCAACTTCTCGTCCATGGCCACCGGGGCAATTAATTTAACTTCTAACGTTATCGTATCTCCCGGCATAACCATTTCCGTACCGGCTGGAAGAATAATTTCACCTGTTACGTCGGTCGTTCGGAAATAGAATTGCGGTTTATAACCTTTCAAAAATGGCGTATGACGGCCACCTTCTTCTTTGGTTAAGACATAAATCTCGGCCGAAAACTCGGTATGCGGAGTAATTGAACCCGGCTTGGCCAAAACTTGACCTCGTTCGACTTCTTCTTTCTTGGTTCCGCGAAGCAAGATACCGGCATTATCACCCGCCTGACCGGAATCTAACTGCTTGTTGAACATTTCGATACCCGTGACAACCGTCTTCTGGGTCGGTTTTAGGCCAACAATTTCAATTTCGTCGTTAAGCTTAACGGTCCCACGTTCAATCCGGCCGGTCACAACCGTGCCTCGGCCTTCAATCGCGAAAATGTCTTCAATTGGCATTAAGAATGGCTTGTCGGTATCGCGAACCGGGTCGGGAATGAAACTATCAAGGGCATTCACCAATTCAATGAACGGCTTGGTCGAATCATCTTTAGAAGTCGCGGCCAGAGCTTTAGTGGCCGAACCGCGAATAATCGGGGCCGTTTCGCCGGGGAATCCATTTTTGGTTAACAATTCACGAATTTCCGCTTCCACGAGATCAGCCAATTCCGGATCGTCAACCATGTCCATCTTGTTCATGAAAACAATAATATAGGGTACGCCGACCTGACGGGCGAGCAAGATGTGCTCCCGAGTTTGAGGCATCGGACCATCGGGAGCGGAAACAACCAAAATCGCGCCATCCATCTGGGCCGCTCCGGTAATCATGTTTTTGATGTAGTCGGCGTGACCCGGACAATCGACGTGAGCGTAGTGACGCTTGGGTGTTTCGTATTCAGAATGATGAGTTGAAATAGTAATACCTCGCGCTCTTTCTTCAGGAGCGGCATCAATCCTATCAATCGTCTCCACGCGGGCGCTATAGCCCTCGTCTTTGTACATGTCTAAAACATGCAAAATTGCCGCCGTAGCGGTTGTTTTTCCATGGTCAACGTGGCCAATCGTGCCGACGTTAACATGGGGTTTAGTTCGTTCAAATTTTCCGGCCATGCAAAATGACTTACAACCTACCACCCACAACCTACGACTTTTTCGTGTTGTCGGTTGTTAGTTGTCGGTTGTTAGTTAATGAAATAGTGTGCAGTGTTAATTGTAGCCGAATCCCACAAACAAGTCAAATTTCTGTATAGGGCCACCTCCAATTGCACTTTTGAGAGAAGTTAGGTTGTTTCTGTAATGATAGCATGAATTGGACGGGAGAATATTTGTTCTTGAAGGCATGGTGAACTCTCAAAGTATTGTAAAATATCAACCAATTCATGAGACCTTTGTTAAATACTTCTGGGTTAACTAATTCGTGGATATGATAATTAATGTAATCTTCTTGGATTGTCCGATTAAATCTTTCAAGATGGGCATTCATTTTAGGAGTTCGAGGGTAGGTATGATAGTGAGTAAGATGTAGCCGGAACAGCTCCTCATTAAAATGTTTCTTGAATTCGGAACCATTATCGGTAAGGACAAAGGTGATGGGATACGGGAAGACGAGGAGACAAAGATCAAAGAACTCTTTAGCCACTAAGGAAGCGTGGCTTTTAGTGCCCCAAGCAAAGCTAAATCTTGTGTAGATGTCTTTAAAGGTAACGACGTATCTTCTCATGCCTTGAACAAAGATTTCCACGGTATCTAAAGCCACAACATGGCCGGGATACTCAACCTTTAAGTCTGTGGGCTTTCTCAAGACTTTCTTGCGCTTCAAGGCCTCGATCTTGCCGAAGTGAGAGACTTTTTGGGGAGTCATCCGCAACCCACCCAAGTCTTTAATCAGACGCTTAATAGTCATGGCCTTGGGACAGACAAGGTTTTTTGAGGCACAGAACTCTAAAAGCAAGGGATAGACTTTTTCTGGGCCAAGATTAGGATACTGATACCGGAGACGTTTAATTTCATTGAGTATCTCTAACGACCAAATGCGTTTGCGTCTCGTTTTGGGTTCTCGCTTGATCGGATTCAGAGCTTCAACCCTACCACCCCCTTTCTTTAAGACCCTCTTCCAGTTAAAGAGGGTTCTTCTCTTTATTTCAAAAGCATCTATAACTGAAGCCAGGCCATGCTTCTGCCAATGCGCTAACACCTTGTACCGATACTTGGCTTTTTCTGTTATCATATATGCCCATTTTAGAGCATTATGGCCCGTACTTAAAAAGCCTTTGGTATTCCTAAATTTGTTAAAGATTCTCACTCTTTTGATTCACTAAAGAGTGCAATATGTATCTGACCCTATGCA
>JBBTRD010000044.1:0-16453 GCA_038065335.1 Patescibacteria group bacterium | reverse complement strand
ATAATTGTTTGGACGAGGCCATGGGTGGTCATGCTCATAATATTGAGGTGGCGTTATTAGCCGACAACAAAGTTCGTGTCTCTGACGATGGTCGAGGTATTCCGACGGATATTCATTCCAAGACTAAAAAATCGGCCCTTGAAACGGCGACGACGGTTTTGCACGCCGGCGGCAAGTTTGAACAAGGGGCCTACAAGGTTTCCGGCGGTTTGCATGGCGTCGGTTTATCGGTTGTGAACGCGCTTTCAACTTGGATGCGGGCCGAAGTCTATCGCAAGCCCGATATTTTTGCCCAAGAATACAAAATTGGCAAACCGTTAGGTCCCGTCAAAAAAGTCGGGACCACCAAAAAAACGGGGACAACAATTACTTTTCAGCCCGATCCGGCTATTTTTCCCGACACGACTTTTGATTTAACTTCGATTCTCAATCACATTCGTCAGCAGGCTTATCTGACTCCCGGCGTGAGAATTACTGTTACTGATGCGCGCACTCCACTTGTCGTGGTTGACAAAGACGGCAGCCTGCCTGCCGGCAGGCAGGAAAAACAGGAAGTGCCTTTTGATTATACTTTCTATTTCAAAGGCGGGATTATGTCCTATGTGGATTTTTTGAATCATGGCGAAGAGGTCAAAAACAAGAATATTTTTTATGTTGGCAAGGAACAGTCCGACATGTTCGTGGAAGTTTCTCTTCAATATATTGAAGAACTAACGAGTCGAGAATTATCATTTGCCAATAATATTCATACGGTCGAAGGCGGAATGCATTTGACGGGGTTCCGTTCAGCCTTGACCCGAATTTTGAATGATTATGCTCGCAAAAATGGGTTTTTAAAAGAAAAAGAGGACAATTTATCGGGGGAAGATGTACGAGAGGGTCTGACCGTGATTATTTCGGTCAAGCTTCGCGATCCCCAGTTTGAGGGCCAGACAAAAGCCAAGCTTGGCACCACTGAAGCGCGTAATGCCGTGGAGACGGTCATGAACGTTGAATTTGCCGATTGGCTGGAGCGTAATCCCAACGACGCGCGGGCGATTCTGGATAAAGTTATTTTGGCGTCGAAAGCGCGTTTAGCCGCCAAGGCCGCTCGGGATACCGTCCTTCGAAAAGGCGCCCTTGATGGCATGACTCTGCCGGGCAAACTGGCCGATTGTTCCAGTCGGGACGCGTCCGAATCCGAACTTTTCATCGTCGAAGGCGATTCGGCCGGCGGAAGTAGCAAACAAGCGCGCAATCGGCATACGCAAGCGATTTTGCCGTTGCGGGGTAAAATTTTGAATGTGGAAAAAGCCCGTCTCGATAAAATGCTCGCCTCGCAAGAAATTCGCAATTTAATCATCGCCATGGGGACAGCCATCGCCGAAGAGTTTGATTTGGCCAAACTGCGTTATCACAAGATTGTGATAATGACCGATGCCGATGTTGACGGCGCGCACATTCGAACACTTTTACTGACGCTTTTCTATCGTTACTTTCCGCAAGTTATTGCCGGCGGGCACCTCTATATTGCTCAACCGCCGTTATACAAAGTGCAAAAAGGAACCAAAATTTTTTACGCCTATAACGATATTGAAAAAGATAAAGTTCTTGATGAATTTCGTAAAACTGCCGGAGCGGCGGAAAAAGTAAAAGTAAAAAGCAATAAGCAAAAAGCCGGCAACGAAGAATGGGAAGTGACCGCCCTTAACGGAAGGGACATGGCGACAGACGATGAATTCTCCTCCACTGAAGTTACGGAGGACGCGGACGCAAAAATTGCCGGTGTTTCCCTCCAGCGCTATAAAGGTCTGGGCGAAATGAATCCCGACCAACTTTGGGAGACAACTCTTAATCCCGAGAATCGGATCTTGCTTCAAGTAAATGTTAAAGATGCTCAATCGGCGGATAAGGTTTTTGACATTCTGATGGGTTCTGATGTGATGCCCCGCAAGAAGTTTATTCAGACTCACGCCAAATCAGTCCAAAATTTGGACATTTAAATTTTGAGAATTAGAATTTTTAATTTAGATATTATTTAGGTTTTAGATATTAAGATTTAGGATTTGACATCAAGACAATCTTATTGATATAGTGGGGTGTATATAGCCCCGGGAGGGGTTTTAGAATAGACTTATGAACAAAATCATTCAATTTTTTCGAGAAGTTCGGGTCGAGATATCCAAAGTTATCTGGCCGACCGGCCGCCAGCTTGTGATTTATACGCTTGTCGTCATTATTTTAAGCGTACTTTTGGCTGTGTTTCTCGGGGCTCTCGATTTAGGATTCCAAACAATATTAACCAAATACATATTAAGATAACCCGACACAAATACGCGAATGAACACGAATGACTCGAATCTGCATTCGTATCATTCGTATGTAATTCGTAATTAGTGCCGCTTTTATGCCCAAACAAATTGAAACAGGACAACGCAGTTGGTTCGCGGTTCACACCTATGCCGGATATGAAGACAATGTCGCGCGCAATTTAACCCAGCGGATTGAATCGCTCGGTTTTGAAAATAAGATTTTTAATGTTTTGGTGCCGAAAGAAAAAAAAATCCGCATCAAATCCGGCAAGCGCGAAACGATTGAAGAAAAGATTTATCCCGGCTACGTTTTAGTGGAAATGATTGTTGACGATGCTTCCTGGTATGTGGTTCGTAATACACCGAATGTTACCGGTTTTATCGGGGCCGGGACCGTGCCGACACCGCTCGCGCCGGGTGAAGTTGAAGTTTTGCTCAAGCGGATGGGCGTGGATGAGCCGAAATACAAGATTGATGTGGCAGTGGGAGACCGAGTCAAGATTACCGATGGACCATTCAAAGATTTTGACGGCAAGATCGCCGGGATTGATCCGGAGAAAGGTCGGGTTAAAGTGTTGGTAACGATTTTCGGGCGCGAAACGCCGGTGGAGCTAGATTTCCTTCAAATTAAAAAGTTATAACCCGACACAAATACGCGAATGGACACGAATGACTCGAATCTGTATTCGTATATTCGTGCGTGATTCGTAATTAGTGTCGCGCTGACAAGGTCATTATGGCAAAAAAAATAAAGACAATAGTTAAGCTACAGGTTATCGCCGGGAAATTAGAACCGTCAAAAATCGGTCAGGCTTTGGGGCCTCATGGTTTAAATCTCCAGCAGTTTATGTCTCAAGTGAATGAAGTCACCAAGGATCAAGAAGGCCAGCAGATTCCTGTCGAAATTACCATTTTTGACGATCGTACTTTTTCATTCATTTTAAAAACTCCACCGGCCGCTTATCTTTTAAAAGTGGCGGCGGGTGTTGAAAAAGGTTCCGGTGTGCCGAACAAAACTAGGGCCGGCAGTGTTACCAAAGCCCAGGTCCGCAAGATCGCCGAACAAAAAATGAACGACTTAAACGCCAATAATCTTGATGCTGCTTCCAAGATTATCGAAGGCACCGCCCGAAGCATGGGAATAGAAGTAAAATAAAAATTTAATTTTGGTCCCAGAAGAGGCCCTCTCATGGGGCTTTTTCTATTGTATAAATCGTGGTAAATTAACGATATGAAATATCAGCCTTTCGACAAAGCTCAAGGTGAACCGGTTATCGGGCTGGAAATACATGCGGCGCTCAAAACCAAGACGAAGATGTTTTGTGATTCCTTGAATGATCCAGACGAGAAGCGGGCGAATTGGAACGTGTGCCCAATTTGTACGGGGCACCCGGGAACCTTGCCCGTGATTAACGAAGAGGCGGTTAGAAAGGTTATTTTAACGGGGCTGGCTTTGAATTGTTCTATAGCCCACGATACTTTTTTTGAACGGAAGAATTATTTTTATCCGGACTTACCAAAAGGTTATCAGATTTCTCAATATCAAAAACCACTCTGCCAGGAAGGCTACCTACAACTAACGACCGACAACCAACAACTGAAAAAGATTCGTATAACACGGATTCATTTAGAAGAAGACGCGGGTCGATTACAGCACCTGCCTGCGCAGGCAGGTGACCCAGCGGGTGATTTTTCATTGGTTGATTATAATCGCGCCGGAGTGCCACTCATGGAGCTCGTCACCGAGCCCGACTTTACGAACGGGAAAGATGTTCGAGCATTCGCGGAAGAATATCAGCTTATATTGAAATATATCGGTGCCTCCGACGCGGACATGGAAAAGGGTTTAATGCGAGTGGAAGTTAATATTTCACTGACGAATGCCGATGGTTCCTATGGGACAAAAGTGGAAATCAAAAATCTTAATTCCATCGCCGCCGCCGCCGCTTCGGTTGATTACGAAATGGTTCGTCAGAAAGAATTGATTGAAAATGGGGGAAAAGTCATAGCCGAAACTCGCGGTTGGGACGAAAACAAAAAACAAACATTCTCCCAGCGCACCAAAGAAGAAGCCCACGATTATCGTTATTTTCCTGAACCGGATTTGCCGCCGTTACATTTTGAATCCACCGATATCGAAAATATTAAATCTACGCTCCCCGAATTACCTCAACAACGTCGAGAACGTTTTAAAAAACAATATGGCTTACCATTGGCCGACATAGAAACATTTACGGCAAACGAATCACTCGGCAACTATTTTGAGCATGTCGCGTCGGAACTTTTGTTGTTTGACCCCGCCCTTATGCATAAGGGCGGGGCAAGCAAACCGGGCACTGAACACGAAGCGAGGATATTAAAATTAGCCGCCAATTATATTATTACCGAATTGCAGAAGCACCGGATTGCTTCCGGTTCGGAGGACACCAAAATTACCCCGGAATCATTTGCTGATTTGGTGGTTAGAATATTTCACAAACAGATTTCTTCATCCGGCGCTCAAGCGGTGCTGGAAGAAATGTTTAAAACCGGGGCTTCGCCCGAACAGATCATCAAAGAAAAAAATCTCGGTCAAGTTTCGGATTCGAACGCGCTTGATTTAATTGTTGAGGCTGTCATTCTGGCGAATCCAAAACCGGTCGAGGATTATAAAAAAGGCAAAGAAGCATCGCTAAAATTCCTAATCGGTATGGCCATGCGCGAATCAAAAGGCAAGGGTAACCCTCAAGTTCTCGAAGAGATTATTAGAAGGAAACTGGGAAATTAGGAACTTAGGAAATTAGCAACCAAAGAAATTGATTGATTGACGTTTTTAAGCCTCTCAACTTCATTCGGGGCAAGCCAGTGAATTTCTTTGTTGCGCTTGAACCAGGTCATTTGACGTTTGGAATATTGAATGATGGCGCGGTATAAATTATCCTTCATTTCTTGAAGGGTGATTTTATTTTGGAGATATCGACTAATCCAGCGGTACTCGAGGCCGAGATCGTAGAGGCGTTGCCACGATATTCCATTAGCGCGGAGTTTTTTTACTTCGGCAATCATACCTTGGCGGAATCGTGCAGAGAGGCGAGTGGCGATTCTTTTTTGTAAATCTTTTGGATTCAAGCCCAACCACAAAACGTCGTAGTTTGTATTATGAGATATGGGAGACGTGTTAAGGGGTGGAACTTTACCGATTGAACTAATAATTTCCAAAGCGCGGATAAGACGGCGGGGATTATGGCGTTCAATATTCTTGGCCCGTTCCGGGTCTAGTTTTTTCAGCTTTTCGAACAGTTGTTCGACAGTGAGCTTGTCGAACTGCGCGCGGAGTTCGTAATTTGGCGGTACTTTCGGCAGAGAGAAGTTGTAGATAAGCGTATCAATGTATTGTCCCGTTCCGCCGACGACAATAGGCAATTTGTTTCGTTTAGTAATGTCAGTAATCGCTTTTTCAGCTCGTGATTTAAAATCTGATACCGTAAAAATTTTCTTCGGGCTGACAACATCAATTAAATAATGATGAATACCCATCGAATAGTATAATAATTTTTTTTTGTTGGTTGCTATTTTTATACGATCGTATTTATTTAGCAAGGAGAACGAAGTATCTCTTTTTATTTTGCCGGTGCCAATATCCATTCCGTGATAAACCTGGCGGCTGTCGGCCGAGATTATTTCAGCTCCACGATAGTGAGCTGGTCCGCCTTTGGCGGATATTCTTCTGGCTAGTTTAATGGCAAGGTCCGACTTGCCGGAAGCAGTCGGGCCGACAATGACAACGATTTTAGGTTTTTTATTCAAATTAAACTACTTACGCAATAATACGATCGTGGTATTGTGTAAGTAAAGACTTACCAACTATTTCTTTTCTCGTATTTCTTCGGCGAGTTGGGCGAGGACGGTGTCGATGGACATAGTTCCCATGTCGCCGGTAGTACGTTTACGAATAGCAACAGTTTTGGCTTCGACTTCTTTGTCCCCAACTATAAACAAGTAGGGGATTTTTTGCATCTCGGCGTTGCGGATTTTCTTGCCGAGGGTTTCATTTTGGTTATGGAGTTCAACGCGAATATCGGCGTGTTTTAATTTATGAACCACGGCTTCGGCCCAAGCTTGTTGATTTTCCGAAATTGTAATGACGGCTACTTGGACTGGCGAGAGCCATAAGGGAAACGCGCCAGCATAGTGTTCGATGAGGAATCCGATAAAACGCTCGTGAGTTCCCAGTGGCGCGCGATGAATGACGATTGGCGTTTTTTCGGTCCCGTCACTATCGGTGTAAGTGAGTCCGAATCGGGCGGGTACGCCGAAATCAACTTGGTTGGTCGCGATTGAAAATTCTCGTCCAATTGAGCTCCAGATCTGAACATCAATCTTTGGTCCGTAAAATGCCGCTTCATCCACAACTTCCTGATAAGGAATTTTACTTTCAGTCAATACGGTCCGGACCATATCCTCGGTCTTTTTCCAAAGTTCCGGATTGTCGAGATATTTTTGACCCAGTTTTTGGGGATCATGGGTCGAAAAACGCATGACATATTTTCCGAGTCCAAATATTTTAAAATATTTTAAGTACATATCGTTGACGGCTCGGAACTCTGAAGCAAATTGTTCCGGGGTGCAATAGATATGAGCGTCATTCATGGAGAGCATGCGGACACGCATAAGTCCAAAAAGCTCCCCACTTTTTTCGTAACGATACTGGGTGCCATATTCAGCCAGACGGAGTGGGAGATCGCGGTAGCTTCTGGGTTCAGCCGCAAAAATTTGATGATGGTGGGGACAATTCATCGCTTTGAGATAGTATGTTTCTTCTTTACCATCCTCATCCTTCATAATCATCGGCGGAAACATACTGTCCGCATAGTATGGTAAATGGCCGGAAGTTTTGTACATGATTTCTTTGGCAATATGGGGCGTGCGAACCCGAAGATAGCCAGCCTCTAGTTCGGTTTGTTTGGCTAGTTTTTCCAATTCTTCGACAATAACCGTGCCATTCGGAAGCCATAAAGGTAAACCTGGACCGACATAATCGCTGAAAGTGAAAAGTTTCAGTTCTTTGCCGAGTTTGCGATGGTCGCGCTTTTTGGCTTCCTCAATCATTAGAAGATGTTTTTGTAATTCATCCTTAGTTTCAAAGGCATAGCCGTAAATGCGGGTGAGTTGGGGATTCTTTTCGTCGCCTCGCCAATAGGCGCCGGCCAAGCGGGAAAGTTTAAAGGCTTGTGGGTCGATATCTTTGATATTTTCAACATGACCGCCTCGGCAGAGATCAGTAAATGTGCCCGAAGTGTATAAAGTTATTTTTTCTCCTTTTTCGGAGAGTTCGTTTATCAGTTCTTCTTTGTATTGATTGCCGGCAAATACTTTTTTAGCTTCATTGGCCGAAACTTCTTTGCCTTCAAAACTTTTCCAAGTTTTTAGAATCTCGCGCATTCTGTCTTCAATTTTTGATAAATCGGTATCCGAAACTTTCTTTGCCGCGCCGGAGCCGTCTGGCGAAGACTGGGTCATGATATCAATATCGTAGTAAAAACCGTCGTCAATGGCCGGCCCGATGGCCAATTTAGAACCAGGATATAAATCTAAAACAGTCGCACCTAAAAGGTGAGCGAGCGAGTGGCGGAGATGTTCCAAAGGGGAAGCCATTAGTAATTAGCCATTAGGACTTGTAGATACAGAATAGCAGATAAATTTTGTAAATTAAAGAGTGACTTTCATTACCCGGTCAGCATGGCAATCTGTTTGGTGTCGTCGCACAATAATTTCAAAGCGCCGTCGCGATCGTTGATTTTGCCGGTAGCGACGACGATGGCGTTTTCTTTGAACATCTCGGGATTTTTTTCATAAACATTCGGAAAAACAACAACTTCAACTTTGGAAGTAAGATCTTCAACCCAAGCGAACATCATTGGCCGGCCGGTTTTAGTGATAATTTTCTGAACTTTGGTCACCACTCCGCCGATGCGAATTTGTTTTGTGGCGTTTGGTTTTAGGTCTTTAATGGCGACAACCTTTTCTAATTTCATGGCCGGCGCATATTCATGGAGAGGATGGGCCGAGACAAAGAGACCGAGCAATTCTTTTTCCCACATCAACTTTTCGGAGTTGCGGGCCGGCGCAGTAGCATTAAGCCGGAAAGTCGGTAAAGCCACGGGATCGTCGCCAAACAAACTGGCTTGGCCCATACTACTACTTTTTTGCTTATCGTGGGCGAAAGCGAGCAGGTTTTCTAAATTGAGCAGTAACATATTTCGTTCGCCGAACGAATCAAGCGCGCCACACTTGATGAGAGACTCGAGTGATTTCTTGTTGAGGTCTTTGTTTTGGACGCGAGTAATAAAGTTTTCAATATCGGTATATAAGCCATTGGCTGTCCGTTCGGCGATAATCGCGTCGGCCACGTTTTCGCCGAGGTTTTTAATGGTCAGGAGGCCGAAGCGGATTTCGTCCCTTAGTTGTGGGTCGTCAGTTGTAAGTTGTTGGTTTTTGATGACCGTGAAATCTTTAAAAGAGCTGTTGATTTCCGGCGACAAGACCGGGATTTTCATGCGTTGGCATTCTTCAATCACTTGGGCCACCTTTTCGATGTCGCCGGATTCGGCGGTGAGAATGGCGCACATATATTCAGCCGGATAGTTTGCTTTCATGTACGCCGTTTGATAGGCCACTCGGCCATAGCAAGCGGCGTGGGCTTTGTTGAAACCATAACCCTGAAATGGTTCAAACAAATTCCAAACGTGCTCGGCTTCCTGGGCGGTCATGCCACTATGGGTGCGACAGCCTTGAACGAAAATCACGTGTTGCTTAGCCATCTCGGCGGGGATTTTTTTGCCGACCGCTTTTCTAAATTTATCAACGGACTCCCAGTCATAGCCGGCCAATTCCATGGCCGTGAACAAAAGATCGTCTTGATAAACCAGAATGCCATAGGATTTGGCTAAGAACTTTTCAGCTTTCGGATGGAAATATGTTATTTTACTTCGACCTTGTTTGCGAGCGATGTATTCGGGAATATTATTGATTGGCCCCGGACGATATAGAGCGACCATAGCGTTGATATCATGGATGGTGGTAGGCTTGAGTTCCATTAGATATTTGGTCATGCCCGATGAACCACCAAGCTGGAAAACTCCTTCGGTCCCGCCATTAGCGAGCATGGCGAATGTTTTCTGGTCGTCAAAAGGAATTTTCTCAATATCGATGGCGATGCCGCGGTGCTCTTTAACTAGACAAACGGCATTTTCCAAAATGGCCAAGTTGCGAATTCCCAAGACGTCAAGTTTTAGTAGCCCTACGCCATCCTCGCCGACGGTGTACATGTCATATTGAGTGATTAAATTATTGCCTTCTTTGGGGTCAAACTGAATCGGTACGTATTCGATCAACGGTTTAGGTGAAATGACAAGACCGGCGGCGTGGACGGAGACATGGCGGACCGTGCCTTCGAGTTTTTTAGCGATGTCTATAATTTGGCGGGTTTCTAGATCTCGTTCGTAGAGATTTTTTAATTCCGGTTCAAGTTTCAAAGCTCGTTCAATGGTCATCGGAAATCCTTGGGAACCCATGGGGATGAGTCTAGCCAGTCGATCACCGATGTCGTAGGACTTGCCCGTGGCGCGAGCGACGTCTCGGACCGAACCGCGGGCGAGCATGGTGCCGAAGGTTCCGATTTGAGCGACCTTGTCGGCGCCGTATTTTTTTTTGGCATATTCAACAACTTCTTGGCGTCGATTGTCCGCAAAATCCATATCAATATCGGGCGCGGATGGTCGAAAAGGATTTAAAAATCGTTCAAACGGAAGTTGAAATTCAATGGGATTAACACTGGTAATGCCGGAGAGATAGGCGACAAGGGAACCGGCGGCTGAACCGCGGACGGTGGTATAAATTTGGGATTCATGAGCAAAACGAAGCAAATCGGCAACGACCAAAAAATAGGGCGCGTAGTTTTTGTTTTTGATAATATCCAGTTCGTATTGACGGCGAGTTTCAACTTCCGGGTCGTTTTCTAGACCCCGTTCCGCGACGCCTTTTTTGGTCAGCTCATCCAGCATCTGGTCAGATGTTTTGCCGGGTTCCAATTTAAAGTCGGGGAAAATAAATTTGCCGAGGGTTAATTCAACATTGCATCGATCAGCGATTTTTTGGGTATTGGCGACGGCCTCGGGGAAGTCCTTAAATCGTTCAATGGCTTCTTCGGTGGAAAGAAAATGGTATTCGCCTTGGCCAGAAAATATGGCCGGGTCGCTGACATCGGAATGAGTGGAAATGGCAACAAGGGTTTTGTGGGCGACGGCGTCGTCCTTGCGCAAATAATGGGAGTCTTGGGTGGCGACGAGCGGAATGTTGAACTTCTTAGATAAATCAACAATGGCATTTTTCCAATTTTCATAAAAATCCACGTCGGGATGGTTCATTATTTCCAAGTAATAATTTTCCGGTCCGAAAATATTTTGATATTCCAGAACGATAGCCTCCGCTTTTTCTTTATCATCGTGTTGAATCGCCCGGCCCAGTTCACTGCCGGGACAGCCAGAAAGGCAAATCAATCCCTCGGCGTGGGCGCGAAGCAAGTCTTTATCAACGCGCGGTTTATAATAAAAACCCTCGAGGTGGGCCGAGGTCGTTAGCTTGATGAGGTTTTGGTATCCCGTATTGTCTTTCGCCAGCAGAGTGAGGTGGTAACGCTTGTTATCAATCTGGGGTTCTTTTTGAAAGCGGGTCCGGTTGGCGACATAGGCCTCAACGCCGATGATGGGTTTGATGCCGTTTTTTTTGCAGGCCGTATAAAAATCAATAGCGCCGTACATCACGCCGTGATCAGTCAGTCCGATAGCCGTCTGACCGTATTCCTTCGCCAACTTTACCATTGCATCTATCTGGGACATCCCATCGAGAAGAGAATAATGGGAATGAGTATGGAGATGAATGAAGTTATTCATAGAGTAGAGTGAGATTCACCGGACTAGCCGATGCTCGCCCCCACATTCATGTATAAGTGTGGGGGCACGCTCGTAATTTAGTATTCATGTATTGTAACAGTCGGTGGTGGTAGCGCAACCCCGACGAAAGTTGAAAACTTTGTCGGGGCTCCGACCGAAGCGTCGGAGTGTTGATAGTAATGGCCGAATAATTATTTGCAGAAAAAACCCATTTATGTTAATGTATTCCAGTAGTTAAAGTTAGTTGTTGGCGATTGGATTTTAGGAAATTTTTCTAAGTTCTAATGGCTAATCACTAAATCTTATCCGTGGCGGTACCGAGGCATCATATGGCGAAGGGGAAGCAACTGCGTCGGCGCAGTCATTTGGCGTTGAAGGGGAACGTTTTAACAAAGTGTGCCCATTGCGCTAAAATGATTATGCCCCATCAAGTTTGCAAGTTCTGCGGTTTCTACAAAGGCCGGGAAGTTCTCAACATTCTCGCGCGCGAACTGAAGAAGAGAGAAAAGCAACAAACGGGCAGACGCGCTTAACCGACGCAAATACGCGAATGGACACGAATGACTCGAATATCTGCATTCGTATCATTCGTGTGTAATTCGTAATTAGTGTCGCTTCTATGGCTAGCAGACATTTATTTCGTTCCGTCGCGATGCAGTCCCTCTACGAGTGGGATTTTAAAGGTAGCAAAAATGAAGAACTGGCTGATATTGTCGGACGCAACATCGAAGAATTCGCTTCCGGTGTCGATGATCCGACGTTTATCGTTCAGCTCGTGGAGGGCGTCGTTAAAAACATGGAAAAGATAAACGCGATTATTGAGAAAGCTGCGCCCCAATGGCCCTTAGCCCAAATTGCCATCGTTGATCGCAACGTCTTACGGATAGGTTTGTACGAACTGCTTTTTGGCAGTCGCGATGAAGTTCCGCCCAAAGTGGCCATCAATGAAGCCATCGAATTAGCCAAATCTTTCGGCGGTGATTCGTCGGGCAAGTTTGTGAATGGCGTGCTCGGCACCGTCTATCGTGAAATTGGCGAGCCGGGCAAAGATGAGACGGCCAAAGACAAGAAAGAAGAATAGTTATCATTTATCAGTTCTCAATTTTCAATAAATTATCAATTAATCAGTTTTCAAACGTTTAGAAACTGGCAACTGAAAACTTAATGGAAACTGGCAACTGAAAACTGAAAATTTATTGTGGTAGACATCTCTCCGTTAGAGCAAAAAATAAAGGTAAATTTTAAGGACAAAAACCTGCTTCTGCAGGCTCTGACTCATCGTTCTTATATTAACGAAAATCCGAAATGGCCTTTGGATCACAACGAGCGCTTGGAATTTTTGGGCGACGCAGTGTTGGAATTAGTGGTTACCGAGCATCTCTATCGAGCCTTTCCTAATCCGGAAGGGGAATTAACCAACTGGCGGGCGGCTCTTGTAAACGCCGTTATGCTCGCCGATATTTCTAAAGTTTTTGATTTGAACGAATACATATTGCTTTCGCGAGGCGAGGCCAAGGATATGGGGCGAGCTCGACAATATATTTTGGCCAACGCGATGGAAGCGGTCATCGGCGCCATTTATCTTGACCAAGGTTACGAAAAATCAGCCGAGTTTATTCGTAAGTTTATTTTGAGCGAACTCCCGAGAATTATAAAAAACAATCTCTATCGCGATGCCAAAAGTCTTTTTCAGGAAAAAGCCCAAGAACAGGTAGGGATTACGCCGAATTATGAAGTTATCCAAGAATGGGGTCCCGACCACGCCCGTCAATTCAAAGTGGGCGTCTATCTCGGCCAAGATCTGGTAGCCGAAGGTGAAGGCCCCTCTAAGCAAGAAGCCCAACAAAAAGCGGCCGAAGGCGCGCTAAAAATTAAAAGTTGGTAGATTCTTGATTAAATCAAGATAGTCTGATAAAATAACGAAACAATGTTAATCATGCGCCTACAACGGATTGGAAAGAGGGGGCAGGCCTATTTCCGGATTATCGTGACCGAACACACCAAGAAACCGCAGGGAGAATACTTGGAGCTTTTGGGTTCATACGACCCGCACAAAAAAAGCTTACTTGTTAAAAAAGAACGCATCGAACACTGGATGTCCAAGGGCGTTCAACTTTCGCCGACCGTCAATAATCTCTTTGTTAATAATAAAATCATCGTCGCTGATAAGAAATTAAGTTGGAAACCTAAGCGCCCCGCTTCCGAACGTTCCCGTGCCGAAGTTGACTTGTTGTTGAATCCATCCCCAAGTCCCGCTGTCCCTGCGGCTCAACGCAACGACAATTTCGGCAGCGGGACGCTCGGCACCGAGACGTGAGAATAATTAAAATTGATCTTAACCACGACTACAATTCGGCCATCGCCGAAGCTCTTGATATTTTAAAGATGGGCGGAACGATTGTTTATCCGACGGACACAGTTTATGGATTGGGCTGTAATGCCCTGGATGAAATCGCGGTGCGGCATATTTTTGACATTAAAAGCCGAAGCTCAAGACCATTGCCGATTCTGGTTCGGGACATGAAGTGGGTCGAAGAGCTGGCCTATCTGACCGACCAGCACCGAAAAATGGCCGCCAGATTTTGGCCGGGAAAATTCACACTAGTTTTGCCTAAAAAAGAAATCGTCCCTCCAATTGTTACAACCGGTCTGCCGACGGTTGGATTACGAATCGCAAATTATGAATTTACTGATAAATTGCTGGGTGCCTTTGGTTATCCATTGGTGGCAACGTCGGCCAATATTTCCGGTGAACCGGCGACGGGAGATATTAATAGTATTATCACTTCCTTGAGCGCTCAATCCCGTCGGCCGGATTTGATTATTGACGCCGGTGTTTTGCCGCCTTCAAATTCTTCAGTCGTCATTGACTGCTCCACGGACAAGCCCAAAGTTTTGCGGGTTGGTCCATCTAAACCAGAAGATCTTTTAAAACTTCTTGAATTATAACCGAATGATCATCGACGGCAAAAAAATAGCCGGCCAAATCTTGGCCGAATTAAAAAAAGAGATCATTGAAAAGAATCTTAAATTAAATTTAGCCATTATTCTCGCCAGCGACAATGCCGGCTTAAAAAAATTCGTGAATCTAAAGGCCAAAGCGGCCCAAGAGATTGGGATCGGCTGTTCTGTCCATGAATTTCCTGAAAATATATCAATCAAAGAACTTGTTAAAAGGGTTAAAGAAATTGTGGCCGACAAGGCGAACGACGGGGTGATTATAGAACTTCCTCTTCCGAAACACGTTGATGCCCAAACAGTTTTAAATGAAATATCTCTCAAAAAAGATGTCGACGTTTTGTCGCAAGAAGCTCAAAATATTTTTTTCGGCGGTCAGTTCAATGTCTTACCTCCGGCCGTCCAAGCCGTGAAGACGGTTTTGGAACTTTGCCAGATAAATCCTCAAAACAAAAAAGTTGCTATTTTCGGTCAAGGCCTCTTGGTCGGCCAGCCGGTAGCTTTTTGGCTGGAAAAGATTGGCGCCGAGGTCTCTCGGATAGACGAATTTACGGTTCATCCGGAAAATTATTCTCGCCAAGCCGACATCGTTATTTCCGGTGTGGGTAAACCAGAGTTTATCACCGGCGACATGATTAAAGATGGAGCGACGATTATTGATTTTGGATATGAAAACAAAGGAGGTACAATAAAAGGGGATTTCGATTTCAATTCGGTATCTCCCAAAGCTGGACTCATTACTCCCGTTCCGGGAGGAATCGGTCCGGTTGTGGTCGTCTCGGTCTTAAAGAATTTAATTGAACTAAACAAATAAAATGAGCATATTTCACGCTATTATTCTCGGTATTATCGAAGGCGTTACTGAATTTCTGCCGATATCTTCCACTGCCCATCTGATTATAACCTCTCGTTTGCTAGGCCTCGCTTCTTCGGATTTCTTAAAAACATTTGAGATTGTTATTCAAAGCGGAGCAATTCTGGCCGTAGTCTGGTTGTATTGGAAAAAGATTTTTAGTTCAGTGGCCTTAATTAAAAAGTTAATTATCGCGTTCATTCCGACAGCGATTATTGGATTGCTCGCTTATCCGCTTGTTCGTTCAGCTTTGGATAATTACACCCTAACACTTTGGGCCGTTATCATGGGCGGGGTCGTGATTGTACTTTTTGAACGTAATAATTTTGTAAGTGGTGGTGGCGAAGTAACATCGAAAAAAGGTTTTTGGGTCGGTGTCGCCCAGACCCTAGCGTTTATTCCCGGCGTGTCCCGTTCGGCGGCCACGATTTTGGCCGGCCGAGCCATGAAAGTTTCCAGAAAAGATATTGTCGAGTTTTCTTTTCTTTTGGCGATTCCGACCATGTTTGTCGCGACCGGTTACGATGCCTTAAAAAATCGTGATGCAATATTGGCATCTGGTCATCTCGGGCTTCTTTTAGTTGGTCTTGTTGTTGCTTTCTTATCTTCGCTCGTTGTGATTCGGTGGTTCTTAAGATACGCTCAAACAAATAAACTTACAGTCTTCGGCTGGTACCGAATTATTGTCGGTATCGTTTTTCTTCTGTTTTTAAAATAGAACCCCACTCTTCAGAAAATACAAACACGTTGTCGGGTTGTATAAAAAAGAAACCCGCCAGAGGTCTTGTGACGTGGCGGGGCAGAAGTTCTTGTTAGGACTTCAGATTGAATGTGACCACTGCTTCTCGGTCACCTGCGTGTACAGACGCTGAACGCGCGGATCGGCCGTGTTGCGACACGGTGCATTGCGCCTACTTCCCAGCATGAGGTATCCGTCTATGAACCTCTCGTCCGTCACACTGGTAAACAGAATGACCGGAACGGTGATCTCTTCACCGCGACCATCCTTGACGGCTACTTCGGTGACCAGATCGGTCAGATCGTCTCCGGCGCGCCACCACTTCAGCCTTCCTTCGTCTTGGGCCTGGAAGACCGTTGCAAAGGCAGCTTCGGAGACCTTGTTCATGGCCTCTCGAAACTTGTCGGGGTTGGTAATGGTTTCGAGGCCATTGCCGAGTAGCTGGTTGCCGTTCATCGTTTCTGTCTGCATTGTGTTCTCCTTTCAAAGAGCTTCGATTTAGGCCGCATTGCCTATATCGGTAAGAATGTAGCATATATGGTGTCCGAAGTCAAGCCCAAAACAAAAATCAGCATCTCTGGTGAAATTATCTTAAAAATCCAAATGATTAAAATTTTTCTTTTCTGTTTCTACAAAATATGGTTCGAGCCGATGTTTTTCTCCGGGTTCTTTTGCGGTTTTG
>JBBTRD010000043.1:0-23715 GCA_038065335.1 Patescibacteria group bacterium | reverse complement strand
CACATACACATGGGTGCTCTTCCAACAAAGTCAGCTAATCACGGTTTCTTTAAAGAATGGTCTCGTGAAATGGGCTATGTTTTCGGTTATTTTATTGCCGATGGTTGTATATCCATAGGTAAGGGTAGAAAGAAAAATCCGTATACTTTTAGCATAACCTCGAAAGACGAGAAACACTTATTTAAAATTAGAGATATTCTTAAATCTACCCACAAGATTTCTCTTAAAAATGGAAAAAGAACTAACCAAGCTCATCAGATTCAAATTCGGAGTTCTGTTATGGCCAGAGATTTAATAGCACTCGGGGCATCAGAAAGAAAAACATATAATCTTAGTAAAATAGACGTTCCAAAAAAATATTTCTGGGATTTTGTGAGAGGATTTTTTGATGGAGACGGTTCCGTGTACATCTATAATGTTAATGGGGTTCCCCAAATAAAATCCAACTTTGTTTGTGCGAGCAAATCTTTTATAGAAAACTTAAATACTCGTATTTGCTTTTATTTAAAAATTCCAGCCAAAAGTGTTCATACTAGAAAGCCGAAAGACAATAAAGACATGATTCAATACTCGATTGATTATTATGTGAATGATAGTGAAAAGCTTGCTCTGTGTATGTATAAAAATAGCCCATCTATCCATATGGACAGAAAGAAAGCCGTCTTTGATAGGTGGTCTGAGATAAAAAAGAGTACAAGGAAATTTACAAAGCGAAACTATCCCTCAAAGGTTGGATGGCATTTAAATCAAGGGGTGGTTAGTTGAGTCCGGCCCCGGGCACACAACAAAAACAACCCTGCACCTTTTAATTAAAAGGTGCAGGGTTGTTTTTGTTATTACCGAATGCTATATCGTCAGTGAGGTCTTTGAAAAATGGCTAAGAAAAAATTCGATAAGCTCAAGGCTATTGAGCGGGTTGCTCGTGATGTTGCCCAGAGTATTTGGGGTGGCGCACAGACGGTGCCTAATTCAAGATACGGCGATTTGTGGGACCAAGATCGTTACGCATTCGCCGAGGTAAAGGGTGCTGGCGATTCACAGGGGGCAATCATTCGAAAGTCTCAACTCGATTTTCATCGCGAGAATCTGTCCGGTTATGAATGCGAGTATGTCTTTGTGTATTACAAAAACAAAGGATTACACAGAGGCAAACGCCGGTCTCTAACCTTTCTGGCTGGAACAACGGAGACTCGGCTCCAGAACTTTCTGGTTGGGCGAATCTACGAGATTTACATTGTTGATGTGAGTGTTGTCAGCGCGATTTACGAGGCTTGTCGAGAGAAAGGTGAACGTAGCTGGAGGATGAAAGAAGGTCTGCGAACGGGCCTAAAGCTCCGAGCTTGCCGTCTCTTGCCGTACGTGCGGGATGTTCAACGGTTGGTCGAAATTTACCTCAACCCGCCAGAGTATGTTGTTTCTCAACAATCCGAGTCAGCCCGATTCGGTGATCGTGAGATTCCAGTGACGGTTTTTCGCATCATCAAGAAGGGGGCGAATGTCTAACGGCCACGTACGCGTGGCCGTTATTTCTTATCACCAGAAGGTCTTGCATTGTTTAATACTCTTTTATATAATTAGGTCATATGAAACCGGTCGGAAAAGTAACCCATTATTATGACAAGCTCGGAGTGGCTATTGTCGAACTAGCTGCTGGTCTTGCCGTGGGCGACAAAATAAAATTCGAGGGCCATGGCTCGGATTTTGAGCAAACAGTCAGCTCAATGCAGATGGACCACGAAGAGGTCCAGCAAGCCAAGAAGGGCGATATCATCGGCTTGCAAGCCACGGGCAAAGTCAGAGAAGGAGCGATTGTTCTCAAAGTTGAAGCTGAATAGGGGCTAACTTGTCGGGTCTTTATCTAAAATTAATTTAGGGTGTGTTAAACGCTTGTCTAAAAATCCTCCAGTCGGAGGATTTTTAGTGCCATTGTAATTAACCTTGAGACGAGGTATAACCTACACAGTTGTTTAACATAAAACCTTTCCGGTGGCCTGCGGGCTAGGCCGGAATCTGCCCTGCGGGGTAGCTGTAATCTCGACCGCGGTCGAGGAGGTGTGAAATGGGTACGAACGAAAAAGGCGGGAATAGTCAGTTGCTTGAAAGTGTGCTCAAAGCCAAGAACTGGCCGGCGCTGGCCGATTTGAAAAACGGCACGCCAAGTGGACGCAGGGCAATCGTGACCAATGTTTTCGAAGAGGCCTGCGTTCATCACGATGACGAGGTCGCGCTCCAGTGGTTCAATTGGTTGTTGTTGGCCATTACCGAAGAGGGCGAGCCCAATCTGGAGCCGGTGGAGACAACGGATTGGAAGGCTCAAGATGAGACCAAGGCCCGTTTGGTTTGTCGACAAGCCGAAGCGATCAAAGCGTTGTATCCGGAACTGCCTCGGTTTAGAGAGGAACCCGCTCGATATGCGGGTGAATCGGGAGCTATACTCTCGACTCTTCTCAAGACCAAAAAGGCCATGCTTGAAACTATTGCCGTTGGTTGGCGAGCGGCTCCAACCAACGAAGCCGGCGACGAGTTCTTCACGTTCATCTCCAAGACGGACTCGACCTTGCGTGATGGTGTGGGCGACAGGGAGCTCATCAACGAGACCATTCGAAGGGTTACGGGTTCAGACTTCCCGTTGACTCGGCTCATGTATACTCTGCGGAACCATCCGGGTGCTTATACGGACATTCTCGCTCATGCTTGGGTGAAGAATGCCTGGCGTTACGGGTCTCGCGGTTCCTCATCGAGTCTCATTTTGGCGGCAGTGGGTGATTTCTATGAGGCCTCACCGGAGGCGACCAAGCTTTTGGAACGTGTCGGCGCCAAAATCCTCACGGTGGATCGCCAGTTGCGCGGTTTAAACGATTCGTCGCCGAGTGTATTTGCTCCTACAAGGCTGGAGTTCGTGTATGACGACGACAATCTTGAGTTCGACAAGGTGCTAACTCGTTTCGAAGTCGTTGTTCATGATGAAAAGGACTTTCATCAACAGTTTGAATTGATTCGGGGCAGAATCCTTGAAGCGAAGAGGGATTGGTCTGTCCCAATCAAGATCAGGCTTCGGGGCAAGTTTACGTTTCGGTACAAACATCAAATCACCTGTCCTCGCACCGAAGATCTCTAGGGTAGGCCTACACGGAGGCCCCGCCATGGCGGGGCCTCGTTCTATTTTTCATCATTTTTTCTTATCGTGAAATTTCTTGTGAATTTCGCGGAGTTGGGTGTCGGTAACATGGGTGTAAATTTGAGTGGTTGTTACCGAAGAATGGCCGAGCATAGCTTGAACGGAACGAATATCGGCGCCGTTGCGAAGAAGGTCAGTAGCGTAGGAATTGTGAGAGATAAATCCATCAGTTATAAGATTATGAGTTTGATCAATACCAAAATCAAAAACCTGTTGCTCGGGGATTTTAATTCGAGTCACCTTCTTTACCTTAAGCCAAATAATATTTGTGTTTAAAGCTATCTTTTCTAAAGTTTCAGCGGTTTTGGAAAAGTATGCCCCTTCTCTAAATTGTTTTAAACAACCGAGTATTTTTAATAGCAAATTTCTGCTCAATGCCAACTTAACGTGGCGTTTTAAATGTTTCATACCGCATTTTTTTTGTAGATACTCGTGAAAACCGCTTCTTTTGGGTAAAGATTCTAAAAGTTGGCCAATCAGAGCTTGGGCTGGAATTTTATCGTATGCAATCTTCTTGGCCTTTTTTAAAAGGAGGATATTTCTTTTGAGTGTTGGAATCAGTTTTTTAAATCTTTTCTGGCTATCTCTTTCAAGCACATGGAGCGTGTATATTGTGTGATCTATTATTTTGCCTTGTGGCAGTCTGACTTTTCTATTTCGTCTTAAAACGTGACTATCAACCCCTAGCCTTAAAAGTAACATTTGCACATCTTTAAGTAGTTCTTTACTGGAAGAAAACATTTTTATCGTGCCACTATTTCCTTCGGCATCATAAAGACCGGCGATAAAATAACGAATTTCATGGTCAGTCGCTTGAAATATTTGCCTAGGTACCCTTTTGTATTTAGCTACGCCAACTGAAATGTAAGACCTAATAAATCTAATAAAATCCATTGAATAAAATCTTAAAACGAAAGAGTTTAGAGAATTATTGTAGCTACGCACAAAAGGCTCCTTCCCGCTATATTTTACAAATAGCCTCTGATAATATTTGAGAAAATTAATATCTTTGTCATATATATGTATTCCGTGATTTCTTTCACTAATGATTCCGTCACCAAGTATATAGCCAAAGATTCTCCAGACGTAAGCGGGAAGAATTTTTTTACCTTGTTGCTTTACACAAGATATTCCTGCTAAATGCGTTCCTGTGCGGATATTCCTTGCCTCTATTTCGGTAACGCCTTTTGATGAAATTGTAAATAATCTGTGAGCTGGCGTACAGGTTAACTCATGGCCGTCAGCTTGTATTTGAATTAAATCTGTTGCCGGGTGGCTAAATTTCTGTTGGACTTCAGAATTTAAAATAGTCAAATTTTCAAAGTCCATACTCTTAACTAGAGTATCTCGATTTTGAAAGAGGGTTAGGGCAGAGCATATTTCTTGATCCAAAAATACCCTGGTCTCCTTATGTAGACAGTGGCGCAAGGTATGAGGTGAAACGTGCTTACCCATAATACCAGCTTTGATGGCATATTTTTGGACGATACGCTGGATTGATCGGGGCGTGAGACGAAGATTATCATCCCCGCCGAATTTACCTGATTTCGGAATACGGATAAACAAGGCCTCATCAACGTCAGTTCGCTTGGCGAGATACTGGGCGATGTAGTCTTTGGCATCATCGGATAAAAATACCAACCTAATTTTTCGGCCTTTACCTAACACGGATAACTCCCCTCTTTTCACGTCAATTTTGTTACGATCCATCGAACAAAGCTCCGAGACCCGCATGCCGGTCGAGAATAACATTCGTAACATCGCGCGGTCACGCAGAGCGTTAAGGTTTTCACCTTCCGGCGCCTTGAGCAATCGATCCAATTCATTGTGTTCTAGAAATGTAACGTGGCGGTCTTCGCCCCGACCTAGTTCAATTTTTTCCGCCGAGACGCTTTGAACTCCCCTCTTGGCCAAATATTTCAAAAAATTTCGCAAGGCGATGACATGGTAATTCTGGGTCACTTTCATCAACGGATTTCCTTTTTTGTCCGCGAGACGATTTAAATGCAAACGATATTGGCGAACACGTTCGTCGTCCAGATCTTCCGCTTTGGCCACTTTGGCGAATTGCAAAAAACGGTCTAAATATCGGCCGTAATTTTCCAAAGTCTTGGGCGACCGATTTTTCTCGATTTCCAAATGTTCGAGATACTGTATTTTAAGAGTTCGCAGATCGGCCATGGGGATAGTAATTAGAATTTAGGACTTAGCCAGTAGTTACAGAAAACAATTCAAACCCAGTATATCTCTTTATGTCGCAAAATATAAGTCCTTGTAACTCGTTTTTTCTTGTGATATAATGTGTCTAGTTTGGTTTTAATACTAATCGCTAGTTTCTAAGTTCTGACTACTATTATTCTCATGGCTCTAACTACTCAACAAAAATCAAAAGTCTTGGAACCTGTCCGTCTTCACGACAAGGATACCGGTTCGGCGGAAGCCCAAGTGGCTTTGTTTACCAAAGAAATTGAGTCGTTGGCCAAGCATTTGAAGAAGCACACCAAAGACAACAGCTCTCGTCTTGGCCTTTTGAAAATGGTCGCCAAGCGCAAACGGCTTATGGATTTTTTGAAGCGCGACAATCCCAAGCGGCATTCAGCCCTCGCTAAAAAGCTCGGTTTTTAAAACAGTTTCTTAGCTGATTAGCTTATTAGAAAAACCTAAGAAGCTAGCAAGCTAGTAAGCTGGTAAGCTATTTTGCATAAAATCACAGTTCCCCAGCGGAAAAATCATCGGGTCGGTATCTTTGTGGACGTTTCCAACATGTATCACTCGGCCAAGAATCTTTACAAAGCCCGAGTTAATTTCGGCGAGCTTCTAAAACTTACCACTGCTAATCGCGAACTGGTGCGCGCCATTGCTTATGTCGTCAAATCCGACACCGAAGAAGAAAAAGCTTTTTTCAGCGCCCTGGAAAAAGCCGGTTACGAATTAAAATCTAAAGACCTCCAAATTTTCCCCGGCGGCATGAAGAAGGGTGATTGGGACGTGGCCATCGCCATTGACGCCATTACTATTTCCAAGCTCGTTGATGTCGTGGTCATTGTCTCTGGCGACGGTGACTATGAACCCCTCGTTGATTATTTGAAATTCAACGGCACCATCGTGGAAGTGGCCGGTTTTCATCGTTCCACTTCGGCCCGTCTCATCGAATCCGCCAACAACTATCTCGATTTAGAAGAAGTGAAAGACAAAGTGTTGCTGAAATAAGTTTCACCGAATCATTTACAAAATACCACTTTGGTGGTATTTTGTGTTCTGTTCTATAGAGAAAGGAGTTCCTTGTGTCAATGGTACAGGTGAATGATATTTGCCTCAAGGATGCTACGGGCATGTGGAGGGTCGTTGTGTGGGGAAGTCTGGTAACCCTTTCGCCATCCATGAGCCCATCGCGGGCTCATTGTTTTTATGGGATACTTGTGGTATGTTCAAGGCAGTTAATTAATAACCCTCAAGGAAGCGCAAAGCAAAACAAACGGGGCTCAATTTTGGCCATAGTTCTCGGTCTCCTCGATTACATTCGAGGCAAGCGAGGTCTGCGGCCAGTATTGCTTTCTATCCTCTTGTTGGTTGGCTTCACGTATGGAAGTAAAAAAATATAGCACCGAGTTTGCGGGCAAACCGTTGACGGTGGAGGTTGGGCGTTTTGGCGGTCAGGCCAATGGCACGGTCAGTATTCAATACGGCGAAACAACCGTCATGGTTAACGCGACTATGTCGGCTCACGTGAAAGAGGTGGATTATATGCCCCTCCAAGTTGAGTACGAAGAAAAATATTACGCCGCCGGTAAAATCAAAGGTTCCAAATGGATTAAGCGTGAAGGTCGTCCTACCGAAGACGCTATTTTGACGGGTCGTTTGATTGATCGCGCCATTCGTCCTCGCTTCAATCACAACATTCGCAACGAGATTCAAGTTATCGCGACTGTACTATCGTTTGATGGCATTAATGATCCCGATATTCCGGCCTTGTTCGGCGCGTCTCTAGCACTGATGATTTCCGATATTCCTTGGGCCGGTCCCGTGGCCGGTATTCGGATTGGCCGAGTAGATGGTAAATTGATTCTCAACCCAACCTATCAAGAACGCGCCACCAGTGATTTTGATATTGTCGTCGCCGGTACGGCCGGAAAAATCAACATGATTGAGGCTGGGGCCAAGATTATACCTGAAAAAGACATTGCCGGCGCTATCTCCGTGGGCTTTGAAGCGTTCAAGGGTTTAATTGACCTTCAAAATAAAATCGCTGGTGAAATCGGCAAAAAGAAAAAAGAATTGTCGGTTTTTACTAACGACGAAGAACTTGTTTCCGTCGTCCGAAGTTTCTCGGAAGCCAAGCTTCAGGCCGCGCTTTATGCCCCGGGCAAGGATAAATCCGAATTCTATGAAGGTCTTGGTCAGATTAAAGAAGAATTGATGACCGAAATTAAATTCAAATATAAAGAGGCTGAAAATCTGTCCAAGAAACTTGACGAAGCCGGAACCATCTACGAAGAAGAAATCGATCGGATCGTTCACAAAAACATCATCGAAGAAGAAAAGCGTCCCGACGGTCGAAAAATGGATGAACTTCGCGCGCTCTCGGCCGATACCTCGATTCTTCCCCGCACCCACGGGTCGGGGTTGTTTAATCGGGGCGCGACGCAGGCCTTATCCATTCTTACTCTCGGCGCGCCGGGCATGGAGCAATGGTTGGAGTCGATGGAGATTGATTTAACCAAGAAAAGGTTCTTCCATCACTATGGTTTTCCGCCCTATAGTGTCGGTGAAGTTGGCCGTCTCGGGGCAACGGGCCGACGCGAGATCGGTCATGGCTATCTGGCCGAACGTTCGCTTGAACCGATTATCCCTGACCGAGCCGATTTTCCGTACACGATTCGATTAGTTTCGGAAATTCTATCTTCCAATGGTTCATCTTCCATGGCTTCGGTTTGTGGTTCTACTCTGGCCTTAATGGATGGCGGTGTCCCGATTAAAGCGCCGGCGGCCGGTATCGCAATGGGTCTGATGATAGATCGACAACCGACGACCAACAACCTACAACCTAGATACAAAATCTTGACCGATATTCAAGGTCCGGAAGATCATCATGGCGATATGGATTTGAAAGTGGCCGGTACGGCCACGGGTGTAACGGGAATACAGATGGATGTGAAAATTGAAGGTATCACCCCCCAAATTGTCGAAGAAACTCTGATTCAAGCCCTCAAGGCTCGCTTGGAAATATTAAAAGTCCTCACGACGGCCATTAGCACCCATCGGGCCGACCTTTCCCCTCACGCTCCTCGAATTCAAACTATAAAAATAAATCCGGCCAAAATCGGCGCCTTAATTGGTCCGGGCGGGAAAAATATCAACGCCATTATTGAACAGACCGGCGCTGAAATTGATATTGAAGACGACGGTTCCGTGTTTGTGACTTCCGTGACGGCGGAAGGTATGGCCAAAGCCATCAAGCTTATCAATGAGATTACTTATGAACCAAATCCGGGCGATGAATTCGATGGCACGGTTGTAAAGATTCTAGATTTTGGCGCTTTCGTCGAAATTATGCCCGGCCGAGATGGGTTGGTTCATGTTTCCGAAATGAGCAATGAACACGTTAATCATCCAAGTGATAAAGTAAAACTAAGCCAAAAAGTTCATGTTTGGGTTAAAGCTATCGACGACCAAGGACGACTTAATCTGACCATGAAAGAAAGAAAAAACTAAATTGTGTATAAAATAATTTGCGCTTGTGATAGAATTAGGGTAATAAATTAATTCTCAATACTATGGACGACCAAAGTCCAAATTCGTCAGTTTCTCAATCAAACATCGATGATTTAGTTAAAGAGCTTAGTCGTCCCCAAGGTTCTCCTCCCCCGTCAGCTAATGGGCCTGCTTCTTCTCCATCTATAAATCCAGTGCCAAAACCAGCACCGCAACCGGCGCCGATGTCTCCTGTTTCGAATCTATCTCCCCGCCCAGCAGTTCCATCACCCGCGGTTTCAAATCCAATCCCACCACCACAAAAACCAAGTCCCACTCCAGTTGCGCCCACATCTTCGGCGACTCCATTAGCCCCCAAAGAATATCAGTCTTCCATTCGAACAATGAATGACGATTTGGCCAAGCTCAAGGCCGGACAACAGCCTCAAGGCGTTAATGTTCCTAGGAAAATTGACAACACTCCTGTTCTGGCCAAGCCCGCTGTTCCCGCTACTCCCCCGCCGATACCCTCAAAACCAATGCCAACCGCGAGTATGCCTTCAGCTACAAAATCAACTCCCTTGTCGTTTACACCAAGTCAGACGGAAAAAATCCCAACACCCGCACCAATTCCTCGACCAGTAATGCCATCTATGCCTTCGGCGACTCCTGTACCGGCAACTAAACTTGACCAAAAAAATCAGTTCTATGTTCCGCCCACAGACACTAAATCGGCTGGTTCAAATCAAAGACCAAAGAGTCTTGTTTTTGTCGGTAGCGCTATAGTGGTGGTACTTCTCGCCGGTTTCTACTGGTATTTTATGATTCGTCCTGATCAAATTGCTATAGAATCTCCGATTCCCACTTTTACGCCTCGTCCGACTGCCACTCCAAATCCAGACATATTATCTACAATATTTACGAATCGAGGTGGAGCGATTGCCCTTCCGTTATCCGGAGACCCAACTACTGCGTTCAGTGGCGGTATCAACGCTCAATCTGGCATAACCCCAGGAATTTTAACCGTGATTGATATCGTGAGCGGGGCTTCTTCTAGCGCTCAAGCTCTGACAGTTACGGGTCTTCTCAATCGTTTTGTGGCATCGTATCCGGCGACACTTCCAGCAGTATTGGGTCAGAATTATAAATTTTTGCTGTATGGCCAAAAAGAATCTTTTGATAGCAAGGGTCGGCCGGCCACTAATATTATTCCTGGTTATCGGTTAGTAATAATTAGCGAAATAGCCAGTTCTTCCGTCAGTATTCTTCAAGGTTGGGAATCAACTATGAGTGCTAATTTATCCAATATCATGGCGATCACGCCAACCAAAAATACCGGTCCATTTGTGGCCACTAGTTACAAAGGCACACCCGTTCGCTTCAAAAATTTTCCTTATCCAGATCATTCCATCGACTATACTTTCGTGCAATACAATGGCAAAACCTATTTAGTCGTAGCTGGTTCTCGTGAAGCTATGTTTGTTACTATTGACGTTTTCTCAATTCCGGGAAAGTAAGGTCTAAGTGGAAAACTGGGGTGTTTATAACCTGTCACTAAGTGACATTCTGGTGACATGGTGACATTTGCCGTGTCACCACTGATGTCACCATGTCACCATTAGAAAAGTGTTTATTAGAGCCGTTTATTTAGTAGTGGTGACATCAGTGGTGACATGGTGACATTGGTGACACTTATCAACATTGACACCAATGTCACCATTCGATTATACTTAATGAGTAAAAGCAAGTTGCAGTACCGTTCTTTGAAAGTAGCTGGAGGTTTGATAACAACTATGGACCGCCGGCAAAATTAGTTTCGAAGGCGCAGTGTCACACTCGCAATTTTCTATTTGAAAGCGACTATCTGCGCCTTCTTTTGTTTCTTGTTTTACATTCTTTACTTATTTAGATACTATAAGTCCATGACTTCGCAAGACCTACAAAAATTAACCCAACTATTACTTGAAGAAGAATCCTTGGTTCGTAAAGAACTGGATGATGTAGCGGTTAAAGATCCAGCTTCAGGCGGATTTCAACCTAAGCCGGCTGACTATGAAGGAGATGTCCGCGAAGATGATATTGCTCGTGAAGCCACAGTGACAGAAAACAACACGGCCATTGAACAAGAACTCAAACACCACCTTGGAGCTATTCTAAAAGCTCAAGAGAAGCTCAAAACGGGCCATTACGGCGTTTGTGAGAAGTGCGGTGTAGATATTCCTCTTGAACGTCTGATGGAAGTGCCCATGACCCCGTTTTGCATTAACTGTGCCAAGTAATTTTTATTTAACTCTTTATCCTTGTGTCTGTTCGCCTATTCTCGGCTTCAATTAGTGGTATCGACGCGCAACTGATTGAAGTTGAAGTTGATTCTACGCCCGGTTTACACGCTTTTAATATTGTCGGCTTGCCAGATAAGGCTGTTCAAGAATCTAAAGAAAGAATCGCTTCAGCCATTCGAACCAACGCCCTTATTCCTCCTAGCGCGAAACACAAGAGAATTATTATAAATCTCGCGCCAGCGGATATTCGCAAAGAAGGTCCCGCTTATGACCTACCTATTGCGGTTGGGTATCTCTTAGAAACCGAACAAGTAAAATTTGATACGTCAGATAAGATATTCTTGGGTGAATTATCTTTGAACGGAGCCATCAAGCCAGTTAATGGTGTTCTCTCGGCTTCGATATTGGCCCAAAGTCTAGGTTTTAAAGAAATTATTGTGCCTGTTGCCAATGCCGGCGAAGCTTCAATTATTGAGGGATTAAAGGTATTTGGTGTGGGTACTATCACCGAGCTGATTGATCACTTAAGTGGCATGAAACCTTTAAAACCAGCGAAGTATCAAGCTCCTGATACCATTACTTCTGAAGATGATGGCGAGGCATTTCGTTTAATTAAGGGTCAGGAAACAGCTAAACGGGCTCTGATAGTGGCGGCCGCCGGTGGGCATAATATCCTCATGTCCGGTCCACCAGGTTCAGGAAAAACCCTTTTAGCTAAGGCTTTAGTTGATCTAATGCCTAACCTTTCATTTCCCGAAGCGATTGAAGTCACTCGAATTTATAGCTCGATGGGCCTTGTAAATGGTTCGTCTCTCATGTCCGGCCGGCCATTTCGTAGCCCTCATCACACAAGTTCTGCTCCGGCCATGGTTGGTGGTGGGGCCAATCCTAAACCTGGAGAAATTAGCCTGGCCCATCGTGGAATTTTGTTTCTTGATGAATTACCCGAATTTCCTCGGCACGTCCTAGAAAGTTTACGGGAACCGCTTGAAGAAGGCGTGATTACCGTCTCTCGAGCCGCTGGTTCAGTCCGCTTGCCCGCCAAATTTACGCTTATTGGGGCCATGAATCCTTGTCCATGTGGTAATTATGGTGAACCAAAGGCTAGTTGTGTTTGCTCGCCGATAAATGTTATTCGTTATCGTAAAAAAATATCCGGTCCCCTCTTAGACCGTATCGATATTCAAATTAATGTTCCGAGAGAAACAGCCACAACCACTCAAGAGCCAATTCCGATTAAAAAATTTAATGAAATTAAAGAAACAATCGCTAAAGCTCGAACTGTTCAGCTGATGAGGTTCTCCGCCAAGGGCGGAAATTCAAAAATATTCACTAATGCCGAGATTTCTTATCGAAATATCGATAAGTGGTGTCTTTTAGAGCCAGAGGCGGAAAAAGTTCTTCAAAATGCAGTGGCGTCAAAATCCCTTTCTCTTCGGGCTTATCACAAAATTAAAAAACTTAGCCGAACAATTGCTGATTTGGAACAGTCAGAACTGGTTAAACCCAATCATGTTGCCGAAGCAATCAGTTTAAAAATCAACGAAAAGTTGCTCGGAGAAGGTAACTAAAGCACAGAACCTGCTTTGAAGTTTGATAGTGGGTGTTTAGCACCATGAATTTCCCAATGAAGATGACAACCCGTGGAACGACCTGTACTGCCCATCAGAGCTATTAACTGGCCCTTAACCACTGCTTGTCCGGCGGTAATTAGCAGTTTACTGGCATGGCCAAAAAGTGTTTCTGTGCCGTTAGAATGAGATATTTTAATCAATTTGCCAAATCCCCCATTATACCCCGTATCATCAACTGTTGTGGCAACACCATCAGCATCGGCAAAAATATTGGTATTACAAGCCGCAGCTATATCGACACCATTTCTTCCGTGGAGTCCTTGACTGATCCGACCACGGGTTGGAAGCATAAAATAATCGCCTAAGTCGGGCAAATGGGCGAATATTGCGGCGGCTGTCGTTTGGTTTTTGGCTATATATTGAGTCATTATCTTACCTCCCGGCACTATTATCTCATCGTCAATATTTAAATTATCTGCTTCAGAAAGACGATTAAAAGATTTGACTTTTTCTGAATCAACTCCATATTTTTTGGCAATTGAGCTCACCGTATCACCTTTTTTGACTTTATGAATAACCCCCGAAACCGGAGGAATTCTTATAATCTGGTCAGGTTTTATGCTGTCAGCATTTTTTAAATTGTTTGCCCAAATAAGGTCGTTAACGCTTACTCCGTAGTCGGAGGCAATAAACGACAGCGCATCGCCCGGTTGGATGGTGTACTCAATAACCTTATTGGGTTTGATATCGTTGAGATAATCCGTCGAGACCGAATTAATAGCTTGAACAGAACTATCTTGAATAGCGTATGTTTCTAGCGAAACATCTTCTCCGGTTCCTCCTTGGCCCTCGTAAATAGTCGAAAGGGCAACTGTTGGGGAAATCGCCGAAGCGCCACCACCCATCAAGCTTTTAATGTCCGTCAATTGGAGATTTGTTTCGATCGGAATAATAGAGGCCGACGTTTCTTCGATGTAATGTCGCACAATATTACCGACAATTCCTGACTGGCCCGTACTCGGTCCCTTTACGGCAATAAGCGTTAAAACAATTATCAAAATAGACCCAATTTGAGATTTCTCGGATTTAAAAAGGTTTCTAAAATGATATGAAAAAGCCCGGAGGGGGGTTTGTACGTAGTAGTTTAAGTTTTTGAGGGTAGTTCTAATGGGATATGGGCTAATAGACCTAGGAACAGAAAAATTCTCTTGCGAGAACGTACGCCGAAGGTACCATAAATAGCTACCGACAGCAACCCCACCTATCCACATGGCCAGACAGAAGAGTAAATTGGTGTTGATGGAAAAAAGTGGTAGATTTTAGATATGATCAGGTAGTGAAAATCCGACAGGATTGTATCGACCGCCGGATATAATTATTATTTCGTCTATTATCCTTAATCGTAATCGTTTCAACATTCATTGTTTTCAGATACAATCTGAGGCGGATGTCGGATTTCTACTATCTGAATGATCGAACACGGAACAAGTGAATTAGGATTTTTTGCCGAGCATTATGCGGCTGAATATTTAAAATCTAAAAAATATACCATTCTTGGACATAACTATCGCAAACCTTGGGGCGAGATTGATGTCATTGTTGAGAAAGAGGGGATTGTTATTTTTGTGGAAGTCAAAGCCAGTAAAAAGGACATCCCCGGCTTTGAGCCCGAACTTCGAGTCAACGCCGACAAGCGTCATCGTATGGCCAGAATCGCGCGCACCTATCTGTCGGACAATCATTATCCTGATAATCAGCCTTGGCAGATGGATGTAGTCGCGGTTGCTTTCGATAAAGAGAGGGGCGTGGCAAAAATCAGACACTACAAAAACATAGACTAGGGGACTCAAAAAATGGCGTCTTTGCTGGCTTTTTGTGGTCTTTACAGAATTATTATAAGGTGATATAATATAGATATTCAATCGAGAGGCAAGCAACTTTCCAATTCACTGTTTGATTTCAACCCGCGCAATCCGCGCGAGGCAATGGAGGACACCATGGCAGTTCGTCGATTGAGTCTGTTCGGGTTAGTCGTTCTGGCCATCGTGGCCTCCGCGTGTGCCGCTCATCAGCCGCGTGCGCATGTCGCGCCTCTCGAGCCGATGGGCGGTCCGCAGTTCAACTACTCACCACCTCTGGCCGTGCCTCCATCCTGTTGGGATCCCCGAGTGGGGACGAACCAGGATGGGGTGCAGTACCGCGAGTGGTTTGACAACTCGGGGAGCAATATCCCGACATTGTTCAAGATCACGGACCAGGCCAGTGGAGAACTCGTTTGCTTCGGGCTTGTCCGGCCCGGGAGCCGTCAGTTCGGCCCAGCGATCTGGGCCCACAAGAGTGCTACGACCGAGTGGGTCGTGACGGGGACCTCATACATCACCGTCGTCAACTCGGACAGGACCGAGGGCGTGGTCGATGATCGACCCGTCCGACTGGAATACGTGCGGGCATACGGGTGGTACACCCGTTGCCCCTGCTAGTTAACACAAGGAGAAGGACAATGCCAGGAATGCCAGCGAGACGACCCGCACCCGTGGTGCCCGTACCCCCCGTCCCTCCGCCACCCGCGGCGCCTCCGGCTCGTCCGGCCGCACCAGCTCCGCCACCGGCGGTTCTTGCCACTGCCACTACCGCTGCTGTCGTGACACCACTCACAACTGGCTCCACGCGGCGGGCCAGAACAAGAACCACGACCGCAACGACCACAACGACACCGCGAACACGTCGCGTGGCCACAACCCTGCTAGCTACCCATCATTATGGTCTGGGAACGTGGCTGACAGCGATGATGATCGTCATCCTTCTCGTCTCTGTTGCCGGTCTCGGGGCCCTGTTGTATCTCGTCCCGCGGATGATTGATAGCGGGACAACCACGGTCAGCGCGACGGCCACAAGTGCGCCAGTTGTCGCTCCAGCACCCGCACTGCCCGTCCATGCGGCATCGCCCACGCCGCAGTTCGCGGATGTTGAGCCGGCTCCAGCCGGCCTCGGGCGAGAAGGATGCAAAGAGTGGTACAACAGGCAGGGGTTCTCGTCCCGAGAGTTCTGGGACGAGGACAGTCAGACCTGCAAGTGACCACCAGCGTCGGACCGCGGCACGTTTGCCGCGGTCCGCAACCCCGTTTCTAACGTTACTAGCCTAAAAAGACGGTCCCGTTGGAGACGGGGCTTTTTCATCCAAAAACTCGCCCCCACACCCATGCATGGGTGTGGGGGTAAAATTGAAACATCCCCATAAAAAAGTTATTATACGAGCCATGATGTACGTTTCTCACAGCCCCGAAGAAACTCAAAGATTTGCTAAGGAGCAGGCGTTGGAATTAATTCACATTGGCAACGGCCAACCCATCGTTATTGCTTTGGAAGGGGAATTGGGCGCGGGTAAGACGACCTTCGCCCAAGCTTTCGCCGAAGCTCTTGGCGTCCAAGAACATTTAAAAAGCCCGACATTTGTTTTAATGAAGCATTATAGAATTAAACCAACAACCGACAACCAACAACCGACAACTTTATATCATCTAGATTGTTATAGATTGAAAGATTATAAAGATTTGGAACCGTTAGGGGTTGAAAATATTTTAAACAATCCTGAGAACATTGTTTTAATCGAATGGGCCGAGCGGGTGGCCGATATTCTTCCAAAAAACCATTGGGTAGTGCACATAGATCATATAGCAGAACAAGAACGAAACATTACAGTGAATCTAAAATCTAAAAAATAAAAACTAAAATATTATCGAATGAATGAAGGTAGAATAAAATTTGAGCAAAGAGTATCTAAATATTCCCTAGACGTGGTCAAATTTTATAGTGGGTTAGACAAAAATCCTCAAGTTCAAGTCTTGGGCAAACAGCTTTTAAGGAGTGGCACTTCTGTTGGGGCTAATATTTTTGAAGCTCGGGCGGCCAGTTCAAAAAGGGACTTTATAAACTTTTATCATCATGCCCTGAAATCAGCCAATGAGTCATGTTTTTGGCTGAAATTAATTACAGAGTCGGGGCTTGTTAAAAATAGGCTACTCGATATCCTTAGTCAAGAAAGCCAAGAACTTGCTAATATTTTGGGTGCAAGCATACGGACAATGAAAGCAAAAAGTCAGAAAATATTTTAGTTTTTAGATTTTATTTTTAATATGCGAAAACTGGTTCTAATTGATTCCAACGCGCTGGTCCATCGGGCGTTTCATGCTTTGCCCCCGACGCTGAACAGCGCCACAGGTGTTCCGACGAATGCCATCTTTGGTTTTATGGCGGTCATGATTCGGATGATTAAAGACTTAAAGCCCGACTATATCGCGGCGACATTTGATTTGCCGGGAGCGACATTTCGGCACGAGGAGTTCGCGGAGTACAAGAGCCATCGAATCAAAGCGCCGGACGAACTCTATCTTCAGATTCCGTACATTAAAGAAATTTTAACCAAGTTTGGAATTCCAATTTTTGAAAAAGCGGGTTTTGAGGCCGATGACTTGATCGGGGCTTTGGCGGAAGAAGCCAAAGTCATTGATGATCTGCAGGTTGTTATTATGACGGGTGATTTGGACACGCTTCAACTGGTAGAAAGGGACAAGGTTGTCGTCTTTACGCTTCGTAAGGGAGTAACCGATACGGTCACTTACGATCAAAAAGAGGTGATGGCTCGCTACGGTTTAAAACCTTCCCAACTTATTGATTTTAAGGGATTAAAAGGCGACCCATCGGATAATATTCCCGGGGTGCCGGGGATCGGGGACAAGACCGCGGCAATGCTTATTCAGAAATTTGGTTCATTAGAGAAATTATATGAAAGCATTGCCGAAACTAAAAAATCAAATCTAAAATCTAAAAAATTAAAAGGCGCCGAGCTGTCAGAGAAACTGATTCAAAAACTTATCGATAATAAAGACCAGGCATTTTTCTCGAAACACTTATCGACCATTATTCGCGACGTTGACGTTGATTTTGATTTAGAGAAAGCCGACTGGCGAGAACATTTAGATAAACCGGCGCTAGAAAAACTGCTCAAGGACTTAGCCCTTTATAATATCGTGAAACGTCTAGGTGAGCTTGATGGCAACCAGCCTGAGCCAGTAAGTTTGTTTGATGTTTCGGCAGTACCAAAAGTTTCGGTGGATGGCATCAAAACGACATTATTGAATTCATCTTCTGAAGTAGCAAGTTGTATAGAGGTGAAACCTCTATACATAGATATTAATCAAGGTATGGTTCTGTTTGGATTTGATACGAAACAAACATATGGATTTTATGAAACATTGCTTAAAGAAGCCACTCTTTTGGCGCGGTTTGGCCAGATTCTCGCTGATCCATCGGTTAGCAAAATTGGTCACGATGTTAAGGCTATTTCATGCTGGGCGTTAGAAAAAGGAATTAAACCGACCGAATTTACGTTTGATACCAAACTGGCGGCCTATCTATTAAATTTGGAAGTTAAGGATTATCTACTGGAACGGTTATTCTTTTTAGAATTTGGGCGAGATATGGATTCCGAACCGCTAAAACGACCCGCATATGTAGCAATGCTGAGAGAACGATACGAACCAAAACTAAACGAATTTAAATTAACAAAAGTTCAGGACGAAATTGAGTTGCCCTTGAGTCCGGTTTTAGCGCGAATGGAACGGATGGGGATTAAAGTCGATACAAAAATACTTGGCAAGTTGAGTATTATAATTTCCAAAGAAATAGAAGATCTTGAAAAACAGATTGCCGAATTAGCGGGCGGGGAGTTCAATATTAATTCCCCTAAACAGCTATCCGTAGTGTTATTTGAAAAACTAGAACTCAAGAGCAAAGTCCGCAAGACCGGCAAGGGCGCGCTTTCCACGGCTCATAGCGAGTTGGAAAAATTGGCTCACGAACATCCGATTATCGAACTTATTTTAAAATACCGAGAGCTCCAGAAATTAAAAACAACCTACATCGAACCCTTTCCGGCGTTGCTTGATTCGGTGGGCCGAGTTCATACGACCTACAATCAGACCGGCACAACAACGGGCCGACTATCCAGCCAAGACCCGAATTTGCAGAATATCCCGATTCGCACCGAACTTGGCCAAGAATTTCGCAAAGCTTTTATCGCGGAAAAAGATTTTGTTTTATTGTCGTGCGACTATTCCCAAATTGATTTGCGGGTTGCCGCCCATCTTTCGGGCGATATGGCCATGTCCGATGCGTTCAAAAAAGGGGAGGATATTCACACTCGGACCGCGGCAGCCGTCTTTCATATTTCTCCGGACAAAGTGATTCCAAGTATGCGTCGTCAGGCTAAGACTTTAAATTTCGGCGTGCTCTATGGCATGGGTCTTTTGGGATTTCAGCGCGCCGCTGGTGTTAGTCGGGCAGAAGCCAAAGTTTTCATTGATAACTACATGAAAGAATTTTCTGGTCTGGCCGAGTATCTAGAAAAAGTGAAACAACAAGCTCGGAAGGATGGCTATGTCTCAACGCTTTTTGGCCGGCGCCGGCCGATTCCAGATATTCTCTCAACTATGCCCATGCTTCGGGCCGGGGCCGAGCGCATGGCTATCAATATGCCGATTCAGGGGACATCGGCCGATTTAATTAAAATAGCGATGATTAACATTCAAAAACATTTGGACGAAAATTATGGTGACGGCCCTTCGACGGATTCGACCTCTTCGATAAACTCAGGGCAAGCAAGCTCACCGCAAGCAGGTTCAGGGCAAGCTGTTCGGATGTTGCTTCAGGTTCACGATGAATTACTTTTTGAGGTAAAACGTGATATGGTCGAGCAAGTTTCGAAAGAAATTAAAAAGATTATGGAATCAGCTCACCACTTCAATGTTCCCATTGTTGCTGACATCAAATCTGGCGACAATTGGGCAGAAATGAGCAGTATTTAAAAAATAAAAACTAAAATCTAAAAAATTATGAAAATATTTTAGTTTTTAGATTTTATTTTTAATATATTTATCTTGCCGGAACTTCCTGAAGTGGAAACAATTGCGAGGGAATTACGAAAGGATCTGATTGGTCTGCGGTTTAAAGATGCTTGGACGGACCCCGCAAAACCGGTTAACACCGGTCGCGGGGCAAGTTGGGCCAAAATTCAAAAAGAAATTAAAAATAAAAAAATATTAAGCATTAAGCGGAGAGCCAAATACATTGTCATCGATATTGAGGGTAAGAAAACTATTTTTATTCATCAAAAAATGTCGGGCCATTTGTTGTATGGGAAGTGGGTCCCGTTACAGGTAAGACGCCCTAATGGGCGTCTGCCGGCCATGCCTAAGGGGCAGGCCGGACCTGTAACGGGATGGGCCAGTGCTATACCGGGTCCTCTTAGAGATGATCGCCAGAACCAATACATTCGCGTGGTAATGGGTTTGAGTAATGGTTATCAATTAGCGTTGTCTGACTTGCGTCGTTTTGGCAAAATTATTTTGGTGAATGACGATAAGATTAATGATTTAAAAGAGATTCGCGAGCTTGGGCCGGAGCCATTAGAAATTTCATTTATGGAATTTAAAAGATTGTTTACCAAGAAAAAGGGGCGGATCAAACCCGTGATTATGGATCCGCGTTTTATAGTCGGTATTGGGAATATTTATGCCGATGAGATTTTGTGGCGGGTCGGTTTGCATCCAGCTTCGCGCGTGGAACATTTGGACGACAAAGATCTCAAAAAAATATATGTCGCGATGCAAGATATTTTGAAATTGGCGATTGAATATAAGGGCTCAAGCATGGATGATTATCGAATGCCATCGGGAGCAAAAGGTAATTTTCAAAATATCCATAAGGCCTATCGTCGAACAGGAGAAAAGTGTGACCGAAAAGACGGGGGAGTGATTGAGCGTCTTAAACTCGCCGGCCGTTCGGCCCATTTCTGTTCCGTCCATCAGGTGATAAAATAATATCGCTTCACCCCACGGCTTTCGCGACACGGTTCCCGCGCCTCCTGCGGGCGCGGTCCCTATCCCTCGACCGTTCGCCTGCTGGACCAAGCCGAACGGTCTGCGAGAATGTCGCGAGAAGCCACGGGGCTTCGCTTTGATTGGCTGTGATATAATAATCTAAATGACAAGATTAAAGCGTAAAAAGATTTTTATCGGGGGCGGTATTTTTGTAATTATTGGATTATTAATCTGGCTTTTTAGTTCCGGCCATAGTTTTACGATTGGAGGCAATCAAACCGAAACACCTAAGAAACCGAGTTCTATTGCGGGTCTGAATTGCGACACGGCTCAACGCCGGCCGATGGCGGTGATGATGGCTTCTGATCCGGAAGCGCGGCCATTGTCAGGAATTGGCGCAGCCGATTTAGTGGTGGAGATGCCGGTGACACCTAATGGCGTGACTCGATTTATGGCGGTCTTTCAGTGCCAAACACCGAAAGAGATCGGCTCTGTTCGTTCGGCCCGAGAAGATTTTATCCCTTTGGCCGCGGGGTTTGATGCCATCTATGCTCATTGGGGCGGGGAACATGGCGCGTTAGCCAAGCTTGATAGCCACGTTATAGACAATATTGACGCTCTTCAGTTTGACGGCACGATATTTTATCGAAAGTCCGGCGTCAAACCGCCTCACAACGGATTTTCGAATCTTGACTTGTTGTTTAAACAGGCGAAGGCTTTTTATTATAGTCTGACCAAGGATTTTGACGGCTATCCGCATACCGATACTCTGCCGGCCAAAAATATTTCCAATATCGCGACAGCAGTAACTCTTTATTCATATCCAAATAATGTTTCGTGGGCTTATAATCCAAAAACAAATGTTTACTCGCGTTCTCGGGGTGGAACTTCGGAAATTGACAAAAATACCAATCAGCAAGTTATGGCGAGCGTGATTGTGGTTATGAATACGACCGCGCGTATTTTGTATCAAGGCGATCAGTATATCGTAGTCAAGACGACGGGCGAGGGGAGCGCCGAGATTTATCAAAGCGGCATTAAAATTACTGGTACTTGGAAAAAGAATCCGGCTAAACTTGATTCGAAACTTTATTTTTATAATTCTAACGATGAAGAAATTAAATTCGCGCCCGGTCAAATCTGGATTGAATTGAATCCGGCGTGGCAAGGCGGAATATAGTTCGTTGAGAAATTGGTCTTTAACCCAGACCCGGGAAACCAGTCCCTGCCTGCCGGCAGGCAGGCCGTCGGTTTCCCCAGAGGGGCCCCTTCCGCTACTGGGTGAAAGACCAATTTCTCAACTCCCAATTCCAACGTGATCATATTTTTATATGGCGAGGACGGTTACCGTTTGCGCGAAAACCGCGAAGCGGTCATTAAAAGCTATCAGGCCAAACACGGCAGCGGTTTCAATTTTTTTCGGATTGACGGAACCGTTGCTTCTGCGGCCGCCGAGACAACGGAAGCAGTCAAGAGTATTTCTCTTTTCAGTGAGGTGAAGTTGATTTTGATCAGTAATATTTTTGACAATCTGCAAACAGCGAAAGAACTATACGAACTTTTTACAAAATACAAAATTGCGACTGACTCGGGTATTGTGATTTTGGCAACTCATTCGGGAACAAGTGTTTCCGCCAAACCTAAGGAATTCCTAGCTTTTCTTTCAGATTCCAAAAACTTGGTTCGTAGTTTTATAAATCCGGAAGGGGCTCAATTACAGGCTTGGATTAAAAAAGAAGCGACTGCTCGAGGAGTATTATTCGCGCCGGGAGCACTGGCCCGTTTTATCGTCGTCGCGGGGGCTGATAGCTGGGCGCGAATTCATAATCTTGACAAGCTGGCAAATTACCTGCTTGCCGGCAGGCAGATACGCCAAAATGTAATTTCAACGACAGATATAGATTTACTTATTAAAACCGAGACCGAACCGAATGTTTTTGAATTTATTGACGCTCTTGGTTCGGGTCGCAAAGCCCAAGCGTTCTCTCTGCTTTCTGGCGAGCTGGCTTATGGTCGGGATCCCTATTATCTTTTTTCGATGGTGATCTATCAGTTTCGCAATATGTTGATAGTCAAAGATTTGGCCGACCGAAATATGGCTTCGGCCCAGATTGCCCAAAAGGCCGGCATCCATCCTTTTGTCGTCAAAAAAATGCTTTCGGCCGTGGCCCATCTTTCTTTGGCCGAAATCAAGCGTCTCTATCAAAAAATTCTCGACCTTGAACAAGGAATGAAACAAGGTAAACACGACCTCGAAGATGGCTTGTTTACGCTTGCTCTAAGTTAGTTTTTGTGGTTTAATTGTTGGTAATGCTTGATTATCTTCATGTTGGCAAGGCTTCGGATTTGACGGATTCACATGATCGCCGAATCTATCGATTTCTGGAAATAATGCCAGGTTTTTTGGCGTGGCTAACTCTAGTCCTTGTAATTTTTATTTCTTTTAAGGCTCCTGTCTTCGCCACTTTTTTTATCATCCTTTTTGATCTCTATTGGCTCGTTAAAACCGTTTATCTTTCGGTTTTGATTCGATCCTCGTTTATGAAAATGCGCCAGAATTTGAAAGTGGATTGGATAAATCGGCTCGCTTCGGTGAAAGAAAATCCGCGCCTGCCGGGAGTAATGCATCAAAATGTGTATAATCTTGTTATTTTGCCGGTCTACAAAGAGCCTTACTCTATCGTGCGAGAAAGCCTGACCTCAATTTTTCGAACCAATTATCCAAAAGAGAAAATGATTGTGGTTTTGGCCACCGAAGCGCGGGCGGATATGCATGGTGTTGAACTGGCTCGCCAAGCCGAAGCCGAATTTGGGAATGCCTTTTTTAAATTTATCACTACCGTTCATCCCGATGATCTTCTTGGCGAGCTGGCCGGCAAGGGTTCGAATGAAGTGTGGGCGGGTCAGCAAGTTAAAAAACAAATCATTGATACTTTGAATATTCCATACAATCAGATTATTGTTTCAGTTTTTGATATTGACACCGTCGTGCCGGTTGATTTTTTTGCGTGTCTGACTTGGAATTATCTGACGGCCGTGGATCCTTTACATTCTTCGTTTCAACCCATTCCAGTTTTTACTAATAATATTTGGGAGGCGCCGGCCTTTGCTCG
>JBBTRD010000042.1:0-3123 GCA_038065335.1 Patescibacteria group bacterium | reverse complement strand
GACGGAATCTAGCCATCGGCCCCGCCAAGGTGGGGCCGATTTTCTATAAAGCCAACCGATTGGTTTCCCGGTCCAGTATCTGGTTCACCAAAAAATCAGCCTGCTGATTTTTTGCCCGTTCGATATGATGAAATGAAATTTTAGTGTCTAAATCTATTTTTAGATTCCAAATCTCAATAAAAAACTTCTGAATACCCGCTTCTTTGATTTTATAGCGGCCATTGAGCTGTTCCACCATTAGTTCACTGTCGGCGTAACACTCAATTACATAGTCCTTAAGTTTTTCACTTCCGATTAATTGTTTTAACTTTTTCAAAGCAAAAATCAAAGCCCGGTATTCAGCTTCGTTATTAGTCGTTTCCCCGATACATTCGCCAAACGTTTTCTTCCCACTCGGCAATCCGTTGATAACAACCCCGATTCCCGCCGGTCCCGGATTTCCCCTCGCTCCCCCATCAGTGTAAATTGTAATTTTATTTTTCATATAACTTGCTGACCGCCCTGCTGGGCCTTCCGGCCCTTAAGCAGGCTCTCGACCGATTCCTTTGTTAAAATCTCCGTTTCTCCTTCGCCATATGTCTATATGGCTCAGTCGAATGCTCGATTTTGCCTCGGACTCGGTCAAGTCAGCGGCGTTCTATTAATTTTCTATTCGCTTCCATGGAAATGGTTCTCCAATCTTTGGCCTGAAACCTGCTGCAGCTCTATGTCCGCCACCGCCATATTTTTTTGCAATTTCACTTACATCAACTGTCCCATTAGATCTTAGTGACGCATAAATATAATCTTTTGTTTCTGCCCAAATAATTGCCACCGGCGGATAATTCGTGGCCAACATGTTGCCAACTTTTGAGCTTAGAGTATTGCTATTAACGGCCATTATTTTCATTCCTTCAAATTCTACTGGGTAGGCCTCGCCGGCTATTTCTTTAACTTTCATATCTATATATTTCGTAAGCATTTCCGATTTTTCAATTATACCCTCCCGCGCATTTTTATCTTCCATATTGGCAACCATCTTTTCCCAGTAATCAAAATTGAATTCCACAAGCTCAAAATAGGCGGCAAGATCTTTGGTTTCAGGTAATGACCACTTCCAGATATCTATATCCTGAATAAAAAGTAGAGCTATTGGTACGGGTTTTTCGGGAAAAAAATACTCCCAGGCCAAAACACCCCCGGACTTGTCTAATTCAAACCTGTGCTCAGTGAAAAGAGACATCCAAGGCTCATTGGTAATGTGATGATCTATCCCAACAACTGATTTATTTTGAGAGACAATTTTTTCAATTATATCCCTACTTCTTGGCAGGGCATCAATAAAATAAATAGTTTTATCAGTTAGATTAAGCTTATCTGACTCCATCATCCGATTATCGAGAGGAACATAATCGGCACTTTCGCCGAACTTTTTCCAAGCCACCCAAGCACCCGAGAAACCATCTTGGCATTCTTTATGATAGAAAATGACGATATCTTTTGTTATTGGTTCATCCATACGAGAATTTTCATAAATTTTTGAGTATTTGGATGAACTCTTCTTTTTGGATGCTGGCGCCGCCGACAAGGACACCGGCAATTTGGTTGAGGGAAAGAAAGTCTTTGACATTTGAGGCCGTCACGGAACCGCCGTATAAGAATTTGGAATTACGAATTACGAATTTCGAATTAAGGACATCCTGAATAATAGCAATGGATTCGAGGACAGATTCGGGAGTATCAGGCGTCCCAGTGCCGATGTTGTCTTCCGCCGACCTTTGGTCGTCTCTCGATCTTGTCTGTCTCTGCGGCTCAACGCCATGTTCAACATCGACACGGGAACGCGCAATATCGGCAGCGGGACGGCTAATCGCCCAGACCGGCTCATAGGCAATGAGGCATTTCCCTATCTCGCCGGCCGACAGACCGGCAAAAGTGGCTTCAATCTGATTTTTTAAAAAGTTTTTAAATTCCGCATTCCGTTCCCGTTCACCGACACAAACAATTGGTGTAATTTCATTCGCTAAAATAGTTTTTAGTTTTTTGTTGACAATCTCGTCGGATTCACTAATCTTCCAGCGCCGATCGGAATGACCGACAATCACATATTTCACGCCCAGCCGTTTTAACATCGGACCGGAAACCTCACCCGTCCAGGCCCCCGAATCAGATAGCGCAATATCTTGCGCGCCAAGTTCAACTTGTTGGGCTAACCGAGAAGTATTTAATATTTTATTGACATCATCCAAAAAAACAAAAGGCGGACAAATGATTAACGATCGTTCTTTTTTATCAGTTTCATTTTTTAAATACTCATCGATGTAAACCAAAATATCCTCGGCTTCGGCCACCGAATCTGGGTGATTTTTCCAGTTTGCCACGATGTATTTTTTTCCGCCAGAGGCGGATCCGCCTTTGGCGGAAGCGTTCGCTATTTTAGTCATTTGATTTTCCGATGTTTCATGATGTGCCACCCGATAAAAACCACAACCACTACTCCGATAACAATATCGACAATATGAAAATAAGGACGGAATGAATTCCAATTTTCGCCGGCTTTAATTCCAAGATAAACAAGAGCGAAATTCCATGGCAACGCCCCGAGGGTGGTGTAGATCAAAAACTTTTTAAAATTCATCCGACTCACCCCGGCCGGAAGTGAAACAAATGTCCGAACTACGGGCATCAGTCGGCCCCAGAAAACGGCTTTGGCGCCGTGTCGCTCAAACCACGCCTCGCCCTTTTCAATATCATGATGATGAATAAATACGTATTTTCCATATCTTTCCAGAATCCAACGCCCGCCGGAAAGGCCAATCCAGAATAAAATTATTGAACCAACCACGTTGCCAAAAGTAGCTGTCAGCACTGCCGGCCAAAGCATAAACTGACCCGACGCAACCAAAAATCCCGCGAACGGCAAAACTATTTCTGATGGAATCGGGATGGCCGCGCTTTCAAGAAGCGATAATGCAAACAGACCCGTGTATCCAAACACGGTCATTAAGTTAATTGCCGTCGCGGATAAAAAAGCAATCATTATTATATTGAAACGTTGCGCAATATCATCGCCGCCTCATCAGGATCGACCGTATTAATGAGAACGTTTGTCTCTAATTCGAGACCGGCGTCAATTGAAATACG
>JBBTRD010000041.1:0-17644 GCA_038065335.1 Patescibacteria group bacterium | reverse complement strand
AGTGCCCAAAATTGACGCTTGTTGGGCCGAAGGCTCAACTGATGGTGTCGGTGTGGTCAATTTACTAATTGTCGAAGATGAGATTGGTTGATTTGGTGTCAACACAATTTTTGAAGTCGCTTTGATTATTGGTATTACTGTAGCCAACAAATTGATAGGATTACCATAAGTGTCATTTCCACTTAAAACTTCAGGTTTTGGTGTCTCATTCAAAGTTGGAGTCGGGACTGGAGTTATTGATGGTTGATATGCATACTGGACGTAGCTACCTCCTCCACCACCGCCACCACTACTATTTGCAGTTTGCGTCGCAGCCAAAACGGTCACCGTCACAACATAATCTTGAGTTGTGCCATTTTCAGCGGTAACAGTATAAGATTTGGGAATAGTAAAATCATTTGCCGTTATTCCACTGACTTGTGGGGTTGTGGCAATCGACACGCTGGCTCCAGTAGTAATAAAAGTCGCGACAAGAGCGGTAACATTCGTGCTATTAGAAACATTAACAGAAATGGTGTGAGTTGTTTCATTTATAACTCCTGTTCCTGATGGAAAACTGAAGGCCGTAATCGTTTTGGCAGAACTAAGCGTTCTCATTATTTTAATAGTGTATGTTTTAATTGACTTGCCGGTTTCAGTAGCCATGATAGTAATGGTTTTTTCTGTTCCAGCAATTAAGGCCACCTCGTCAGAGGCCACACCGGAAGTCAGGGTTACGGGTTCTTCACCATCTAGAGACATGGTAATAATTCCCGCGCCGGTTGGAGTGACAGTAATACTGGAAACACTATTGGCAACAACGACCCCATTGTAGGTATATGTTCCACCGGCGAAAGAATAACTCGCGGGAGTTCCGCTAAGAGCAATATCCGTCAAATCAGCGGAAGTTGAATCTGTTTCGAATGTAGTAAAATGATCAGTATTAAACACATAAGTATGAGTAGTGTCGTCAAAAATTTTTGAAGTAATACTGGGGTAGTTTACGTTATCACTGGGAGAAATAACAACTCCTGAATTATTTTTCACAATAAGATTTGGCGTGGTATGTATTCCCGTCAAACCATACATTGTGATCGTGGCGGCAGCGGTTTTGAAATTGGATTCAGTAGAGCCAGACACAATAGTATTAAGACCAACTCTTACCTCGTTCCCAATATTAGCTATATCAAGTTTTTGACCCATCATTTTTAAATAATTTACGGTATTTTGATCAGTAAGATTCAAGGGGCCGACAAAAACTATCTTACCGACAGCTGTTGACGAATCGCTGACAGTAGTTCTTTTTTCAAAAGATAAACTAGTTGCGATAGATGGATTAGTTAAAGAACCCATGTTTGTGACAACTGAAACTCCCGAAGAAAGACAAGAAGCAATTGAATTTAATATGGGAGAATTAGATGATCCTTCTGGGGCAGTTAAAACTCCCTCTGGGCAACTATAATCCACCGCGTCATTAAACCAACCCTTAGTTGAAGTACCGGAAATTGACCAAGTGGATCCACTGTACGTTGCCGACTGACCAACAGCAGGAGCAATTTCAAGTCCAAAATCAGCTGAATGACTAACAACTGAACCATAAGTTACTCGTTGTATTAAGCCAGCAGTGTTATCATAAAATCCAATTGAATCACCACTATTATTTAATTTTGATACCGACCCAATATTAAAAACCATGACACCATTGGCCGGAATGATGCCTGAAAGCGCCAACATGTCCACTTCATTTGGGTTAGTTTGAGGATTAGTTAAATCGGTAAATTTCCAACCATCTAAACTAACGGGGGCGTCGGTTATATTTAATAATTCCACCCATTCTTGACCATTTGATGGACGCGAGACAAATTCATTAATAATTACTGACGATGTGACAGCTTTTACTTGATTCGTGGCCACAAAAAAACCGCCCAAGATGTTTCCGAAGACGGCTAGAGTAGCTAGTAATGACTTACCAAACATAAACAAGTTTACCATTTTTATTATAGTACTTCTGGCTCTAAAATATGTCAAACTAGTGGACTAAATATTTGTTTGTTGATATTATGGATACATGGCTAAACTTTTTATTTTCGGAATTGCCGTCGTTGGATTGTTGGTGTTTACTCCATTGGGTCAACCATTTAAAGATCACGTGATTAGTATTATTAATCCTGCCATAACCCAACGTAAGGTAGTCGCCGATCTTCAACAAAATTTAAGCACTCTATCTAAAACCGTAAACGCGCCGGGATTCCAAAAAATGAATGCTTCCGAACAGTTAAGTAAATTGAACGGTTTGATTAATAAAACCGCTACTTTGGCCAATGTCGTTGAAGAAACGGCTGCCAAAAGCGACATCACCGCCGGCATTAGTACATTGATTCAAAAGATTATCCCTTCAAATCAAAATAATAGTTCAAGCAACCAACCATCATCCAGCCCTTGCACAATAAAAGATTAGTGCTACCATAGGCGCGATAGTTGGGACCGATGGTCGGCGGAACCAGCTTTCCAATAAACTAATTAACGATAAATAATGCACGCTATGAAAACTCTCAAATTAGCCCTATTTGTGGCCATTCCCTTGGCCGTCTTCGCCTTGGTCGGAAGTTCCGCTCAGGCCTATTTCTATCAGCCCCAGTATCAGTACGACCAGACCTATCAGTATCAACAGTACAGTAACCCGTATCAATACGGCTATCGGGATACTGTCAGCCAACTCATTCAAGGTCAGTTGAACTTCGTTAGCAATTTCACTTACGTCCCCGCACCGATTCATTCATATTTCTACAATTACTATTCTCCGTATAACTACTACGGCGGATACAATAATTACAGTTGGAGCTGGTAAATTGGTAATTAGCACCAAACCAAAATCAAAATCCGCCAATTAAGCGGATTTTGATTTACAAAAATTACTCGATAAAGGTGAGGGCTTTGCCGGTTTTGTTCATGCGACCGGTTCGGCCGATGCGATGAACGTAATCGTCGTAGGTAGCCGGCAGATCATAATTAATAACATGACTGACATCGGGAATATCCAAACCGCGAGCGGCCACGTCGGTCGCGATGAGAATTTGAATATGATTTTCTTTGAATGATTTCAAAGCTTTTTGGCGACGGGCGTGGTTCTTGTCGCCGTGAATAGATTCGGCTTTAAATCCGCTGGCGATAAGCGTGTTATATAGTCGCTCCACGCCATGCTTGGTCCGGCCAAAAATTAAGACTTTTTTGAAACCGGGTTGAGCCAAGAGTTCTTCCAAAACCTGAAGTTTACCCTTGCCGTTATTAACCCGGACAATATCTTGATCAACATTTTTGGCCGTGTCTTGGGTTTTCACCGAAATCCGCACCGGTGTCCGCAGAAATTCATTAATCAGGCTTTCAATTTCCCGAGTGATAGTAGCGGAAAAGAACAACGTATGTCGTTCTTTCGGCATCGCCGCCATCATGGCGCGCATGTCTTTAATAAATCCCATGTCCAGCATCCGGTCGGCTTCGTCCAAGACGACGGTATTAAAGCGGGCCAAATTAATAAATCGGCGCTCCATTAAATCTTTAATCCGACCGGGGGTGCCGATAATGAAATTATGTTGGCGACGAAGATTGGAAATCTGATAACCGATACTGGCTCCGCCCACGCAACAGACGGAGAACATTCGCATCCCGACCGCAAATCCACGAAGCTCGTCATCAATCTGAATCGCCAACTCGCGCGTCGGCACGACAATTAATACATTTTCTTGATGGTTCAAAAGAACCTTATTGATTAATGGGATCAGGAACGCGGCAGTTTTACCGGTACCGGTATTGGCAATACCGACAAGGTCGGAACCACGCAAAATGTGCGGAATAGTTTTGTCTTGAATCGGTGTTGGTTCGGTATAACCCTTACGCGTAATATTTGCCTTCAAGCGAGCATCCACATTAAAATCCGCAAATTTATGTTCGGGAACAAAAACTTCAACCTGTTCGGTGATAACGGCTTTTTTAACAAAACGCGCCACATTAATATGCTGACCTTGAAAACCCCGGCCACCGGAACGGCCGATAGGCCGGCGATTACTACCGCCAAAACTAGTTGAACGACGGCCAAAAGCCGACGCTCGGTTAAAACTTCTCTGCATTACTTAATTCCTCTTTGAGACCTGATGAGATAGATAATAGATACTAGAAACGATAACTCCAGATACCAAATGAGATATAAATTGTGCTTTCATTGTATATCAAAACACCCTCAAAGTCAATTAGCGCGAAAATAGAGCAAAAGAGCCGAAATAATCACGACTAGCTCAAGAACAAAAGAAATAGCCATCCGAGTCATGTAGAATTTAACAAACTTAATCCAATACGACAAAAAGGCCTGTACTGGAATATTGTCCTTAATTTCTTCGTCAAATAACGCGATTGGCTTTTTTCCCCACGGCCACAACCACATAACACCATTCTGAATAGTATCGATAACGAAATGGCCCCACGAACTCAACCAGATGATAATGCCTAGATACTCAAGAAATATATTTTGTCGCGTTAGACCGAAAAAAAATACGGCCAGACCGCCGATGAGCCAAACAATCGGCGCGTGCGACCAGAATTTGCGATGACTAATATCATCGGTAGCTACAAATCGTTTCGTTTTTATAAAAACCATAAACGTATCTAGATCCGGCGCGAAACCAAAAAACATTCCCCACCACAATAATTGTTGCTGCTCCATCACCGATAAAGCCGGATGAGCAAGGGCTAATACGGCTTGAGTAATAAGATATCCTCCCGCAATATGACCAATCGGTAACATAAAATTAATAGTCCTATTATTACATATTGATTACAAACGGAAAACAGGTAGAGATATTGAATGGTCTGAAATTTTGTAATATGAGATAATAAAAACATACGATAATGGATATTCTCCTGCATTCGGGAACTTTTTCGACGGTCATTCAGTGGGTTCTTGGGCATGGTTATTGGGTTATCTTCCTGGGCATGCTTATTGAAGGGCCAATCGTAACCACCGCGGCTGCTTTTGCGATTACCTTGGGTTATTTTAATTTTACGGCCATCCTTCTTCTGGCTATTTTAAGCGACCTCGTTGCTGATGTGGCCTATTATTTGATTGGGTACTGGGGACGAATTACGGTTGTTGATTGGTTTGGTCGTAAAATCGGGCTTTCTCATGAACGGCTAGAGCGAATTTCAGACTTAGTTAAAAAAAATCCCTGGAGAACATTGCTGGTTCTTAAGATAACCCCCATTATACCGACAACCGGCTTGATGGTTGTCGGGACTACAAAAATGAATCTCCGGAAATATATTATTATTTGCACAATTATTATATTTCCAAGAGCGATATTTTTTACCCTTCTCGGCTATTATTTTGGTAATGCGTATGAACAAATCGGTCCTTATATTACCAATGGCAGTTACCTGCTTGTCGCTATTATTGTCGCCGTTATTCTTATTAATTACTTGTTTAGAAAATATTCCGCTCGCCTTGGCCAATCAGTTGAAAAAATATAATGAAAATAGCCATTTTTTCAGACAATTTTTATCCGGAACTAAGCGGCATCGCCGATTCAATCATTTCTCTGGCCAAAGAACTGGTTCGGCATGAAAACACGATTGATTTCTTCGTCCCCTACTATACAAATAAAAACTACGCCGACGCTAATGTCCCCGTTAAAGAAATTGATTTGGAAAACAGCGTTACTGTCACTCATTTACCCTCAATATCCTATCCTTCTCCGACCCTCCAGGGCCGACTGGCTTTTTGGAACAAGTCAATAATAAAAATTATAAAAGACAAAGACCCTGAAATAATTCACACTCAACTATTTTTTGGAGTGGGTCTATTAGCCTTGAAAGCAAGCCGATTATTTAAGAAACCGATTGTCGGCACAAACCATACCGCTATTACCGAATTCGCAAGATACTGGGTATTCGGACCCGCATTTTTATCGTGGATTCTAATGAAATACGTTGTCTGGTATTACAATAAGTGCGACTTTGTCACGGCCCCTTCTCAATCAGTATTTGATGAAATGATTAAATATGGTTTCAAAAAGCCGCATATGGTTGTTTCAAACCCAATCGAGGTTGGGGAATTCTCGCCAGTGCCTTCTTTGGAACGGTACCAAGAATTAAAAACGAACTTCGGATTGATCGGCCCAACAATAGTTTACGCCGGCAGAATTGCTGAAGAGAAAAATATTGAGGTTATCATTAAGGCCATGGCTATCGTGGTCAAAACAATTCCCGACGCTCAATTTGCCATCGCCGGTCACGGAATGTATCAAAAAAAATTGGAAGAACTTATAAAAAGCTTGGGGATAGTTTCTAGCGTGAAATTTATGGGATTTTTAAGCAAACAGCGGCTCATCGAGCTCTACAAAGCTTCGGATATATTTGCCGTAGCGAGCACATCCGAAACCCAAAACATGAACATGATGCAGGCCATGGCCACGGCTCTGCCCATTGTTGGCGTCCGGGCTCGGGCTTTGCCGGAATACCTGGGCCATGGCAACGGATTCGTGGTTGAACCGGGAGACAGTTCTGCTTTTGCCGAAAAACTTATTATTCTTTTAAAAGACACGGGGATGCGTAAAAATATGGGCCTAAAGGGTTTAGAACTTGTTCAATCTTTTTCTCCGGAAAAAATAGCCCGAATCTGGCAAGAAATTTACCAAAAGACAATTTTGGGGTATAATAAAGCTATCTAGCGATTATGGTAAAGCTTAGCTTCGTCATTCCCGCGTATAACGAAGAAAACCACATCAGAAAATGCCTTGGTTCGATTTGCGAACAAGCCCAAAAATACTCTGATTCTGTTGAAATTATCGTCGTCAATAACGCCAGTACCGATCGCACCGCCGAAATTGCGGCTAGTTATCCCGGGGTCCAAGTTGTACACGAACCGCGAAAGGGCATTGTCTGGGCCCGTCGAGCCGGCTATTTAAAATCCTCGGGTGAATTAATCGCCAATGTTGATTCGGACACAATCCTCACCCCGAACTGGCTCGATACGGTCTTTAGAGAATTTTCCAAAAATCCCAATCTCGTAGGATTGAGCGGACCTTTTAAATACTATGACCTGCCAAAATTGACCAGCCGAATGATTAATTTCTTTTATAAGCTGGCTTACGGACTTTATCTTCTTAACCGCTTTGTGCTTCGAAAGGGTTCCATGCTCCAAGGCGGTAATTTTATTGTCACGCGAGCCGGTCTGGAAAAAATTGGCGGTTACGACACAAGTATTGAGTTTTACGGTGAAGATACTAATATCGCCCGTCGTCTTCACGAGATTGGCGATGTTAAATTTACTTCCAAGCTCCCGATGCATTCTTCGGGCCGACGATTAGCTGAAGAGGGTCCACTGACAATGGCTATTAAATACACCAGAAACTATTTTTGGATGACCTTCTTTAAAAAACCAAAAGACAACACTTATATAGATCATCGGCCTCAAGATTCCGGCCAGCCCACACGTCAAATTAAGCGGACTAAGCGCGAAATCCTATTCGGTGTTTGTATCGCTAGTATTACCTTTATTATATTAGCCGGTGGAGCATTCGCTACCTATCTGATCGGCAAACAAATTATCGCTTCGGATTTTAGTATTAATGAAGCCAAGGCCGCGACCCTAAAATGGGAAAAGCGCATTAGCGCCGACATTGTTACGTTCTCCCACAAAACAAAAGCCCAAATTCAAAACACCATCAGAGAAATCAAAGAATAGAATTATTCACTCGTTCTGCCGTCAAAATGTTCGGCTTCATCGGCAATAGCCTCGGCTTTAGTCTGATGAATTATACCATCTCGATGGTTAGGCGGAGAATAAACGGTATAGAGTTTGAGGGGCGCGTCCGAAGAAGTGTTGATAATATTGTGCTTGGCGCCGGCCGGCACGACTACCGCGGAACCGTCTCTAACCTCGTGTTCAACACCATCTAAAACCGCTTTACCCTGACCCGCCTCAACCCGAATAAACTGATCAAGTTGATGAATTTCTTCTCCAATATCTTCGTTGGGCTTAAGACTCATTACCACCAACTGACTATTCTTGGCCGTATACAAAACCTTCCGAAAATTTTCGTTTTCAATTGATGCTTCTTCGATGTTTATGATGTATCCTTTCATTTGAGTTTTATTATATTTTTATACAAATGTTTTAGAATCAGGCCTTAAATTTTAACACTACCTCACGCGCGTGGTTAGTTTCTTGTTGGCCCATTTTAAGCCAAGTCTCAAAACTCATAGAAGCTTCACTCTGAAGGGCTTCCTCACTTCTGTTTAATGTATCTAAATATTCTTCGGCTAAACTTAGTGCTTCTTCTGCCATTGTTTTAAGTTCTATATCGTCTGGCTCTAGCTCAAGCATTTCTAAACTCATTCCACCAAGCACATTATGCACAACATTATGCACAAACATAGAAGACAATCCTCGACTTTTCATCAAATCTTCCAGTTCGGCTAGTTGATTTTTTACTCTTTCTAATCGCATCCTAAAAACAACCAGTTCTTGTTTGAGATTTTTATTTGGATCTTCGGTGCTCATGTTATATTAGCTGCGGGGGAACGATTCGAACGTTCATAGACTCCTTCAAAGGGAGCAGTCCTGCCGTTAGACGACCCCGCAATGAGTTAAATATACTTCAAAAATGGCATCCTTTCAACTACAGTTGCATCACGGCCAATTCCAGCGGCAGTTGAGGGATGGGCGAGAATTTTATTTGACTGCGAGCGAGGGTGAAGATGTTGATGATTTTAATGAGTTTGTCATTATCGATAGCGCTAAATTTAGAAAACTCTTGGTGGGCTTCGGCCCCTTCGATGGAAATCGAGAGAGTTGGATTTATCCGCGCCAAAAGCACGCTCCGAGAGTAAGAGATGAATTCTTTGGTAAAATGCTCTAAATCCATCCCGGCATCATGAATAGTGTGAATGAGAGCCACAGCCGAAGCTTGGTCACCAGAAGCGAGATAACCAAGAAATTGGGGATGATAAGTATAAGGAATTAGGCCAAGAGTATTACTTACGTCCATCAGACTAATCGGTCCTGTTGGAATCATGCTTCGGATTTTGGTCAAAGCTACTTCAGCGTCGCGGAGAGCGCCATCAGACGATTTGGCAATCTCAAATAGGGCCTCATCATTAATCTGAATTTTTTCGGCTCGAGCGATAGACTTAAGTTTCACTACCATCTCATTAGGCGTGATGCGTTTGAAATCAAAACGTTGAACACGGGAAAGAACCGTCGTTAGAATTTTGTGCGGCTCGGTCGTGGCGAGAATAAAAACAACATGGGAGGGCGGTTCTTCAAGAATTTTTAAAAGCGCGTTAAAAGAATCCTTGGTCAACATATGCACTTCGTCAATGAGAAAGATTTTGTATCCGCCTGACGGCGCGGCTACTTGAGCCGATTCTTTAAGGGCCCGAATTTCATCAATCCCCCGATTCGAAGCGGCATCGATTTCGATGAGATCGAGCGACGTGCCTTTATTGACGGCCAGGCAAGCATCGCAGACATTACAAGGTACAATGGCTCCTTTTTCCCCAAAATCAACACAGTTAAGCGCTTTCGCAAAAATTCTAGCTAGCGTCGTTTTCCCCGTCCCCCGCGGTCCCGTAAACAAATAAGCTTGCCCGATTCGTCCACTCAAAAGGGCTCCCTGAAGAGTTTTAACGATATGCTCCTGCCCTACTAACTGTGAGAAAATTTGAGGCCGATACTTCCTATAAAGCATAAAAATAGTTTACAGTTTCTAGTTTACAGTTTCTAGTTTCTGAATCAAGCCAGTAAGCATCTTCTGAATTTCATCAAGCATATTTTTCGATTTGATAAAATTAATTTTAGGATATAATTTTTCAGTAATTATAAGCTGGGTCTCAAGTTCGGCGCCTGACCCATATGATATTCGTAAAAACTGGAGAAACTCCTTTATATTTTTCCTGTGTTGCCCTTCGGCTATATTAGAGGGAATAGAAACTGCCGCCCTTCTCATTTGCTGAGAAATCCCATACAACTCATCTTTTGGAAGTTCGGCAGTTATTCTGTAAATCTCAACGACAAAATCTATGGCTTTTTGCCAAACCAGCAAGTCCTTATGAGACTTAGACATAAAAGAAATATACTCTAAATCTCAAATCTGTAAACTAGAAACTAGAAACTACCGCCGAAAAACTGCTATCTTGAATCCAACGAAACTGAAAATGAGGCCGACGGCCGAGCCGGCAACGGTACCGATATTGGCCCACTGATGAGCGTTCATACCGGCGAGAGGATGAATGTAATTGACAACCAGTGAGGCAACAATAAGACTGACGATAAAAGCGACGATGGTTACGGTAAAGAATTTGACAAATTCAACCGTCCCAGTGCCGACCGCCCCGCTCCCGAAGTTGCCTTTTTGTTGAGAAGCGGAGACCGGTCCCTTCGGCTCAACGCCATCCGCAACCTCGGCACGGGGACGCTCGGCATCGGGGAGGCGAAATGCCCAATATTTATTCCAAACATAACTCGAAATCACACCGACGACAAAAGACGCGCTGTAAATAAACGCATAGCCAATTCCCGACGCATAGTTAGTAATCGAGAGAAGAATATTTAAAACTCCGGCCGTCACGGCAAAATTTGTGAATCCAATCGCCGCGAATTTGCCGAACTGATTAAAGAAATCCAGCCACTGACCCAAAAAGTAACCAAGCAGAACGCCTAGAATCCACAGAATAGGTACCGCCACGACGAGCGATGCCCACGGCAAATTATAAAACTCCGGTGTTTTTAAAAATTCAAATATCCGCCACCCGATCGTACCCGTAATCAATCCCGTCAATATCGCAAATCCGAAATCCCTCTTCGTAAATTTTGAAATAAAATTCATAATTGTTTTTGATTGAACTTAGCCCTGATTTCTTCTTCGACTTTGGCACGGGGACGGCAGAATTTGTGGCGGGAAAGTTGTCTCAAGTATTCGGTCATTTCCAGATTGCCGGCACCGAAGACACGTTCGGTTTCCAGTTTGATATTAAACGGCAAAGCGGTTTGACCGCCGATGAGTAAATTAACATAAGCATTCAAATTATCAATGTTCATAATATCTTGTGGGCTAAAGACGGGCTCAAATTTGTTTTTCATAAACTCGGCGTCATCGGGCCCGATCCGAAAAGAAGTGATTGAACCGACGTTACCAAAAACAGCATCGCGAATGCCATCTTTTAATTGTTTAATGAACTGATGAGCAATAATCAAGTCGAGACGATATTTGCGAGCTTCGGAAAGAATGGTCGAGATGCTATCGGTGGTAAAGTTTTGAAATTCGTCGATATAGAGATACATGTCCTTGCGATCCGCTTCGTTGACAATATCTACTCGCGACAGAGCGGCCATAAGAAGTTTGCCGACAATAATCATGCCTAGTAAATTCGCGTTAAGATCGCCAATCCGACCTTTGGATAGATTAACGACCAAAATCTTTTGGTTATCCATGACTTCGCGAAAATTAAACGCGCTTTTTGACTGATTAATAATCGGGCGCAAGAATTCATTAAAAATAAATGAAGTAACTTTTGAGGTGATATACGGAGCCATATTCGCCAAACTTTGGTCGCCTTGAGCTTTTTCAGCTTCTAATGTCCAAAACTGGGTGACCAATGGATTGGTTTCTCGAGTTAATTTATCGGCCCGATAAGCGTTATCCACTAACACGCGAGAAATATCGGCTAGAGTTGGAATCTCGTGGGCATAATCATCAAGCAACAGCAGGGCCGAATTTTTGAAATATTTTTCAAACATCGGACCGCCGGTAGTTTTTAGGTCATATAATTTATCGAAAATACCAAACAGTTCATCAATCACCATCGATTTTTGTTCAGGGTGAGTCGGATCTATTTCAAGCATGTTTAAACCCATAGGAAAATCGACGTCACCAGGATCAAAATAAATAACGTCTTCGGCTCGTTCAGGCGGGACGATTGATAAAACAAATTCCGCGAAATCGCCGTGCGGATCAATGACGCAAACACCCTTGCCGTTCTCCACGTCCTGACGAAGCATTGATTTCATAAACACGGTCTTGCCGGTGCCCGTCTGTCCAATAATATACAAGTGGCGACGGCGATCGGCATCGGTCATCCGAACCTGTTTAGTCACCCCGCGAAAAACATTTTTGCCCAGCACAATGCCTTCGTCGGGCAAGTTAAGCGGAGCGGCAGCAGACTTGGAGTTAACAAATTTAACGTTCGCTGAAGTGGCCGAAACAGGAAAATGATATAAACTCGCCAGTTCTTCCGATGAAAGCAAAACTTTCTGGCTATTATTAAACATGCGGAAAGAAAAATTAAAAAGTAGCGACCGGAGAGCTCGGCCGGTCATTTTTTTGAGCGAAAAGGCATTCTGGTCAGTGGTCGAAAATTGAGCCAGCGCGCCCGCCAAAATATCCAGCAACTGACTGGCCCGCGGTTCAGATTCGGCCGACACCACTAATCGGACGTTGGCGTCAAACCAAGGTTTAGACGCTTTCGCCTGAATGCTTTTGATAACTTCCCCTTCAAAAGGCGTGACAACTTTGGGCGGTTGCTTCGCTAATTCTTCTGGCGTTGGATCTTTGGGTTTATGTTTAGCGCGTTGAACGGCATCTTTAAGCTGGTAGCCTTGTTGCATTTGACGCACCACCTTTTCGGCGAATTTGCGCTGATCGTCCTGGTGAGATGGTTTAAATAAAATTTGCAGAGCCGCCCCTTCGCCGTCGCCTTCGTGATTGATTTTAGAAAGTCCGGCCAGAATTTCTCCCAGCGGATCGCTTTCGAGTTTTTGATAAGTTTTGATCGACAAAATGGAATTATTCTTTTGGGTCACGTAAGCCGCCATGGCCGCGCCACCGGGATGAAAAACGGAATAATCTTGAACTTGTTCAATCTGCGCTTCCGGATAGAGGCCGTGAATTTGTTTTTCGAAAATATCTTCAATGCTTCTCGGCACGGCCATATAGAACTGAATATCTTGACCGGTGTGCTTCACGGCAATTTCCAAAGCGATATACGGTTCGCCATAGACAAATTTATTCCAGCCCTTGGCGTGAATATTGGTAAATGACCCGTATAATTGTTCCATGATACCGATGAGTTCCTTCTCGGGACGTTGAGAGGCGCCTTGTGAACCGGCCGGGAGAGGGCGAGGAAGGCTAATCGAAAAAAGCGCCATATTTAAGGCTCGGGCAATCGAACCTTTAGACCGCATCGAATTAAGCGCAATCAACGCCGCGATTAAAATCAAAACAAGAACGACCCCATACGCTCCAAGAAGAAATATAGACACAGATTAAATTTCTAATTACTAATAACTAATTTCTAAAAACTACTTAACGACCTCCATCCGCTTCTGCTCCACCAACATTTGATAGAGACTGCCCGTCAAGGCACTATGAAAGGCGTCGATCAGAGCGATATCATTAGAATATTTGGCGGCCTTGATGCCGTCGGACAAAGATTTAGTAAAAGCGATATTCACCCAAGCCTGAACTTTTTCTTGAGCTTCCGGTGTTAATTCGCCAACCGAGTGTCCTGGTTCATGGGAAGAAGCTATGAATTCCGGAACTTGTTCTTGAATCACTTTCTCCGTCGTTTCGGAAATGGCTTGATGTTCGACCGGAATTTGTTCGGACTCAACTTGAGACTCCCCCGTTTCAGGAGCTTGTTGTTTGATTTCGGCTAATCTGCGCTCGTATTCTTCCTTCAATTGTTGAACCTGCTGTTCGGGAGTTCCTGCCATATTCCTGTATTTTATACTATTGAGAACAAATAACTACCTTCGGGTGTGGATAAAAACGACGGAAATTTTGTTATTATAAATAGATGCAAAGACATCATCATAGAGAGATATGGATTGTTATCGCTGTTCTTCTTGTCGCCTCGTTTTTCCGATTCTATCAGCTGGATAAATATCCACCGGGCCTCTACCCCGATGAAGCCATGAACGGCTCGAACGCCCTCGTGGCCAATGCTACTGGCGACTATAAAATTTTTTATCCCGAAAATACGGGCCGCGAGGGACTATTTATTAATATCCAAGCCTTATCAATTAAATGGTTCGGCCTCCACCCTTGGGCTCTCCGTGGCGTCTCGGCCGTGTTTGGTATCTTAACCGTGCTCGGTCTTTATTTATTAGCGCGGGAACTATTCAGTTGGCCAGTCGGGGCGGTGGCAAGCTTTCTTCTGGCAATTTCATTCTGGCACGTCAATTTTTCTCGCATTGGCTTTCGGGCAATTATGTTGCCCTTCGTTCTGGTCTTCGCTTTTTATTTTCTCTGGCGAGGTTTGAAACAATTCAATTGGTGGTATTTTTTTGGGGCCGGAATTTTCGGTGGAATTGGATTTTACACTTACACGGCCTACCGCATCGCGCCGTTAATCGCGATTTTAGTCTTTATCAATTACTGGATGTTCCTAAAAAAAGACTTCCATCACGAAAACTACGAACATACTCGTAATCGTTTTTTGGGCGGCTTTTCACTTTTAATGATCACGACGATTATTGTCGCCCTTCCAATTGGTATTTATTTTTTGAAGAACTCGGAAAACTTTATGCGACGAAACACGCAATCGGTTTTTGCTCAAACTCAACCACTTCAGGAACTCGGTGGTAGTGTTGTCCGGACGCTCGGCATGTTTACTTTTGTCGGCGACGGTAATCCGCGCCATAATCTAGATAGCCAACCGATGCTCGGTTGGCCAATTGCTATTTTGTTCGCGATTGGATTTTTGAAAGAATTATATCATTGGCTCCGCCGAAAGCATGGCCATTTTTCGCCCGTCCACACCCTTATGTTTGTATGGTTCTTTGTGTTTCTTCTCCCTGGTTTTCTCTCGACCGAAGCGCCCCACGCCTTGCGCGCGATTGGCGTACTTCCCGTTGTCATGATTTTCGCCGCCCGAGGGTTTATGTGGTTATTCAATGCCTTCGAAGAATGGGAAAATGTTACTCATCCATGGGAGGGTCGAGGACATAATCAATTCATTGTGCCAGTGCTAGTCGCCCTCGCCCTCCTAATCGCGCTTGGTTTCTTTGAATACAATCGCTACTTTAATGTTTTTGCACCCAGTCAAATTACGGCCGGGGCATTTACCGCCAATTACGTCGATACTGCTAATCAAATAAACGCTCTACCAACGAGTAAAAAGAAATACGTTGTCATAGAGGCACCAGCCGTTGAGGCCTACGGTCTTCCTGTATCCGCCGAAACGGTAATGTTTTTAACAAATACCGTTACCCCAGAAACCCAGCGCGCCAAAAACCTCATCTATCTCACCCCAAACCAAATTCTGAACTACCATTTTGATTCCAAAGGTGTTATCCTCCGAATTCAATAATGAATAGATATTCTTTTGGCACGTTTATAATCCTTGCCGTCGCAAGTATTATTGCGATTGCGAGCGCTTGGCACGACTCGCCTATTGTCGACGAGATTCCCCACATCGGCGCGGGTTATTCATATGTCGCCGATCAGACTTATCAATTTAATCCCGAACATCCTCCTCTCGCCAAAAACCTCGCCGGCCTAGCCATGATTCCACTAGGCATCAACCCTACTTTTCTTGCAAATTACAACACAGCCCATCTCGGTATCGTAAATGACCAATGGAATTTTGGGCGAACACTGATTTATCATTCCGAGATTGACCCGATTACGATTGTTCATTTTGCCAAACTTCCGCTTATATTGTTCTTTCTTTTTTCTGGCTGGTTAATTTATGTCTGGGCCCGCCGAACTTATAATTCTCGCGCCGCCCTTCTGGCTGTATTCCTCTTCGCTTTCTGTCCGACGATAATCGCTCATAGTCGATTCGTGACGACCGATGTTCCTGCCCTTTTTGGTGTTTTATTGGCGGCTTATTTCTTTGTCCGCTACCTCAAAGAACAAAGCCGGATTAATTTTTGGCTGGCTTCGGTTTCGTTTGGCGTCGCCTTGCTCACAAAATTTTCGACCTTCCTTCTTATTCCGTATTTCTTGATCTTGGCAATTATCTGGGCTTGGTCAAACCACCAAACATTTTTTGGTCCGGCTATTCGCCTAATTACAAGGTCTGTCCTTGTAATGACTGCGGGTTTTATAATTATCGTCGGACCGATCTATCAATTGCATGTTTTTAACTATCCTCCGGCCCAACAAAAAAATGACACGGAGACGATTCTTAAAAATTACCCGATTCCCGCTATCGCTAGCGTCATTATCTGGGCGTCAGATAAACCTGTTTTTCGGCCGTATGCCCAATGGAGTCTTGGCATGGCCATGGTATTTCAGCGCGCTGAAGGCGGAAATCGGACCTATTATCTAGGCCAACTCTCAAGCACATCATTTAAGTCTTATTTCCCCGTTGTTTATGCGTTAAAAGAACCCATTCCGTTTCTGATGCTACTTTTAAGCGCAATTTGGCTCGGCTGGCGAACTTGGCGAAATGGCTGTGAACCGTTCAAAAACAAAATCAGAAATCATTTCCCGGCCTTCGCGATGCTCCTGTGGATTTTTATTTACGTCGCCACGAGTATCAACGCTAACCTCAACATCGGCATCCGCCATCTCATTCCGATTTATGGTTTTATTTTTATTTTGGTTGCCGGCCAAATTGAGCAAGCAGTTCAAAATGTAAAAATCAAAATGCAAAATGACAATGAAAAATCTAAAAATAATCCGACTCCTAAATTTTTAATTTTGATATTTGCATTTTCAATTTTATTAATCTGGTACCTAGCCGAATTTATTTCGGTCTATCCGTCTTATTTAACTTATTTCAACGAATTCGCCCTCCTTCGCCCTTCTTGGGCTTCGGACGGGCAAGCCGGTGGTCCAGCGGGTGGACACAATTATGTCGTTGATTCAAATCTAGATTGGGGTCAAGACTTGTGGCGTTTAGGCGATTTTGTGAAGGCTAATAACATCCAAAAAATATACCTTGATTATTTCGGTTGGGCTGAACAAACTTTCTACCTCGGCAATTCGTTTCAGTGGATGCACGCCGGCGATTTTACGAGCGCCGAACAATTCCTAAAAGAAAACCCGGCTGGCGGTTGGCTCGGGATCTCGGCTTCTTATTACCAAGAAGCCAATGTCGGCCCGGCCAAACCCTATGGCTGGCTCAAAAATATAAAACCGGAAACGGTCATTGGGAATTCGATTTTTGTCTGGCATATCACTCGACTCCAGTAGTTTTCTTGCGGCTTCCGCTCGGGCTAGCTCTAATATTTTCTCCTCATTTTTCTGACCGGCCGAAGCCACTTCTGTCGGGCCATGCGGTCCCGCCTAGGCGGGACCGTTCCCGACATCTTCGGGCCGGTTCCCAGAAAAATAGCGTCAAAAACACTGAGCTAGCAACCGATTGTGCAGATGCAAGAAAACTACTAAGGTCTCGTTGTTTTTTATTAATTTTTTTTGTAAAAGAAAAGCCCCTCGGGGGGCTTTATATATAACGGGTCCGGGCGGTGCCGGGGGCGGAGGATGAATCCTTTACCCTCAAACGGCCCACTTGAGAACCCTTTCGGAACGGGCTCGCAAAAACCAATACTTACTTACGCTCGCTATATACACGAACTTATCTATGTTTCTATCGGCCTTTCTACTAAAGATAGTGATGATGCCTGAAAATAGCGTATTTACTGGTTTTTGCGAGCCCATTGCTG
>JBBTRD010000040.1:0-2656 GCA_038065335.1 Patescibacteria group bacterium | reverse complement strand
ATTTCGTACGGGGTTGACCACCCCCCTGTTTTTAGCTATACTGATAAAAATTAATCAGTTCATCCATGTCTAAGTCTCTTGCCCTCACTTACAATCCCAAAAAAGCCAAGCGGAAAAGAAAGCATGGTTTTTTGTCTCGGATGCACACCAAAAATGGTCGAACCGTTCTCGCCCGCCGCCGCCGCAAGGGTCGCAAAGACCTGACTGTTTAATCAACAACCAACAACCGACGACTAACAATAAGATCAACTATTCTCCGTTGTTGGTTGTAAGTTGTAGGTTGTGAGTCTATCTTGTCTCTTCCCACCAAGAATCGTCTCAAAAACAAAAAAGATTTTGACGCTGTTTTTAAAAAAGGAAAAGCGCTAAACGGCTCTTTTTTGTTTATGAAAGCGCTCCCCTCCTCTCGTGGTTATCCCCGCTTTGGTTTTATCGTTGCCGCTAAGTTTGCCCCAAAAGCGGTGCTTCGAAATAAAGTTCGGCGTCTCTTGGCCGATGTTATCTGGCCCGCCCACTTGCTCAATATCCCATCATGCGATACCGTAGTAGTGGTAACAAAAAAAATTCCGACAGATGTATCATCTGTTCGGGACGATTTTGTTGCGGTATTACATCAAGCCAAATTTATATGAAAGAACCAATCCTCTTTTTTATTCGTTTCTATCGTCGGATAACAGTATGGTTTCGTTTGGCTCAAGTGCCCGGCCCCACTTACACGCCTTGCAGGTTTTATCCTCCTTGTTCCGAATATGCCGAGCTGGCTGTTCGCAAGTACGGCACCGGTAAGGGTTCATGGAAGGCAATCGGTCGTATTATTCGCTGTAATCCGTTCGCCTCGGGAGGCGTTGACTATCCATAATGGGTCCCGTTAGAAATGAACCCTACGGGTATAATTATGAAAATCAATAATATAAAACTGGTTGTAGCCTGCCACCACCTCAAGACGGTGGATGGTTTGTTGCATTTCTAACGGGATGAGTACCATTTTTGCCTTTTTTAAAGTTATTCTCTATATCCCGCTTTTTAACGCGCTGATTTTTATTTCGAATTTTATGCCCCAACATGATTTGGGGCTTGGTATCATCGTTCTTACTGTCGTGATTCGTTTCCTATTCTTCCCTCTTTCGATAAAATCCCAGCGTTCCCAGAGGGCTTTGAACGCGATTAACCCCCACATTCAGGCGATTAAAGAAAAACACAAACACGACAAAACCGCCCAAGGCGCAGCGATGATGCAACTTTACAAGGAGCACAACATTAATCCTGTGGCCGGTTGTTTGCCTTTGCTGATTCAGCTCCCCATTCTCATCGCCCTCTATCAAGTTTTTGTTGCCGGCCTCAATCCTCAAAGTTTATCCCTGCTTTATCCGTTTGTGCCTAATCCCGGTTCGATCAACCCCCTTTTTCTTGGTCTTATTAGTATCTCTAGCCGGAACATTTTTTTGGCGTTGCTGGCCGGCGTTTTGCAATTCGTCCAAGCCAAACAAAGCATGGCCTATATGAAATCCGCTGGTGGTGGCTCCAATCCTCAAATGTCCGCCCTTAACACCCAGATGCTGTATTTCTTCCCGGTTATGATTGTGGTCATCGGTTGGAATATTCAGGCGGGCCTGATACTATACTGGATAGCCACAACCCTGTTTTCGATCGGAGAACAGTTTTATCTAAAAAGATCCAAATGATGACACTTGAACAAAAGAATAATATTGTCGAAACCATCAAACGGATTATCGCGCCCATGAATGTGGCGTGCGAGATCGAAGTCCGCGAAGAGATGGCCGGTGATAAAGAGGTGGTTGTGGCCGCTATTTCCGCGCCCGAAGACGCCAAATTTTTGATTGGTAAGAATGGCCAGAATCTCCAAGCTCTCGAGCATGTTGTCCGAAGTCTATTTTTGAAACAGGGCGAAAACCTAACCTTGTTTGTGGACGTCAATGACTACAAGAAATCTCGGGCGACCTATGTGGCAACGTTAGCCAAAGAAGCGGTTCAACGGGTTCGCAATACTCAACGGGCCGAAGCCCTGACCCCGATGTCCCCCTACGAGCGCCGGATCGTTCACATGGAGCTTGCCTCCATCTCCGACGTAACCACTGAAAGCATCGGCCAAGAACCCCAACGCCGCATCGTCGTAAAGCCCTACCGCTCGTAGTCACTCCACTCGATGGTGTTTTTAATATTTTTTGTCTGCGGAGTGAAAAATTAGGTTGCCCCCGCTCATTAAAAATCCTTGTTTTTAGCCACCTTTTAGCTCTTGACTTTTATACATTAAGCATGATAGACTTAAAAAACAATTTGGCTGTTCAGGGAGGTGCCACAATGACGTGTCTATCGTGTGGAGCATACAAAGGCAATAGCCACGAGTGGTGGTGCTCTCACAATCAATGAGATCGGTAGCGGCCCATCTCGTTGCTGGAAGAAGTAGCCTTGCCCGCGAAAGAGTTCCACGTTGAGCAATCAACGTCATGCTCCTCGCGGGCTCTTTCATTTTTAATTAATAGACATTCTTTATAAACAAAAATCGAGCGAAGTAATTAGGGTTTTCTCACAATCTGCACGATTGGAAGCTGGTTCAGAAATAATCTGGATATTTCTCTGGGTACCAGCCCGAGGATGTCAGGAACGGCAGAAGCCGCATGGCCTGACAGGAGTGGCT
>JBBTRD010000039.1:0-12493 GCA_038065335.1 Patescibacteria group bacterium | reverse complement strand
AACCCTATTTCTGGAATAATCGGGATTAAAATCTCCGAAATAACATATCTTCATCTTAGTCTAAATTATTTTTAGAAGCCTTCACGACCAGTGACAGGGCAAAAAGATTGGGCATCGCATTCATTAATAATCTCATTACGACGCCGATAACGGGCTTGTTCTGCCAAAATGTGCGGTATTTCGATGCAATAATCTTTAATTCCCTGACTTGCAACATCCGGGTCAGAATATTCCAGTTAAACCAAAAAACATGGCCCTTGCCTCGTTTATTGTTCTCGGGAACTTTACCTAAAAAAACCTGCGCTCGCACCGGTAACGAACTGAAATTGGGAACGCTTAAAATCACGAATTGTTTAGATACTCTTTTGGCCTCAACTAAAAGAGCGTCGGGATTATAAAGATGTTCAAGCACATCAAGCATAACCACATAATCAAAACTATTATCGGCATACGGAAGTTGGCCGTTAGAAAAATCAAAAAGTTTAACCTTATGCCCTTTGGCCTCACATTTTTTTATCGCCTCTTGAGAAATATCCAAGCCTTCGGCAGTGTTTCCTCGTAATTTTAACGAATCCAGAAACGTGCCATCGCCGCAACCCAAATCTAAAACGGAACCATCGTCAATCATTTCCAAAGCAGACTCGTGGTTAAAGCCCAACCAAGAATCTCGGCTACTCCATCTTAAATTTTCAAATTGTTCTGTGCTCATTACATTAATTAAATACCTGTACAATCAAATATGTAGGAGTTGACATCTTTGTCGGTAAATTGTTTGTCTAATTTACATCTCTCCAGAAACGGCCAATATCTCCCATTCCTGTCTATTGCCGGAAAATCAACGATCATATAATAACCCTTGTAGGCCTTAAACCGGCCAGAATAATCGCGAGAAGGAGCGGTAAAGAATCTCCCCGCGGATTTATCCGCCAAAATAAGATAATAGTTTCCAGTATCATAATAAGTGGTTGCATCTTTAATTTTAGGATTATCTAAAACGTATTGAACTGACGCTTTAGCCACATTCGGGACACTGCCGAATAAACTGCCGAATAGATACTCGTTCAAAAATATGGCATTATAACCAATCCCGAATATTAAAAACACGGCCAACGACAGGCGGCGCAGCCTCTTGGCGCAGATGACCCAGGCCAGGGAGACGACCGAGACAGCCCATGACCACAATATATATTGGGCCGAAAAATAAAATCCAACCGGACCAGAACCACCTGTTAACGGTATTAAAAAGTTAAAGTCCAAGTTTTTTATGTGGTTTACATAATTTATTTTAGGGTCAAGAGGTAGCACGCTATGTGGTATTGATAAAATAACAATAGAAAGTAAAACAAAAGCCAGAGATATAAAAAATACTTTCTTATAATCTTTATGCCAATTAAACCCTTCCATCAGCTCGCCCAACACTCCGGCAGAAATTACGCAACACGGAACAATCAAAAACATTAGATATCTTTCAACAGTCAACTTAGCAAAATCAAACATCACTAGATAAAATATTAGATTAAAAAACAGAAATATGTACCAAAACTGATATTTTTTAATGACCTCTCTGTTAAATAGCCCCCCTATAACCGGCAACAGAAGGAGTGGAGAAAGCCAGACCAATGATTTTAAGATTTTAAACCCTAGCTCAAAATAAGCCCTTGACGCAAAATCCAGTGACTGAAAATGTCGGCCATATTCAATCACTGTATTCATACCGCCGGGATTAAAATAATAAAGACCAATCACAAACAAAACAAAAATTCCAACGAGTTTTAAGCCCTGAACTATAATTCTTTTAATATTCAGTCGTCCTGAATAATAGAGAATCAAAAGATAATCAACGACTAAAGCTCCAACAAAAATAATGAAACTTAATTTAGTGAGAAATCCTCCCACTACTCCTATCCCGAAGATAATCCACCAAAACTTTCTATCATCTGTAAATAGTTGAAGATAGGCGTAATAAGCTAGCAGTATAAAAAACGGTAAAATCGCGCCGTCTATGTCTATCTGTAAACTCGCAATGACACTATACACGTTTATGGAAAATAGGGCTGCTCCCAAAAGAGCAATCTTTGTTTTATTGGTAAGCTTTTTGATTATCAAGTAAACTAGCACCAGATTTAAGAGACTAAACAAGAGAGGGTCAAATCTTAAGTTATCAAATCCCAGAATATCTCCGGTCAGCCTAAGAGTGTATTTACCTATTGGCGGGTGTGGAGTAGCCGCGTCAATGGCCGGATCCGCTTGCATTGCCCACTTATATTCATCTTGATGATAAATCTGATGAACGGCCGGAAGACGTGCTATTAAAAACACGCTCGCCACAAGGGTAAAAATTAAAATCTTCCTACTCATCATTTTTTGTTTTTAAAACTTCTATTTCTTTTGCCCAATGATAATGCCAGTGCTTATACTTTTCAACCAATTTTTGATTTTCAAATCCCGGGTGACACCCCAATTCTATGATTTTTTCTGGATACGTTTTTTGTAACTTTTCCGCTAATTTTAAACTTTTAATATTTAAATTACCAGCGTCTATAAATCCCATGAAAAAATCATTATGTTGAAGACCGGCCTTTTTTATTTTCTTTTTTGCCAGCCATGATAAAAAATTCAGAAACAATAACTGCGCCTGTCTGAATAATTTACCTTTACCTAAAGATATCGGTTCAACAACCACTCTGATGTATGGAATATCAAATTCTTTGGCCAGTTTAATGGTCATATCCATAATATTCGGCAGAAGATGTAAGTGTTGATGGCTATTGATAAAGACCGGTTTTATGCCAACTTGAATGCATTTGTTAATCTGGGCCTTCATCTCTAAATATATCTCTTTTTTATTGATTAATCCTAAAATATATCTAATAAAAAATATTTTGTGGTTTTTGTGCAAAAAATCATCTTTGGTAACAAGTGAAGGAATTTCTGATATATCCGAAACGGGTTTTTCTTCAACCAAAACCAGGTGGATACCAATACTGGCATTTGGAACGTCTTTTAGTCTCTGCATAGCATCATCAAAGACCTCTCCATTAGCCATTAACGAAGCACCGTCTATAAGTTCATTTTTAAATGCAAAAAAAACACCACCATTGATGGCGTCATTGAGACCCAAGTCGTCGGCAACAATAAAAAAACCGAGTTTAGAGTGCGTGAATTCCATAAGGAGTTTCTTTTATGTTACCCTCCTCAATATTACAGACTTCCGAAACAATATAAAGAGGCCTCCCTTTTATTTCATTAAACATTTTGTACATATATTCACCCACTATCCCCAGAATTATTAGTTGGATACTCCCTAAAAACAGGATGATTAAAGATATGGTGGCATAGCCCGCCGCTAACGGATTGGGGTTAAAATAGTGATCCAGAATAACAAATACCCCCAACCCAACACTAATTAGAAAAACAAAAATTCCAATCCAGAAAGACAATCTCAAAGGAAAAGCCGAGAAAGAAGTGACACCGCTTAAAACCAACCTCGTTAATCTCTTAATATTATATTTGGGCGTGCCGGCTTTCCTTGATTCAACAACATAAGGTACGTACTTTTTTTTGAAACCCACCCATTGAATCATCCCTCGTAAATACCTCTCCCTTTCCGGTAATTTCTTAAGAGCGTTAACGACATTTCTTTTATACAGTGCAAAATCGGAAACATTCTTGAATTCTAAATTTGTAATAGAACTCATTAATTTATAAAATGTTTTTCCCAAAACTTCTCTGAACTTAGAGTTCTGTTTATTACTTAATCTTTCACCAATAACTATATCGTGCCCGTCTTCCGCTTGTTTTATAAATGTCGGTATTAAAGACGGCGGATGCTGAAGATCGCCATCCATAGTCAGAACCATGTTCCCTTGAGCAAAATCTATCCCCACATTAAAAGCGGCTTGGTGGCCAAAGTTTCTTGAAAACTTGATAACCTTAAATTTTGAGTCTTGTTCCGAAACTTTTTTGATTAATTCAAAAGTATTGTCGGTTGAGCCGTCATCAACAAGAATAACCTCGTAATTTTTAGAAAGAGTGACACCCACCTTATTGAGCTCCTCAATCAAAAAGGGTATCACCTCTTGTTCATTAAAAAGAGGAATAACTATGGATAAATCGATGTTTTTTGACATGTGTTCCATTATACCACTAAAACTTGACTTTTAAAACAAATTAGACTATAATATAGGAAGTTAGTCAACTGGCCCTTTTCAAGAGAGGTGACGAATGTGGAAGTGTTTGTGGGAGTGCTTGACCGTATGGTCGGTGCCCCCGACATCGCTTCGGGGGGCACAGGCAATCTTGTCGCATGCAGCCGGTGAGAATGGCCCGACAGATCCTGGTCTGGTTAACGAGTTTCTCGGAGAACAGATTAGGAAACTGTATCACCAACTGGGAATACCGGTAATCGTTCAGGCTGAAGTGGCCCCCTGCCTGAGGGACATTCCTTTGACCGCAGTAAGCCAGAGCCAGGCCAGTGTCGCACCACGCCATCTCACGACATGGGACATTGCGGTCTGGCAAAAGGCTGAATGCGAGAAACGTGGAATCAACAGGGTGGTTCTGGTTTCGTACTACCCCCACTACTGGCGAGCAGTGAAGGCCACGGAAAAGATTGGCTTGACTGTCCTCGTACCACCGGGGTTGAAAGAAATCTTTGACCCCAACAACATTCAATGGTGGGCCAAGTACAAGTGGGCCAATCGCCTCTATGAACTGCTTCTGGCCCGCCCTTACTCCTTCCTGAAAGGATGGGTCTAGTGCCCGCGAAGAGCCCGCTACCGTCAAGGTAATTGGCTACTCCTCGCGGGCTCTTTATTTTTTAAAATAAGTACAGATAAAACATAGCGCCTACAACAGCCAGTGAAAGGTCGAGCAAGGTATCGAGGAGAGTAGATGGGATTATGTAATATCTAAACTTATTTTCAAAAAATTTTTTTATTGTTTTATTTCTATTAATAATCTGTTCATAAATTTCCCAAAAACAGCCAACTATTAAAACTGCAAACAATACTGATTTTTTATCCAAAAAGTTAAAAAATAGAACTGCCAAAATAAAACCTCCCACAAAATGAGATAATTCATACAACCAGTATAATTTCTTTTCGTTATAACTAAGAACAATATTTATTAAAACTAAAACAATTATCGAAAAAATGGGGATTATAATATTCATATGAATTTAAACCAAAAGATATCCTAAATTTTTATGCTTTCTTTGTAAATAGAGATGGTGTCCGCCACGCCCGCTTTTAAATCAAATTTTGGTTCCCAACCTAAAACAAGCCTGGCTTTATCATTGACCAAGCTGCCCCTTCGGCCTCGATCTTCTACCGTATGAACTTCATATTTTAACTTTTTGCCAGTAGATGCATCAACGGCATCAACAAAATCAACCAAGGTCATCGCTCGGCCACCGGAAATATTAAAGACCCCGTTCCCGTCATGAAACATGACGCTTTTTATGCCCGCCACTAAATCTTTGACATATATAAAATCCAAAAGCGCCGCTCGATTGATCTTTAAGTTACCCTTATTGGTCAGTGCATTTTCAATAACTATTTGGGGCACTCGATTATTAAAATCTCCCGCGCCGTAAACCGAGGTTGTTCTAACTATTCCATAATTATCGGAAGAGGATTTGATTAAATGTTCACAAGCCGCTTTGCCAATGCCATAATGATTAAAGGGCTCAAGCGGCGTGTTTTCCGTGACGGCATGATCAAAATGGCCAATGGCAAAAAGAGATGACACATAAACGATTCGGGCATTAAGTTTTTCATTGGCTTTGAGCACATTCGCCATTCCAGTGGCCTCTACGGAAAATTGCAAAATTTTATCTGGAAAATTGGCAAAGGGAATGCTGGTCAAAAAAACAATAATCTCTGGCTTTTCTTTATCAATGAATTGCTCAACTTGTTTTAAATCCCTGACATCACCTTTATACTGTCGCGCGCCATCAAGAAGCCTCTTTCTGAATTTTATCATCTTGGCCGTTCTTTTGGGGTCATAGTCGCTGAATTTCTTTTGGATATCGTATGTCACGATATCGTGGTCTGTTTTTAATAAATCAATCAGCCATGAACCCATAAAACCGTTGCCGCCAAAGATAGCAATTTTTTTTCCTTTTACCATTTATATGTAGGGGGTTATTTTAGATATATTTGAGCAAAATCATCTACTGTCTTCTCTATAAACTTAATCATGTTCGGTGTAGTCCGTGGCGATAGACCTATAAACAAACCTTTTTTAAGTATTTCATCCGCATTCTGACAAGTACCCAAAGATTGGGCCTTACCTATCGGATGACGCAGTATGTTGCCGGCAAAGATGGGCCTAGTTTCAATATTGTTTTTTGAAAAATGATTAACAAGAGCCGATTTTGGAACGCCATGAATAAATATTGGGAAAGAAAACCAGCAGGGGTCGGCATTTTTTTCAGCCCGAACAGGAACAAACAAGGAGGGGTATTTCGAAAATATTCTATAAAGCTGTTTAAAATTACTTATTCTAATTTTCTTAAATTGGTTCAATTTTTTTAATTGAACCAAACCAACGGCCGCTTGCAATTCCAGAGGTTTGAGATTAAATCCCAAAACCGGGTAACTATATCTCTTGGGATAATCGGCTGGCAAGCCCGCCAGCTCCGTCGGGGCATCATCACCACCCTCTCGGCCCCAATCCCTGAATTGTCTGGCCAGAGCGGCTATTTTGGGGTCACTGGTAAAGACCGCGCCACCCTCGCCCGTGGTAATAATGTGAGCGGCGTGGAATGATGTCGCCGCCACATCGACAAAAGATTCTACGGGTTTTTTGTTATAGATACCCCCAAAACCATCGCAGTTGTCTAAAACCAATTTGGCACCGTGTTTTTTGGTGATTTTTAAAATTGAAGCTAAATTAGGAATATTTCCAGCGATATTAACCGCGATAACCGCTTTGATGTTTGAAAATTTGTTAAAGGCTTTTTCGAGCTCCTTCTCATCAATATTAAAAGTCTCAATTTTAGAATCAATTACCAGTGGTTTGTAGCCCGCGTAGATAATTGAGCTAAAAGCGGTTGGAAAAGTAGTGGCCGGAAGAACAACCAAAGAGCCTTTCGGTAAATCTAGAGCCAATAAACCCAGCAGGAGAGCTGACGAACCGGAGTTTGTAAAAATAGTGTACTTGTGGCCGGTATACTTGGCTAAGGCCTTTTCAAATTCAGTTCCTTTTTCACTCACCGTCCAGTTAAAACCGCCATTTTTATTAATGGTTGCCAAAAGAGCCTCAATTTCTTTATTGGTTATAACCGCCCCGCCATAATGAACCTTATCCTTAACGGGCCTAAACTTAGGTAATTTAAATTTCATTGTGTCATTATACAAAAAGAGGAAATCCTGTCAATTTTTATAGTTCGTTTTTATTGCCTGCTCGGCTTTGTCAATACCATAGGCAAACATTTCATAACGACGCGGACTGGTGTAGTGTTTCATAACCATTTCGTTGTTTAGAAATCCTTTAATGGCATACCTTTCGGGGGGCAGGAAAGCAAAATTTGATTGGCCCAAAATACAGGCCCAGCCAGCCATTTCAATAAAATAGTCCGACAATGGTCTTCGTGTGTGTGAGAAAAATTCGGTCAGTTGATTCATGCCGACCTTTTCTTTATCTATCATCAAGTAACCACCGTTCATAAACGAGACATTACTTTCTTTAAGTTTATACTTTTCCATATAAAAATCGTCCATCATTAAGTCAAATTCCACTTCACCCTTACCTTGGCGTTGAACCAAAGCGTCATAATTGGTTCTTCCGTTAACAAAATCTACCACCTCGGTAGGAAACTTATAAAAAAGAATGTCCGTATCGGTAATGATAATTTTTTTGGCCTTGCTGAAAACAACTGGGTTGATTAATTTATCTAGGAAAAAATGGCACTCCCTTCTGGCTTTTTTAATAATCTCGGGCACATCAGGCATGGCCATTATTCTCTTGGTGGTTTCGTCTTTAAACATTATTTTAACATTAGAAAACTTGCTTTGAATTAATTTCTCCGTGGCCTTATCTAATGTTCCGTCGTCAGTTATGACGATAACCGGCCTCAATTTTGACAAGGTAAGAAAAGAGCGCAACATCCAGACTAACATCCAAAGATCTTTTTTGTTGCAAATAGTATGCAATTCAAGGTCCGGATCGGCCTGATAATCAAATTTTGGCACCCAAGGCAAGAACATCCGCCCAAAAAACCTATTTTTAATATAAGACCACCAATAACGCGGTCCGTAACCCTCTTCCAAAAGTCGGCGGACAAGAAACAGCTCTCTTTTTAAATTGCTAAATTTATTTGCCATCTTATTCATGGTGTAGGATTTTATTTACGGCCTTAATGATGCCTTCGGGCGAAAGGCCATATTTTTTTAAAAAATAATCTTGACTGCCTGACCCCTTAGGAAATTCGTCATCAATACCGATATTAATCAACGGAATAGATAATCCTTCCTGTGCGAGTATTTCGGCCACAGCCATACCAAGTCCGCCATTTTTAAAATGTTCTTCAACAACAACTATACCTTTGGTCTCTTTGGCCGCTTTTATAATGGCCAGTTTATCTAGAGGTTTGATGGTATGGAAACTCAAGAGATGACAATTTATATTATTTTTTTTGAGAGTTGTCACGGCCGATAATGCGTTGGCTAATTGTCGGCCGGAAACTAAAATGGAAATATCTTTACCGTCACGTATTTTTGACGCCCGACCCAAAGATATAACATCATCCGAGGCATGAATAACCGGCTCCCCTTTTTTAGCAATTCGAATATAAGCCGGACTATTGCGTCTATATACATCCCGAATCAAAGCGCGAACCTCTAGAGGGTCACCAGGTGCCATGACAGCCATATTGGGTAACAGACGCATTAAACCAAGATCCTCTAACGGGAAATGAGTGCAACCAAACATACTATAACTAAATGTGCTTCCCCCGCCAATTAAATAGACCGGTAAATTTTGATAACAAAGATCATTGCGAATTTGTTCCAACGGTCGCATGGTCAAAAAAGTGGAAATAGAATAAACAAAAACTTTCTTTCCCGACATGGCCAGTCCGGCAGCTATACTTATTAGATTTTGTTCAGCTACACCCACATTTAGATATTGAGCGGGAAACTCTTTCTGGAAATTATCAAAGACCGAAAAACCAAGATCGCCGGTCAGAAGCCATAAATTTTTATCTTCTCTGGCTAATTTTGTAATTTCTTCCACAAAAGCAGTGCGCATAAAATTATAATTAATAGACCGTAGCCAATACTTTTTCTAAATCGCCTTGCTTAATATTCATGTAATAACCCTCAATCGTATTTTCCATAAAAGGTAGACCTTTACCCCTAATTGTGTGGGCGATAATTACTGTCGGTTTATTATTTTGTTTCGGTATATTTCTTAACGCTGGGATAAGCTCCTCAAATTTGTGGCCGTTAACCTCAATCACCGCCCAACGATTAGCCAGCCATTTGTCGGCAAAGGGTTCCAAATCTAAGACATCTTTAACCTTGCCGTAGCATTGGAGTTTGTTGTAATCGATAATGACCACTAGATTGTCCAATTTTAAATGTCCGGCCAGCATAACGGCTTCCCAAGTCGCGCCTTCATCACATTCGGCGTCACTTAATAACACGAAAACACGTCCCGATTTTTTATCTCGTTTCTGGGCCAAAGCCATGCCCAGACCCATACCCAAACCATGACCCAGCGAACCGGTGGTTGCTTCAATCCCCGGCACAGACCCCAAGACAGGATGCACCGCCAGGATAGATCCATCTTGGCCGTATTCACTTAAAAGTTTTTTGGGAATAAACCCTCTCTCAACAAGAACAGAATACAAACCCAATCCTCCGTGTCCCTTGCTTAATATAAAACGATCCCGTCTAGGATTACCGGGGTCTTTTGAATCAATATTAAGAACATCAAAATAAAGCGCTGTTAAAATATCAATGGGCGAAAGGGCCGAGGCAATATGTACCGAGCCGGCCATGGCTGATGTAGAAACAACAGCCCGACGCGCGTTTAGGGCATGATGTTTTAGCTCGGATAATAATTTAATAGAGATTTTTGTTTTCATTGAACCATTTTATTGTCTTAATAATTGCTTCTTTTTGGGTAAACTCTGGTTTCCAACCAAGTAATTTTTTTGCTTTGGAAATATCAGCTTGCCACACAACATCGGTTTTATCATAACTTCGACCTTCGCCGCCAATCTCGATACTCACCCCCGCTCCCATATTCTTTAAAACAATATCAGTGGCCTCTCCTAAAGTCATTTGCCGTCCAAAACCGATATTAATCACCTCTCCGGGGTGCGGATTATCCGCCACCAAAAGACAGGCCCGCACAACATCATCAACAAAAATAAAATCACGAACCAAAAGAGGATTAGTAACTTTAGGTGCCACACCGCGCAAACAAGAAAGTATCACTGATGGCATAAACCGGGGGGGCGATTCCCAAGGGCCAAACACGGAAAAAAGCCTTAAGGTTGTAATTGGAATATTCTTTTCGCTGGCCAAATACTGGCCATACAGTGTCGCCCAGGCCTTTGCGCAACCATAGGGCGTGTTTGGCTCAAGCAACATTTTTTCTTTCATTATTGATTGTTTAGCTCCATATTCCGAAGAGCTACCCACATTAACTATAGATTTAACCGAATTGACCTTACCACAAGCTTCAAAAAGAGCACCGGTTCCTCCAATGACAACTTTTTGAATTAAGCCAAAATCATTCTCACCCGCATTACCACCAAAATGAGCCAAATGAAAAACTTGTTCAGGCTGAACATCTTTAACTATTCTTAAAACAGATTCTTTGTCGCTTATTTGGATATTATGAAATTTCAATTTCTTTTTAATCTGATCCAGTCTCCAACGAAAACTATCTGGTCGACTTAAAACATGTACTTCGTCACCACGCACCAAAAGAGCACGGACCAAGTTGGCACCGATAAAACCACTGGCCCCCGATATTAAAACTTTCTTGCTCATATTATTTTATTAAATCTAATATCAATTTGGCCCGGTTGTGCCATGAATAATTTTTTGCGTCGTGTAACGATTGTTGAGATAATTTGTCCACTAACTCCGTATCATATATAGCAATTTTCATTTTTTCGGACAAGGCTTCGGTCCCGTTAGAGGCAGAGGCGCGCTGCGAGCCCTCGCGGCCTCTAACGGGATTAGGATCAAATAAAATCGAATTATTATCATTCAAATATTTAGTAATGGTCGGAATTTTGGGAGCAATGATTACTTTACCCGATGCCAGATACTCAAAGAGCTTCATAGGCGATGTGGTTTGAGCGTGCTGACCTTCCGGCGTTGAAACAATAACGGCATCGAAAGATCTAAGATACAAAGGAACCAGAGAATAATCTACCTGACCGCTAAACACAACCTTGTCGTTATTATTAAATTCCTGCTTATATTTCTTAATGAGATGCTCTGGCCCTCCAACAATATACAATAACGCGTCTTCATTAGTTGCCAAAAAAGATTGAATTATCTCGGAGACGCCTTTTTCTTGACCCACGGTTTCAAGTCGTCCCAAATACCCTATAATTTTTTTGCTTGAATCAATTCCAAGTTTTTGTCTGGCGACTTCTTTGGTTTCTTTTATATTAAAATAATCAAAATCAACGCCATTAGAAACTACCTGCGCTTTTTTTAATTGTAAATTATCAGGATAATGATTCTGTAATGCTTGTAGAGTCCCTTCTGAATTTACAATAATCCTTCGACATCTTTCAAAAATAAAATTTATTCTTCGTTTTGGTTTTTTTGATCGATAGTCATGTATTTCGGCGACCGGATGAGTTTTAAAAAGAGCTAACAAAAACAATGTCATATAATCTCTTGAGTATAAGATTGTGTTGGAATCATACATCTTATTTTTAAAAAATAAATAAAAGATTACACCTATTGAAAAACTAAAACTCTGTACATAGCCGAGCCAACCCCAAATCCATCTGGTTAATGCTAATACTTCAAATACAGGAATCTTTTTGATTGTAAAGTCTTTTCTTACACCATAATAAGAAAATGGATCCTTTTTTACTAAGGGAATCAGACGTGGTACTAAAAGTTCTACCTTGACAAATTGAGCAAAAGCCTCGCAAGATTTCATAATTTGAATACCATGCGCCTTATCCGTCGGCAAACGCAAATTAGCTATATATAAAAGTTTGGTCATGTATTAAATTCCAGTATATAAGTATTATTTACTGTACAATAAAAAGGGTGTTTGTTCAAGATGTTCAAATTATTATTTGTTGCTATAGTTATAAAAGGTCGTTAACAAAGAGGTCTCCATGAAAATCTGCCTGATTGTGCCGCCGTCGCTTTTCTTGTTGGATGAACGGGTCTTTATGACTTTGGGCATCCTCAAGGTGGCCGCGGTTCTGGAGCAATCCGGTTCAGCGGTCGATATGCTTGATTTATCGGGCATTCTCAACTTTGAAGACGTCATC
>JBBTRD010000038.1:0-18498 GCA_038065335.1 Patescibacteria group bacterium | reverse complement strand
TTGGAGGTGGCCCTATACACGATATTGAAAAATTAACTAAAGAGGTGTATGATAGCCAAATCAGTATGCAGGCAATTACTCCGATGTTACAATCGGGGAGGAAAGTCCGGGCACTATCTTGGGCGCAGGCCGAAGATAAAACGGTAGTGGGTAATTCCCATCTGCAGTGATGCAAGAGGTGCGAACAGAGACGGCCCAAGCGAAAGCAAGGGCGGGCTAAACCCAGATCATTGATTTATCAAAGGTCATAGCTTAGTTCCAATCGGGGATACAAGATTGGAGGTGAAACGGCCAAATCCTTACTGGAGTGCAAGATCAAACCCGGCACTTTCTGGAAAATCTTAGAAAGTGCCGGATAAAAGTAGATCGCTTGAGCCGACGAGTAATCGTCAGCCTAGATAAATGATTGTCGAAATACAGAACCCGGCTTATTACATACTGGTCAACCCCCGCCTAAAAGGCGGGGGTTGACGTTTAGACCCTAATAATTTAGAATATAGGCGACGAGGAATATTCAGGGGGAGCTTAACTCGCCCTGACGGCAGACTAACTGCCGAGGCGTATCGCGAGGTTCTAAATACGCGAAGTCGCTCCTACGCTGGAGTGGCGCACTGTGAAGTCCGGCCCCGAGAGAGCTTGCTCTCCCGGGGCAATTTATTTGAAAAATACCACGGGACATGATAAAGTTAGATACGTCAAATGAATCCCGTACGAAGTCACGCTCGCGCCAAAGACGCGAGTCCAAAGGACCTCGGCGGGGCTACTTCGTACGGGATGAAAAAAGCCGATCTATTTTTTAATGTTGTCCGTTTGCCCGTTGATTTTGGAATGCTTCTGTTGGCCGGACTGGCGGCGTATCTGCTTCGGACTCAAGTCTTGGCCAGTCTCCGACCCGTTTATTTTCAACTCAACTTGCCCTTGTTCAGCTATATGTCGTTAGTAATAATAGTGGCTCTGGTTTTTATCGGCGCTTATGCCATTTCCGGATTGTACTCAATGAAAATTCGAATCGGCAAGGCCGAGGAATTTCTCAAGGTCATTGTCGCTTCTTCGGCCGGCATCATGCTCGTCATTATTTTTATCTTTTTACGGCAGGCTTTATTTAATTCTCGATTTCTGGTGCTGGGCGCCTGGATTCTGGCGATGCTATTTGTCGCAATTGGCCGGCTCTTGGTTCGTTATTTCCAGCATGTGGCCGTGACCCGCTACAATTTCGGCATTCAGCGGGTGGTTTTGATTGGCAACGATGCTGTCGCGCAAGGGTTAAAAGAACAACTGACCCAACACCTAGACACGGGTTATCGGATTATCGCCCATTGGGAAACACCGCAACTGGAAGCTCTCGCTGGACTTGGCGATACTGTCGATGAGGTGCTTTTAATTACGCCTCATTACGCCGATGGAACGATCGTTGACTTGGTTGATTTTTGCCACGAGCATCACATTGTTTTTAAGTTTGTTCCTAATTTATATCAAACGCTTACAAAACATCTTGACGTCGATACTATCGGGACGGTGCCCGTGATTGAATTAAAACGCACCCTTCTCGACGGTTGGGGCAAAGTGTTCAAACGAATGGTTGATCTGGTCGGAGCGACAGTGGGACTGGTCATATTCTCGCCAGTTTTTCTGGTAATTGCCGTCGCGATTAAACTTGATACTCCCGGTCCGGTATTCGCGCGTTTACCGAGAATAAGTAAGAGTAAGCGATTTATTTTATATAAATTCCGCGGAATGATTGCTTATGATCCGGATGGCGGAGCCGAGTCGTTAAAAGCGTCTTTGTCTGAACTGAATGAACGGCAAGACGGTCCCTTGTTTAAAATAAAAAATGATCCGCGGATTACGCGAGTCGGCAAGGTTATCAGAAAATATCGACTGGATGAACTGGCTCAATTTATAAACGTACTAAGAGGGGACATGTCTTTGGTTGGTCCGCGTCCGCATCAGCCCGATGAAGTCGCCCGGTATCAGAAGCACCACAAGAAAGTTTTGGCGATTAAAGCCGGCGCGACAGGTTTGGCTCAAGTTTCCGGCAGTTCCGATCTGTCTTTTGATGAAGAAGTCACGCTCGACAGCTTCTATATCGAGAATTGGTCGATGACCATGGATTTCAAAATCATCTTCCGCACCATCTTCAAGATGCTGCGCGATCACTCGGCGGTGTAAAAAATCTCAAATATAAAAACTAAAAAATAAAATCTTTTGAATAAGATTTGAGATTTTAGATTTAAGATGCTAGATTAAGCCAATGCGTATTGCTTTTGTTCACGAATATCTTAACCAGTTCGGCGGCGCCGAGCGAACTTTGGCCGTGCTGGCGGAAATGTTTCCGACCGCGCCGATTTATACTTTACTCTATGACGAAAAAGCAACCCGGGGATTGTTCAAAGGTCGAGTGGTGAACACTTCCTTTCTTCAGAAATTTCCCGGAGCGGTCAAACACCATGAATGGTATCCGTTGCTGATGCCTCTGGCGATTGAGCAGTTTGATTTTTCCGTTTTTGACGTTGTCATTTCTATTTCGGCCTCGTTCGCGAAGGGCATTATTACCAAACCGGCCACCCGGCATATTTGTTATTGTCTCACTCCGCCTAGATTTCTGTGGGACAACAGCCAGAAGTTTGGCAAAGATTTTGGTTTTCCATTCTTGATTAGGTTTGCGAGCCAGCCCCTTATTTCATATCTGCGGATGTGGGACCATTCGGCCGCCGATCGGGTCGATGAATTCTGGCGGATCTCGGATTTTGTGGGTCAGCGAATTCAAAAATATTATCGGCAGCCCTCTCGGTTGATATATCCACCGGTGGATATATCAAAATTTCCAATTTCAAATTTAAAATTTGAACCTTATTTTCTCATGGTCGGCCGATTGGTTTCCTATAAAAAATTTGACGTGGCGATTAAGGCGTTCAATGAATTAAGATTGCCGCTAAAAATTATTGGCGCGGGGCCAGAAATTAAACGATTAAAAAAGTTGGCTCATGCCAATATCGAATTTTTAGATCAAGTAAGTGATGACGAGCTTGGACGATATTATCGCGGAACGAAAGCTCTTGTTTTTCCGCAGGAAGAAGATTTCGGAATTGTGCCATTAGAAGCCATGGCTTCGGGCCGGCCCGTGATTGCTTATCGGGGCGGGGGAGCGGAAGAGACGATTATTGAAAATGAAACGGGGATATTTTTTGAGACCCAAACTCCCGAAGCCATTATCGAAGCGGTCAAAAAATTTGACGGTTATAAGTTTTCGCCGATTCGGTGCCGAGTCCAAGCCGAAAAATTCAGTACCGACGTTTTTAGAAAAAACATATTTAAATATTTAAATATTTAAACTTTTATTTCATGATTATTGGCGTCGATATTCGTCCCATGGCTGGTCTTCGGACCGGCGTTCAAGAATATACCGAACAGATTTTGGCGCATCTGGTCGCGTTGGCGCCTGATCATCAGTTTAAACTGTTCTTCTCTTCTTTCCGCGGGCCAGCGCCGGACCGACCTTGGATGCACGCACCGAACGTTCAATTAATTGAATATCGAATTCCCAATAATCTTTTGTTTTTGGCGGGAAGCGTTTTTGATTATCCGTTCATTGACAGGCTTCTGGGCGGAGTGGATGTGTTTTTTTCGCCTCATTTTTTCTTGGCGCCATTATCAAAATCGTGTCGGCGGGTTACAACCTTTCATGACCTTTCCTATCTTCGTTTCCCCGAGTTTTTTACCTGGCGGAAACGCTGGTGGCACACGGTTGAGATGGATCCGGCTCGTCAAGCTCGGTTTTCTAATCAAATCATTGCCGTTTCCGAATCGACTAAAGCTGATCTTATTGACTATTATCAGATTGATCCGGCCAATATTTCCGTGGTTCATTCGGGTACGGCCATGACTCGCCCGACAGAGGAAGCACTTTTTGAGTTCAAAAAAACACACAGTCTTCCAAAACGATTTATTTTGCATGTTGGCACGCTCGAACCCCGCAAAAACATTATTGGATTAGTGCGGGCCTTTAATATTTTAAAGGCACAAGTTGGGTACGAGGATGTCGGGCTGGCGCTTATAGGGAAAGAAGGCTGGCAATTTCGAGATATTTTTGAAGAAATTAAAAAGTCGCCATATCGATCTCATATTCGATACTCCGGTCATGTTGGCGGTGATTTAGCCTCGTATTATAGTCTGGCGACTGTGTGTGTTTGCCCTTCTTTTTTTGAAGGTTTTGGGTTTCCGGCTCTTGAAGCAATGGCTTGCGGGGTGCCAGTGGTTGCTTCGGCTAATTCTTCACTGCCCGAAGTGGTTGGCGAGGCGGGTCTTTTGATAAACCCATACGATATTTCTGAAATAGCCGAGGCTCTTGAGATTGTCTTGTCTGAACCAGCGACTCGGAGTCGAATGATTAAAAAAGGCCTCGTCCAAGCCGCAAAATTTACGTGGGAAAACGCTGCTCGCCGAACGCTCGACATTCTTTTGAAAATGTAAGGAATACATCCCGTTAGAAGTAGCCTAGCCAAGGTCCTTTGGACTCGTGCCCTGGGCGCGAGCTAGACTTCTAACGGGATCAATCCACAGGTCTCGTTCGTCTTATAGGGGTATAATTAGACTATGCTAGGCAGTAAAAATAGTGGGGTCGGGCAAGCCATGTTTGATGTAAAGCCGGTCGATGAATCCGGTTCTGTTGATGTTCAAAAAATTGGCGCCGTTCAGCCAACCGTTAATCTAGCTTCTTTTAGACCTAAAAAGCAGAAGTTTGTTCGGGAGAGTCAACCCCAACGACAAAGTGTCGGGGCTCCGACAGAGTTTCCAAGGAGTGTTGGGATACCCACTCCGGGAACCAAAGCGTCGGAGGAAGAAAAATTCACTTCGTTGTCTGTCCCGTCGACGGAAACACTGCCGCCGGTCATTGGTTTGCCGTCCCAGCAAGATATTAAGGAACAATTCGAGGAGCTTATGGGTCACGATCTTGATCTTGGGATCGAGTTGGCGAAAATCGGCGGTAACCCGCCAAAATTTTCTGAAGGAAAACTTAAGCGGGCAAAGCCGCGGTATCGAATTATTCGGAACCATCCGTCATCAATTTTCGCGCCGGAACCTGCTTGCCCCGACCAAGACATCGGGGGCTTATATGCACCGCTTATTTCCGATATTCATCATTCCGCGACGACTATTGCCCATGAAGAATATACCCCGTTTGCGGAAGGAGACGACTCTAATATCAAAGTTGAACCAATACTAGCTTTTGGACCCAACAAACTTTCTCAATCGGCCGAGACTGACGTGCGGTCGCTTTTTGCCATCCCATCAATTCAGCTGATCACCAAAAAGAAATCTTTTCCAAAGTTTAAAGTTTCTAAACGTTATTTTGTCGCCGTCGCGGTTATTATCATCGGGCTGGCAATTATTATTGGCTATGGCCTTCATTTGAAACGTCAAGTTGTTGAGCAAAGTACGGCGGCGGTGACCAATCTTCAGACCGCTCAAGACGGTTTAAAAGCTCTTGATTTCAAAAATGCTTCGCAAGATTTTTTTTCGGCCTATGCTAATTTTTCCAAGGCCGGCGATAGTTTAAATGTTTTTGGCGCGAGCATCACTGATATTCTTTCGGCTCTTCCCGGGGGAGGTACGCTTAAGTCGGCTAAAAATCTGGTCCAAGTTGGTCAGTTACTTTCGGCGGCGGGGACTTCGATGACGACCGCTCTTGACGCGGTCTCCAAGACCGGAGCGTTATCTGATTTCATTGGAACCAAAGCCGACGCTTCCGGTCGACTCTCCGACCAAGGCGTCGGAGTTGGGCCCATCGTCAGCGCTTTAAAAAAAGCCCTACTGGCTTCCCAGCAACAGATTGTCCAAGCTAGCGCTCTCATGGCTGATATTGACGGCAGTATTATTCCGGCTGATAAACAGGCGGGCTTTACCGATTTAAAATCAAAGTTACCCGAACTCGAGGCGGGCGTGAATATGAGTGTTGATTATGCTAAGTTTTTTGAAAATCTTATCAATAACGGCAAGGCCAAATATTTGGTGATGTTTCAAAACACTTCCGAGCTTCGACCAACAGGCGGATTTCCGGGAACCTATGGCGTTGTCTCATTTATCAATGGCAAGATGGATAATCTTTTTGTGGATGATGTCTATAATCTTGACGGCCAGATCAAAGAAAATATTATTCCACCGCTTCAAATGCAGCATATTACTCCGAATTGGGGGATGCGGGACGCCAACTGGTATGTTGATTTTCCAACTTCGGCCCGCAACATTGAAAAGTTTTATAAGAAGGAATCGGGGCAAAACGTTAATGGCGTGATTGTGATCAATCCCGAGATGATTCAAAAAATTCTTGCCATTGTGGGCCCGATTGAGATGCCGGATTACAAACTGACGCTTGATTCAAAAAATGTTTTAACGACCATTCAGAGTCAGGTCGAATATGGACCAAATCGGACCCAACCGAAACAGATTCTCAAAGATTTCGCGCCGTTACTGATGAATAAAATTTACACCGCCGGTTCGGACAAATGGCTCGCGATTTTCAACACTCTTATTTTGAGCATGAATCAGCGCGATGTTCTGATGAGTTTTGACAACTTATCTCTCGAAAGTTTCGTAACCGACAAAGGTTTTGGGGGGCAGGTTCATCAGGGCGACGCCGATTATTTAATGGTGACGATCAGCAATATCAAGGGCTCAAAGACCGACGCCGTAACCGATACATTGTTAGCGGTAGATACTAAATTTGAAAACAATGATGCCATTCACACGCTCACAATTACCCGTCAGCATAATGGTGGGGGAGAGAAATTCGGGTTTTATAACAAGCAAAATCCGGCCTATGTTCGTGTTCTCGTTCCCGATGGCGCGGAATTGATTTCTGTTGCTGGTAACGACCAACCAAACTTCGCTCCGCTTATAAATTACGCCCAAGACAAGAGCTTTGTTCGCGACGATAATCTAGTCAAATTTGAAAATTCAAGCGACCCTTCAACGAGTTCAGGGCAAGCCGGCGTGACGACCTACAAAGAATCGGGCAAAACTGAATTCGGTTTCTGGCTCATCACCGATGCCGGCAAATCAAAAACGGTCACGGTTCAGTATAAGGTTCCAAAAGCTCTGACCAATAAATCATACTCGCTCTACATCCAAAAACAGCCCGCCTTGAAGATAAAAGATTTCAGTTTTTCAATGCAGAAACCCGACGGCCTCACACCTGAAGCTTCCGCTCCGCTCCTTGTTCAATCCGGTTCGACCTACAGCTATTCCGCTCCGCTGAAAAACGACCTGACAGTGAAAGTGAATTTCAAATAGGTCGCTCGACTCTGACATTTCCTCACGGCTTCCTCTTGGAGCATTTCTAAGCATAATTGACAGTTTTTGTGTTTTGGTGATATATTCTTGAATGCCTGCGTTCTCGTCGTGGCAACGACGGCAAGTATTGGGAGTTGTGGCTGTTGCTCGGTTTCTGGGCTGCTCGCGGAGGGTTGAAAGAGATCCTTCCGGCGGATTATCACAAGGAGTCCAAAAAAACGCTGGAACAGGTCATTGGTTTTCTGTGCCGAACAGTGAGTTTTGGTAGTCTGGAGGTGGTTGTCCAGCGGGCGGCAATGATGCCGGATTAGGTCCTCGCAACGCAAAGCAGCACAAGGCAGAGGGACAACTCCCTCCGCCACCCGTCGAAAGACGGGTTTTTAAATTACAAAGACCCACAAAGATGCCCATTGTACAATGGGCATCTTTGTCTTCTTTTAAAAAAACGGAGCGAGTTTGTGCCTCTCCAAGTAAGTCGCGCCGATGTTTAAAATTTCTGATAATAAAAAGCGCAGTAATTGCTAATTTTCTCAATATGACGATTGGATACTATTTCATTCTCTTTGGCGATATTTCTTTGGGTACCGAGCCGGAGGTGCCAGGAACGGGCGAACGAAGTGAGGCCGCATGGCCTGGCGGAGGTAACTCCGGGCGGTCAAAGAAATGAAGACAAAGAGATAGAAATAGCCCAAGAGAAATCCTTGAGAAAATTGGCAATTACGGAGCTTTTGCTATACTCAAATTAATGTTTAAGTCTAAAATTTTTCGGTCAAGTGTCATTCTCGGTGTTTTTAGTTTTTTGGCGTCGGCGGCGGGATTGTTGCGGGACAGAGTCTTTGCGTCGGAATTTGGGGCTTCGCGGACGCTGGATATCTATTACAGCGCGTTTAAAATACCGGACCTGATTTTTAATTTGTTTATTTTGGGCGCGGTTTCGTCGGCGTTTATTCCCATCTTTATTCAGCACTATCGAACGGACGAGAAAAAAGCGTGGGATATTTCACGCAATTTTTTGAATATCGCGTTTACGGCGGTCATCGTCGCCTGCGGGGTGATGATTTTATTTATTCGACCGTTGGCCGTGTTGGTGGCGCCCGGTTTTTCGGGAGCGGACCAAGAATCGGTGATTCAGTTGATGCGTTTGATGTTATTAAGTCCCATCATTTTTTCGGTCAGCACGATTATTGGTTCGACCCTACAAGCGCTGGAACGGTTCTGGGCATTCGCTATCGCGCCGATTCTTTATAACGTCGGTATTATCATCGGAGCGATTTATTTCGTGCCGATTGTGCGAGCGCAGAGCTATCAAGATGTTTTGGGATTAGGGTTGGGCGTAATTCTTGGCGCATTGATGCATTTAAGCATTCAACTGATTGCCGCTTGGCGGGCCGGGTTTAGATTTGGTCCGATATTTGATTTTTCAGACACAAACTTCCGTTCGATTCTGAAACTAATGATTCCGCGCACCATTGGGTTGGGCGCGTACAGCATTGATTCAACGGTGATTAATGCTCTGGCTTCGATGCTGGGAGCGGGGAGTATTGCCATGCTCAATTTTGCCAACAATCTCCAGTTCGTACCCATTTCGGTCGTGGGTATTTCGGCGGCGGTGGCGGTATTTCCTCGATTGTCATTTCATGCTTCCGGTGACGAAAAAGAAGAATTTCATAAAAAATTAAGTTCAGCGCTGAAGGGCACTGCCCTGATTGTGACCTTGGGCGCGGTAGCTCTGTTTTTCTTGAGTGAGTGGGTAATTCGGATATTGTTTGGTGTGGGATTATTCCACGGCCAAAGTATTACCATCACCGCCGGCATTTTGAGTTTATATATGCTGGGCGTAACGGCCCAAAGTCTAATTCCAATTCTATCTCGAGCGTTCTATGCGCTCCATAATACTAAAATTCCCGTTATTATTTCCATAATCTCCATTGCGGTTAATTTGGGCTTGGCCTCTCTTTTCACCTTTTATTTCCATTGGGACGTGCGGGGTCTGGCCTTGGCCTTTGCCATCGCCGGGAATGTTAATTTCTTCCTCCTCTGGGCTTTCTTTAAACGATTTACCCGGTAGTGAATTTTTAAACTGCCTTCGGCTTAGCGCTCATAGCAATGAGCGCATTTTAAAAATCTACTACCGGGTGTACAAAAACCAGTTTTTAAAGTATATTTTGCGAATGGCTAAACACCCCGAACAACCGTCCCGTTTTCGACATATAACAGACCTCTTAGATATTCCACGAAATCCAGAGGCGGTTTTCGATCACGAAGGCCACATCAAACCTTCATATATGTCCAAATTTGTCGCAGAATCGCTAAAAGCAAAGGCTTCGTATATCGAATCTTTTCTAGAGTCTCACAGAACACTAAATGTGGATGAGCAAAATCAAATAGTTCAACTTAGGAAAAAGGCCGAAGAGATTGAGCAAAGTTCAAATTTTTCTTCGACCGGCATGTCAGATGAACAGTTTAATCAAATATCAGATCATGTCGTGCGCTGCACTCAGTGTAATCAGAAAGCAACTAAACTTAGTGGCGATCTGCCTTTAAATGGATTGCCTTTCGGGGAATAGCCATAGGGGCCGACTGGCCCCCTCTTATATCTTTTATGAACAATATTAGGAATTTTTGCATAATTGCGCATATCGACTCGGGTAAATCGACCCTCGCGGATCGGTTTTTAGAATTGACGGGGACGGTGGAAAAAAGAAAAATGCACGAACAGTATTTAGATACCATGGATTTAGAACGAGAACGGGGCATTACCATCAAACTCCAGCCGGTGCGGATGCACTACAAGTTTCCAGTTTCCAGTTCACAGTTTACAGATAAAAAACTAGAAACTAGAAACCAGAAACTAGAAACTGATTCTGAGTATCAGTTGAATCTGATAGATACCCCCGGGCACGTGGATTTTACCTATGAAGTGTCTCGTTCTCTCGCCGCGGTAGAAGGGGCGATTCTTTTAGTGGATGCCTCTAAAGGCGTGCAAGCTCAAACGCTTGCAAATTTACATTTAGCCCAAGCCCAAAAGTTAGTCATCATTCCGGTTTTGAATAAAATAGATTTACCAAACGCGCGTACGGCGCAAGTCAAGGAAGAATTAGCCTATCTGCTTGGTATTGAACCAGAAGAGATTTTAGAAATTTCGGCCAAAAGTGGTCTGGGAGTCGAGCAAGTTCTTCAGCGAGTGATTGAAAAAGTGCCGGCACCGAAAGAAACCAACAACCAACAACCAACAACCGACAATACACTAAAAGCGCTTATTTTTGATTCGACATTTGATGTTTACAAAGGCGTGATTGCGTTTGTGCGGGTGTTTGGCGGTTCACTGAAGCAGACAATGCCGATTATAGCCTATGCCGCGCGAGCGAAAGCTGAAGTTTTGGAAGTGGGATATTTTTCTCCCGGATTTGTGCCTTCACCGTCTCTTGAGGCGGGGGAGATTGGATATATTGCCACGGGTTTGAAAGATCCCGGCCAGATTCGAGTTGGTGATACCGTAACTAATTATCCAATTACAAATTACGAATTACGAACTCAAACAGACCATCCGCAATCCCCAATCCGCAATTCAAAATTTGTTCCTCTTGAAGGCTACAAAGAACCTCGACCTATGGTTTTTGCCAGTTTTTTTCCCAAAGAAGGCGAGCAGTATAATTTTCTAAAGGATGCTTTGTCTAAGCTTAAATTAACCGATGCTTCGCTGACGTTTGAGCCGGAAGCCTCGGCTGGATTGGGACGAGGATTTCGGGTTGGATTTTTGGGAATGCTCCATGTCGAGATTATCTCCGAACGGTTGCATCGGGAATTTAATTTAAATTTAATAATTTCCACGCCGTCAGTTGAGTATGGCGTGAAACTTAAATCTGGTGAAGAAATTAGAATCCGTTCGGCGGCAATGTTGCCCGATCCAACAAGAGTGGAATCGGTTTCCGAACCGATCGTGGCTCTGGAAATTCTTACGCCTGTCTCGTATCTCGGCAGTGTCATGGAGCTGGTCGTGACTTATCGCAACACTTATCAAGCCACGGAATATATCGGCAAAGAAACCGCTCTGCTTAAATATGATATGCCTCTTTCCGAAATCGTGACCGATTTTTACGATAAATTAAAGAGTATTTCATCGGGCTACGCCTCGATGAGCTATGAGCCGAAAGGCATGGCTAAATATGATTTGGTCCGGCTGGATGTTCTTATTGCCACTGAACTGGTCGAACCGTTTTCGCGCATTGTTCCGCGGGAGAAAGCTTATCTGGAAGGCCGGGCGATGGTGGAAAAATTAAAAAAAATTGTTCCGCCCCAAATGTTTGAAGTTTCGCTTCAAGCGGCTATCGGGGGGAAGATTATCGCCAGTGAATCGATTCGGGGACATCGTAAAGACGTGACCCAGCATATGTACGGCGGCGATATCACGCGCCGCCAGAAATTATGGAAAAAACAAAAAGAGGGCAAAGCCCGCATGAAAGAAACCGGACGAGTCAATCTCCCGCAGGATGTCTTCTTGAAGATGTTGAAACGCTAGTCGTGAGGCCTTGTCACTTTTTTCTTCGGGCTTCCGCTTGGGCTAGTTCTAGTGTTTTCTCCTAATTTTTCTGACCAGCCGAAGCCACTCCTGTCGGGCCATGCCCCGACGGTACCGTCGGGGTTCCCGACATCCTCGGACTGGTACCCAGAAAAATAGCGTCAAAAACACTGAACTAGCGACCAATTGTGCAGATTGAGAAAAAAGTGACAAGGCCTCGCTCCTCAAATTTTAAGTCAAGCGGAAACCCATCCCATTTTTCTCACTCCGCAGACAAGGCATCTGATGCGAGATGGCCTGATAGATTCCAATAATCATAGGTCGAGCGCCAAAGCGAAGCTTTGGAGGCAAGCGAGGGTTACCTGTGATTATTGGTTTAATCTATCAGAGCTATTCTTGAGGAGGATGACGCCGTCGAGGACCAGGGAGAAAAATGGGGTGGGTTGAGCGATTTACTGAAGTAACTTAGAATAGAGGAGCGGCGAGCATGACGACCATGCCAAGGATGACAAGGACGGCGACAATCATCCAGAAGTATTTAATAAAGCGGTGATTCATCCACATATGCAGGTATAATATCAAACTTTTTCTGTAATTTCCATGCCCCTCCTTCAGAGTAAAATTATAACTATCGGTCTTCTGGCGCTTTTAGTGTGGTTGGGATATCGAAGTTGGCAGATTAAAGATCAACGGGCGGAAACGGATTCTCAAGTGAAGGAGTTAGAATCTCGGGTAGCCGACCTTGAACGTAGCAATCAATTTTTAGCCAGTTCGTCGGCCTATTTCGCGAGCGATGCTTATTTGGAACGGCAAGCTCGGCTCAAGTTAAATTACAAACTGGCGGACGAGCAGGTGGCCTTTGTCTATAAAGACACGAGCGTAAAGATTGCCTCATCCTCTCAAGAATTTAAAACCCAGCTCGCCGAAATGCCCAATTGGAAAAAATGGTGGTACTATTTGCTGGGATACTAGATCAAAATTTTCAAAAATCAAACACTTTGATACTATGATTTATCAAAGTAAAACAATTAAGATTTTTTATGATTCTTTGATATATCATAAAATTAAATCTGCGGAATTCGTATAGCCCCGACGTTTCAATCGGGGAGCCGACCGAAGCGTCGGCTTGGTAAAATGCGGAATTAGTACAATGGCAGTACGGTTGCTTCCCAAGCAACAGACACGAGTCCGATTCTCGTATTCCGCTCAAAAATATGACACGAGAAAAAATAGAATCTTTGATCAAGAGATTTCGTTTGGGACATTCAATCCTTGTGGTTCTGACAATTGTTTCAATTTATTTTTGGATTGCTTTGCGAGATTATAATTTATTAAAATTTATTGGTATTACAATTAATATCGCGGGTCTTGTTGTATGGTGGTCTGCAAGATTCACACTCGCTAAAAATTGGAGTATGGGTTTTGGAAAACCTAAAATAAACCAATTGGTAACACACGACATATATTCAAAAATTCGCCACCCAATATATTGGGGGATTAACCTAACTCTGACTGGCTTAATTATTCTTTATCCAAAATATTGGTTTTCAGTGTTAGGCATATTAATTATTGTGTATTTTTTTTATCGAATGAGAGTTGAGAGTGGTTATTTACTAGAAAAACTAGGAGAGGAATATCGGAATTATAAAAGAAAAACTTGGATTTAGCCTTTGCCAATAGGTTCTAACGTCACATACTGTTTCGCTCATTAATTTACTAATCATCAAAATCTGGTAGAATAACGAGGTTATATGCCGCCTTAGCTCAGCTAGTTAGAGCAGCGCATTCGTAATGCGAAGATCCTCAGTGCAAATCTGAGAGGCGGCTCCAGTGTTAGTTCTCAATTGAAAAAAGATACTTAAGAGGTATAATGAAAGAGCCAGGTAGTAGAATTACCAACGACCTGGCGGTCGAGTACTAAAATTGGTAATTCACATACCTGGTAAATGTTAGAATATGAGCACAACAAGGCTCTTTTATATATCTATTCAGGGGCCGGCGGCGCGGATGCTCAAGACTGGGCGTCGATGTTGCTTAATATGTATCGCAAATACTCGGCCGATCAGGGCTGGGGTTTTGTGGTGTTGAGTCAATCGTTCGGCGAACAGGAAGGCACCAAGAATGCCGTCGTGGAAATATCAGGATCCAATTGCTACGAAACGCTTCGGCGAGAGAGCGGGGTTCATCGGTTGGTGCGGATTTCACCATATTCAGCCAAAGACTTGCGCCATACGTCGTTCGCCTTGGTGGAGTTCATGCCCGAGATTATCGCGAAGCATTTTCAAATCAATCCTAACGATTTGCGAGTGGATACGTATCGGTCCTCGGGGCCGGGCGGTCAGAATGTCAATAAACTGGAGACGGCGGTGCGGATTACTCATCTTCCAACGGGCCTGGCGGTGGCGGTTCAGTCCGAACGGTCCCAAGCCCAGAATAAAGAAAAAGCAATGCTAGTGCTGACCTCGCGCTTGGCTCAAAAAATGGAAGCCGAAAAAGCTCAAGAACTTTCGCAATTAAAACCCCAAGTGGCGATTGAATGGGGCAGTCAGATTAGATCGTATGTCTTGAATCCGTATCAGATGGTCAAAGATCATCGGACGGGCGTAAAATCAAGCCAACCGGACAAAGTTTTGAATGGCGATTTGGATAAATTCATAGAATCAGAATCGAGAACTAACCCTTAAGCCCCAGTAGCGGAAGGGGACCCGCGAAGCGGGGGAACCGACGGGACTGGTTCCATGGGTCTGGGGCGAAAGGGTTGGTTCTTGATTCTAAAATTAGCCCATGATTGAACTTAAGGATATTTCTACAATTTATGATGATTTTTTAGCACTGGATAATGTTAATTTGGAAATTAAGGACGGTGAATTTGTTTCGCTGGTCGGGCCTTCGGGAGCGGGCAAGTCAACGCTTTTAGGATTGATGACGAGGGAGTTAACTCCCAGCAAGGGGGAGATTCTTATTGACGGTATTAATATCGCCGATCTTTCTCACGCGGAAGTGCCTCTGCTTCGACGCAAGATTGGCACGATCTTTCAGGATTTTAAATTGCTTTCCCGCAAAAATGCTTTTGAAAATGTCGCCTTTGCTCTCGAAGTTTCCGGTGCCGAACCGGAAGAAATTAACGAGGATGTGCCCAAGGTTTTAAATATCGTCGGTCTAGCCGATAAGGCCAAAAACTTTCCGCACCAGTTGTCCGGCGGCGAAAAACAGCGTCTGGCCATCGCTCGGGCTCTTATTCATCGCCCCCGGATTCTTTTGGCCGATGAACCGACTGGTAATCTCGATATGCTCAACGGGTACGATGTGGTAAAATTATTGATGAAGATTAATGAATTTGGGACGACCGTCATTTTGGCGACGCACAACCGCGAAATCGTGAATATAGTTGGCCGACGCGTCATCAGTATGGAAAAGGGTAGAGTCGTTCGCGACCAAATCGAGCAGGGGAAATACATTATTTAACCAACAACCGACAACTCACAACCAACAACGAAGAAATTAGAAATTCAGATGTTGTAGGTCGTAGGTCGTAGGCAATAAGTTGCTGTGAGAAAAGCTTTTAAACGAATTTTTCGAACGGGTTGGCTGAATTTTAAGCGCAATAGCTATTTGAGTTTTGGCACGACCGGCGTGATGGTTTTGGTTTTGCTTTTGTTTTCCGGTTTGATGGTTTTGAATTATGTTTCGGGTCAAATCGTCTCTGGTTTGGAAAATAAAGTTGATGTCAGTGTCTATTTTAAAAATGACGCTTCCGAAGATCAGGTGCTGGCGGTCAAGCAGGATCTTGAATCCCAATCGGCCGTGGCGCGGGTAACGTATATTTCTAAAGAAAAAGCTCTGGCCGATTTCAAGGCCAAACATGCCGGTGACGCTTTAATTCAACAGTCGTTGGCCGAACTAGCCGATAATCCTTTGCAATCGTCGCTTAATATTAAAGCTAAAGACTCTACCCAATACGCCTCGATCGTCACGTTTCTTGAGGGTAACAAATTTCGGCCCGTTGTTGATAAGATTAATTTTTATGAAAATGAGGCCGTCATTAATCGGGTCCAGAGTATTTCCCGCGGAGTCGGCAACTGGGGCCTCGTCGTCACGCTCATCCTAGCTTTCATTGCCATCATGGTTACTTTTAATACCATTCGCTTAACCATCTATAATCAAAAGAACGAAATCGAAATTATGCGTCTGGTCGGCGGTTCCAATTGGCATATCAAAGCTCCATATCTGATCGAAGGGGGATTATATGGCATCTTTGCCGCCGTGATTGCTATTGTTGTTTTTTATCCCGCTCTTTGGTTTGTATCATCCAAAGTTGGCGTTCTTATCCCCGGTATCAGTCTTATTGGCTACTTTGTTACCAACGTTCTCCAGTTTGTGCCTCTCATCTTCGCCCTCGGCATCGCCCTAGGTATAATCTCTAGCTGGATTGCCATCCGAAGATTTTTGAAAGTGTAAAAAATAAACCGGCGAACTTATTGTCCGCCGGAAGGAGGAAGGGGGAAGGGGGCGGTGTCAGGAAGTGACTCGGTAGATCCGGAAGAAGATACGCGCCTTCGTCATTTCTTGAAGGGTGTATCTCTCATACGCACTGAGTTTGCGAAGATTGGCTACTACAATGATGAGTACCCTGTCGTTCTTCTTGAGCCGATGGCGGTCAGGCGTGAATGGAATGTCAATGTGGATTCCGAGCCGTCGTTCGATGATGTCAAGAATCGGTCCCTGTTCTTTGGTGCAACACGAGACGTACCTTGCACCAAGCAACTCCTTAACCTTCTCTTTGTCTATTACGCCAAAGGGCCATTTCTTGAAATCGCCGATGAAGTCGTAGGCCGTGATTTCGCGAGGGTTAAACCCAACATACAGCATAAGAAACTACCTCCGTATCAACACAATAACATATTCTTGCCGGGAGTCAATATAACACCCTCCTTCCACCGTTGAAAAACGGCGGTTTATGTTGTAGAATGGGTTTAATTTGTCGGTAGAGTTGCGGGGTGGAGCAATGGTAGTCTCGTCAGACTCTGAATCTGAAGATCCTGGTTCGAGTCCAGGCCCCGCAGCAATTTTTGACGATACGAACTCTGAATTTTGAAACGAAAGCGTTCGCTCGCCCAGCCCCGCCACAAGCGGGGCTGGGCTCGCTTTGGCGGCGGCTTCGCCGCCGCTCTGGCGCAAAATGAAGCGGATTTTAATGCTTTCGGGCGAGTAAAAAATGTTTGAAAGAAATTTTTTTGCCAAAAGATTTCTTTCAATTCCTTTGGTGGTTTTGAGTCCGGCAAGGAAAAATTTTAGAGTGTCCGAAATGCTTTCGGTGGAAAATTTAGAGCATCCGTCCGTTAGTTCGTATCCAGCGCGGTGTCCCGCTTGTTCGTCGTTGTTTAGGCGAAAAACAAGATTTTCAACATAGTTTTTATCAACCGAAATGCGCTCTAAATTTTCCAAACAAAAATCTTCCAATCGTTCGGCGGACACTTGTTTTACCGAACACGCCTGCCAATCTTGCTTCATCGTGGCGGTGCAACGATAGTAATAATATCGGTTTAATTTTCCAGCGATATATTTGTTGGTAAAACAAGAAGTCATATTTGAGCCGCACTCCTCGCATTTTATAAGTCCGCCGAACAGGAAGTTTTTGTACACTCTAAAATTTTTCCGTTTTTCCTTATGAATTTTTTGAGCAAGGGCAAAAATTTCTTCCGAAATTATCGGCTTATGAATACCTTGATAAATTTCGCCATTGTGCAAAACCTTGCCTATGTAGATAACATTTCGCAAAATATGGCTGATATTTGTTTTAGAGAAATTTTTGCCTAACTTATTTTTGATACCTCTATCTTTCAGCATTTGGTAAGTTTTCGCCGTTGAGCCGGTTTCAATATAAGTTTCAAAAATTGATTTTATTTCCTCCGACTCTTTCGGGTGCGGGATAAGTTTCTTATCTTGTCGCATATAACCGAAAGGAGTAAGCCCGCCGTTCGCCAATCCCTTTTTCGCACGCTCCAACATTTTGTCTTTTGTTCTCTCGCTGGTTAGCTCTCTTTCAAACTGCGAAAAAGTGAGCATAATGTTGCGAAGCAACCTTCCGGCGGGCGTGGAAGTGTCAAATCTTTCCGTAATGGAAATAAAATCAATTTTTGCTTGCTCAAAAAATTCAATCAGTTGGTAAAAATCTTTCGGCGAACGAGTGAGCCGATCAATTTTATAGACCAAAACCACATCAATTTTTTCTTTTTTCAAATCCGAAAGGAGTTGTTTGAGTGCAGGTCGCTCCAGGGTTGCCCCTGAAAATCCGCCATCGTTATATACCTTAAAAACTTGCCAATCATCTTGGCTGGAAATGTAAGAACAGATTTTTTGCTCCTGCGCTTCGCAAGACGAAAATTCTTTTTCCGCTTGATTATCGGTAGAAACGCGAGTATAGATTGCGCAATTTTTTACATTCATAAATTCATTTTAGCATTTTTTGAAAAAAAGAAAAAATTGAATTCCCCCCGAATGCATTAAAATCCGCTTCAATTTGGGTCAGAGCGGCGGCGAAGCTGCCGCCAAAGCGAGACCAGCCCCGCCTTTGGCGGGGCTGGGCGAGCGAACGCTTTCGTTTCAAAATTCAGAGTTCGTATCGTCAAAAATTGCTGCGGATTTAGAACCCTCTCAAACTTTTGAACTTATTTTACCAAATCTGATAC
>JBBTRD010000037.1:0-1580 GCA_038065335.1 Patescibacteria group bacterium | reverse complement strand
TCCGCGTGTTCGCGGATATATTTGATGTCTAACATAAATTCAGTTTTCAGTTCACAGTTTCCAGTTTACAGTTTTGGAAATTGAGTCATTGAAAATTTATTGAAAATTGATAATTGGAAACTGAAAATTATTATTTAGGCCGCATAGTTGGAAACAAAATGACTTCTCTTAATGAATGGGAATCGGTTAATAAGGCGACAAGGCGGTCAATGCCGATGCCAAAGCCGGCGGCGGGGGGCATGCCGTATTCAAGGGCTTCAATAAAATCTTCGTCCAGACGTTGGGCTTCTTCGTCGCCCTTGGCCCGCATGTTCTCTTGGGCTTTAAATCGTTCGCGCTGATCGATAGGATCGTTTAATTCGGTGAAAGCTTTGACTAATTCTACCCCGCCGGCATAAAACTGAAAGGCTTCAACAACATCTGTCCCGGGTTTTAATTTTGTAAGAGGAAGCATGTCTTTGGGATAATCCATCACAAATGTCGGTTCGGTCAGTGTCCCCCGGACTTTTTCTTTAAAAACAGCGTCGTCTAAACTGCCGGTATCTTGCATGAGTTCTTTGTATGTTACTCGACGAAATGGTTTTTTAAATCTTTCGGGGGCGATCGTAATCATCATGTCTTCAATGAAATCCATGCCCCAATTATAATCCTTGTAAGCGATATAAAACTCGACCGCCGAAAACTCGGGGTTGTGTTCGCGATCAATGCCTTCGTTTCGAAAATTGGTAGTAAATTCAAAAACCCGATCCAATCCGCCGACTAATAATCTTTTTAAATATAATTCCGGCGCAATTCGCAAAAACATATCTTGGTCGAGCGCGTTCAGGTGGGTTTTGAACGGCCGGGCGGAAGCCCCGCCATACAATGGCTGAAGGGTCGGGGTCGTCACTTCCAAAAATTCGTGTTTCATTAAATAGTGCCGAATGGCCTGAATAATCTCGGCCCGTTTAATGAATTTACCGCGCACTTCTTCGCTCATCAATAAATCCAAATAACGTTTGCGGAAACGTTCTTCCACATCGATTAAGCCATACCATTTTTCTGGCAAGGGCAAAAGTGCTTTGGTGAGCATCCCGATTTTGGTGGCTTCAATTGTCCGTTCGTCTTTTTTTGTTTTGAATAAAGTACCGGTAACCTCAATAATATCTCCGATATCAACAAGTTCATTAAAAAATTTAAATTCATCCGCGCCGAGCGCGTCTTCTTTGGCGCAACCCTGAATTTTTACCCCGTCATCAACAATATCAAAAAAGATCAGTCCTCCATGCCCCCGTTGAGCCATCAGCCGGCCAGCCAGAGTAATTTGCTTCTTCGAATCGGCCAACGCATCAAAATCATCCAAAGCATCACTCACGCTCATCGAGCGTTTCGTCGTCGTCGGATACGGATCAATTCCCGCCTTCCGCATCGCCTTCAGCTTCTCCAGTTTTACCTGCCGAATATCATCGAGGGCCATACAAATATGATAACAAAATAAAATCGCTCTGCCAACGCCTTTTTCTTGCGGCTTCCGCTCGAACTAGTTGCTCCCTCCACCCCAACCCCCGACTCGACCGATAATAAACCTGTTCCAGCGACAG
>JBBTRD010000036.1:0-1747 GCA_038065335.1 Patescibacteria group bacterium | reverse complement strand
TCGGGCCATGCGGTCCCGCCTAGGCGGGACCGTTCTCGACATCCTCGGGCCGGTTCCCAGAAAAATATCATCAAAGATACTGAGCTAGCATCCGATTGTGCAGATGGAAGAAAACACGACAGCTCTCAACTCTTTTTATTTAATTTCAAGCGAAGGCACAGCCATTTCCGACATTCCGACTGACGCCATACTGCTCATGCCGAGATTTTGGAGATTATGCCGGTAACAAAAAGGATGTTTGTAGCGAAGCCCCCACACTCATGCATGAGTGTGGGGACGAAGCGTAAATCAGGTGGCCTTTTTGTTCGGCATCAATGACAAAATCTCGGCATGGCCTAGTGGCGGATGGAGATGACGGAAATGGCTGTGCCAAAGCGAGATTATTGATATAATAAAGCATATGAAGAAACGGCTATTTTGGATTTTGGGGGTATTGATTATATTCGGCTTGGCCATGTTGTCTTCGGCGGGGATTGTGGACGCGCAAAAGAGGTTTGGGTCGGCTTATTATTATTTCTTTCACCAGTTACTTTACGGTATCGCTCCGGGGGTTTTGTTGGCTTATATTCTTTCGAAGATTAATTACAAGGCCTGGCGAAAACTTTCATTATTGATTCTTTTGGGCGCTCTGGCTTTGATGACGCTTGTGTTTGTGTCTCATTTTGGTTTCGGAACCAAAGGGGCCACCCGCTGGTTGAGTATCGGGGGGATTATTTTTCAGCCGGCCGAAATACTAAAACTTTCGCTCGTGATTTATCTGGCGGCTTGGTTTGGAGGTCGTCATGAACGAACAAGTCATTGGCTTTATGGGGCCGCGCCATTTTTTATTGTGTTAGGATTCGCGGCTCTGCTCCTAGCTCTTCAGCCGGATATTGGCACGCTCATTATTGTTGGTTTTATCGCGATCGGGATGTACTTTGTGGCTGGCGCCAATTTAAAACTTCTTGGCGCGATACTGGGTATCGGAATGGTTCTTCTGATGGGTTTGATATATTTTAAGCCCTATCGATTTAATCGCGTCCTTTCTTTTGTTAACCAGAGTGCCGATACACGGGGGATTTCATATCATATAAATCAGGCTAAAATTGCCATCGGTTCGGGGGGCGTTTTTGGCGTTGGTTTTGGTCATAGCACTCAAAAATTTGGTTTTTTGCCGGAACCAGTCGGAGACTCAATTTTTGCGATTATCGCCGAAGAACTTGGATTGGTTGGCGCCTTGGTCACCGTTGGCCTATTTGTGATTCTTTGTTTTACGCTTACTCAAATCGCCACAGCCACGATTGACCCATTTGGCCGACTTTTTGTCAGTGGTATTAATATCTGGATCATGGTTCAAGCTTTTATTAATATTGCCGCCATCTCCGGCCTTGCCCCTCTTACCGGCATTCCACTCCCGTTTATAAGCTATGGTGGTACGGCAATAATCGCTTTACTTGCCGGTCTCGGGATTGTGTTTAATGTGGCAAGGGATTAACTTCGTCTCCGACTTACTTGACCACGGCTTCCTCTCGGAGCATTTCTAGAGATTATCTCTTATTTCTCTGACCGCCCGAAGCCACTCGTGCAGATTGTGGCCAAGCAAGCCGGAGACTTCGTGAGAGTATTAAACTTTAGCGAGCAAAAAATAAACCCCCAGCGAGAAGCCTGCCTGCCGGCAGGCAGGTCGCGCAGACCCCGAAGCTAGGATTAGGGCGATGGTGGCGGAGACCTAATCCGAGGTGCTTGGTGAGGGGGACTCGCCCCCACA
>JBBTRD010000035.1:0-11001 GCA_038065335.1 Patescibacteria group bacterium | reverse complement strand
AGCGCCGAGTCGCTGGAACGAGGCGACTATCGGTCGAGTCGGGGGTTGGGGTGGAGGGAACGAAACTACTGCGCTAGCGCCGCGTCCACTCTGGCTTTGAAATCGGCGAAATTTTGGATGCCGACTTCTTTAATACCGTTAATAAAGAAGGTCGGCGTGGAGTTGATGCCGATCGCGAGACCGTCTTGTTTGTCTTGTTCAATAATAGCGCTGTATTTGTTGGCCGCCACTTCGGACTTGAATCGACTGACATCGAGTTTTAATTGTGTGGCGTAACCCACCAGAATAGACGTTGGATCGGCGGAATTAACCCATTCATCATAGTTGGCATAGATGAGCCGATACATCTCCCAATATTTTTCTTGAGCGCCGGCCGCCTCGGCCGCCTCGGCCGTTAAAAGCGCGTATTGATGCTGGGACAATGGAAAATTACGAGAAACGAAATTCACTTGAGGATTATCTTTATATAAAGCGAGAAGCTGTTCAACAATCGGAAAAGCCGCCGCGCAAGCCGGACACTGAAAGTCGCCAAATTCCACAATGTTCACTTTCGCATCAGGATTAACCGTGCTGTGACTGGTTGGCCTAATAAGTTGATCTTTCGTAGCTGGTGTTGGTGCTCCGTTGTTATTGCGAGAAATTAAAAAACCAAGACCGCCGAATATCATGATAAACACCAACGTCATTATTTTTACTTCTTTAGTCATCTCGGTGGGCCGAGCGATGGACAAACATCAACCCGGTTATCAAAGTAAACGCTATCAGCGATAATAACGGAATGGTAATAAAATTCAAGACGGTAAACTGCCGGGATATGCAAGAAACGCCAACAGTACAAGGGGCGAGGGTTTCCGGAATAATCCGCCAAATGAGCAGATTTTGATATAAGGCGATCCCAAGACCAATAATACTCAACGGTAGAACATAGGCCGAAACGGCCTTATCTCGACGAATAATTCCCACGGCCATAATCACTACCAGCGGATACATCACGATTCGCTGGTACCAACACAATGCACACGGAGCAATACCCGCAATTTCACTGAAATACAAACTCCCCACCAAAGAAACGAGGGTAACTACCCAAGCGATATAAACACCGTATTCCGATAACCAAGATTTAATACGCGTAAACATTATCTTCTGTCATAATGGCTTTGAAGATATCATAATTAAACTAATTCCGCAAAAAACAATAGTCCCTCACTTTTTTTAAGATGAGAGACTATTAAAATACGACTGCGGTTTAAGCGACTAAGCTTTTCGCCCCGCAAAGATCATGTAGATGGCGCTCAACCCCACGAGATCGTAGATAATACGAGTCAGAGTGCTCGCGTCCCCGAAAATCGTCGAGACAAGATTATAATCGAACAGTCCAACTAAACCCCAGTTAAGGCCCCCGATAATCACGAGGACTAGGGCAATTTTGTTTAACATATTTGTATATGCACGAAAATCTTGATACGTTTTCGACCAATCCTCGGGGGATCCCGATTACATTATCGTACAATCTAAAAAAACAACAAATAGAGTTATGAACAGTTGAACGATTGAAACAAGAAGTCGAGACTGTTGGCATATCGTTAATATTTTTGTAAAATGAACATTATGAAAAAATACGCCCCATTCATGTTCATTATTGCCCTCATCGTGGCCAGCGATATCGGGGGTTTAATATTGTACAAAAAAGAAGTCTCTAAACAACAGCAAAGCGGAGCGGCCTCAATTGCCTCTCTCCAAAAAGAGCTCGCCACTCTGCAGGCCCAATTGGCTCTAGTCAGTAAACAGCAGAGCACGGTCGGTATGTCCGCCCAAGAAGTCGTTACATCAGCGGTCTCAAAAACGACGCCCTCGGTTGTCTCTATTGTTATCAGTGAAAATGTTCCCAAATATAAAGTGGTCTACAAAAACCCATTCGGTAATGATCCGTTCTTCAAAGACATCGGCATTCAAGTTCCCGTCTACGAACCCACCGGTGAAACCCAATCCCAAAAAGTCGGCGCGGGCACCGGCTTTATCATCAGCACTGACGGTTATATTCTCACCAACAAACACGTCGTCGCCGACGATAAAGCGAGTTATACGGTTCTCTTGTCGAACGGCAAACAGCAAACCGCCCAAGTTATTTATCGAGACCCATCAAAAGATATTGCTATTATTAAAATCACCGGCGTCAATTATCAGCCGGTTAAATTTGGAGATGCCAGCAGTCTCAAGCTGGGTCAAACGGTTATCGCCATCGGCAACGCGCTCGGCGAATACAATAACACTGTCTCCATGGGCGTTATTTCGGGTCTGAACCGAACCATTCAGGCCTCCAGTCCGGACGGCCGTTCAGAAACTCTAACTGGCGTTATCCAAACTGACGCCGCCATCAACCCGGGCAACTCGGGCGGTCCGTTGCTGGATTTGAACGGCAACGTTGTCGGTATCAACGTCGCCACCGTCCAAGGCTCCAGTAATATCAGCTTCTCCATCCCCGAAAGCACCTTCCGAAGCATCATCAAGGCCGCGATTAATAGATAAGATTTTAGTTTGCATTATAACTGCAGCGCTTAACCACACCAAAGATGGGATCACCGAAGACGGCGTTGGAGCAGGCGGTGCCGTTTGTAATCATGCGGTAAACATAAACGCCATTCGCGCCATATTGGACAGTTCGTGTTCCCGAAAAAGAACAGTACTGATTTTCGCCGGCGCATTGAATCCAGTTGCCTGAATTATTGCCATAGTTGGCGTAATTAATCGCTCCAACGGTAACATTGAACGCGCTGCAATTGGTTGACGACGAGCAAACTACAACCGAGTTATTGCCGTTGGCTAACCCCTGAAGAGTTAAGGTGCTGCCATTGAGTACCGCCGATACAACGCTAGAACTAGAATTATAAGCGATATAATAATTCCCGTTATAATTATAGTTATAGTTATAGTTGTACGTGTTTCCGCCAGAAACAGTGATAGTTAAACTTTGACCAACATATAAAATCGGATTGGTCTGACTAAACGTAATGACCGGTAATACCGGATTGTTATATATCGGTGGATTGTAATAATTATTTCCACCATAATAATTAACAGGGCCGACAGTAACATATAGCATGGCACAGCCACTACCGATTCCTGTCTGCGCAGACAGGCCACCAGAAGAACAAACATTAACCGAGCCGGAACCGCCATTGAGACCGGCGATTTGAAGATTATTACCGCTGATCACGGCCTGAAAAATATTAGCCCCAGTTGGGTACATTGTATAAGGCGTGCTGCCTCCGTAAATGGTTATATTCACGGACTGACCAACAGCTACCGACACGCTTGTCTGACTTAAGGTTGGCGACCCATATCCATAATTATAATTATTATAGCTGTAGGGCCAAGTAACGCTAGATGAGGTTTGATTATTTACCACGACATATGCATTACTGCTGAAAATAATCCCATAATTAGCTGAACTGACCGTAGTCGAAAGATATCCGTTCGAATTCGTCGTACCGATATATTGAGATTGCGTCCCGTAGTTATAGCCGGAATTTTGATAATACAAAACCGCGCTGGCGTAGGGATCGCCATATACTGTCACGGTTACCGAATCCCCGCTTCCCGTCGCCGAAACCGACAAGGTCGGCGTCATCGCCCGAGCCGTCAAAGATGCTGAAAAGAGGCCCAAAACAAGCCCTAATATGACGCAAAACCATAAAAATATTTGTTTCATATTTTTTAGAGGAGCCCATCCAAGCTGGGCCCTAGTTATTATTACTTTCCTTATACGCTTCTTCTTTGTTTAACACAACCAACCGGCTATCACTCTCTTTGTTCGGGCTGACCGCCCCGAATTTTTTGATATTGCTCTTTGTGTTGAGTCAGAATTTGTTCAATCTCATAATTTGGAATTTCCAGACGCAAAAGATCAATCACGTGCATTGCGTCATAGATATCGGATTTATTTTCTATTTTCCAGACGGCATCCCGCCACAAAATAGCCTTTTCATATTCCCCTTTCGCTGACGCCTCTTTTTCAAGACGCTTAAATAGTTCCGTAAACGCAAGGTATTCTACGGCTTTTTCGCCGCCCTGTTCAAGGGTTCTTTCTTTAAATGGGATTTTGGTTGTGTTTTTTTGAGCATTCAGCATGTTATAAACTTTGCCGCTTTTTTTCCATTGAAAAGCGGTAGAAATAATTTTTTCATACAGGGCCCGGGCTTGTTCAATTTTGGCATTATCAATCGCCGGAATATCTTTGATAATAGAAAAACAAAGGACGGCTCCGCGGACAATTTCTTCGAGACTCCACCACGGTTTCGCCGACGCCCACCAGAATTGATCGCTCGATAACGCTTCATCCATTGCTTGGCGGATACCCAAAAAATAAGAACTTTTTTCGTCCATCTCATAAACATTATTGAGCGTCAACTCCACCAGTTCTTTTTGCCAATGATGAATCTCATTTTCCGGGTCATTCCATGACAAAAATTGAATGCCTCGTTCAATATCTTGCTCGCTCGAAGCCCAAGTTGATTTTACCGGACTTATTATAATAGTTTCGGGATAGAGCTGGGGCAATTCTGATATTGTTACCAGTTCAAATTTTGATGATTGGAATATTTCGAAAAGAAGTTTTTCCAAGCCCGGCCGATGATGGCCGAACGTCTCGCCGTCCATCCCCGTAATTAAATAATCGCCGCTCGAAAAATTCTTTTTCATGGTTTCGGCCAACGAATCAGCCGACCTAACGCCGGCCCCCATAATCAGGTTGCTGGGACTTCGCTCCCGAAAAAAAACCATTAGATTCGCCTCTTTTATTTTATAAGTTTTGGAATAATCCACCTGCCCGGTCTTCCCGCCGCAGGCAATCTCGTCGATAATTAACCAACGATATCCAAGTTGTTCAATAATCGGCGCTATTTTCTCGTCATAAGCCATTTCGGGCGGGAAAAACCCATTCGGTTGATAATGATTACGCGTGTAAAACTTCAACGTCGCCTCATTTTCCTGAATCTGCCGAATCATTTCTTTCTCGGACAAGAACGGCAAAAGCGCGTGATATTTCGCCGAACCCGTTAGTTCAAGACGGCCCTCCCGAAGAAGATAATTTATAATATCGATTAAGTCGCGATATCCATTCTGATCAAACATTTCCAACAAAACGCCGTTGATATTAAGGGTTAATCTCGCTTTAGAATTAGTTTTCAACCCTTCCAAAATGGGTCGATAACTTTGCGTTACCACCGCCGCTAAAATGTCCGGCTGTTGACCGGCCGGTTGATAGATGTGTAAAAAATTGGCCCACTTCATAAGAAATTAGTTATTCGGCCGTTTGTTGAACGTGCAAGGCGATGGCTTTCTCAAATAGTTGGCCATACTCTTTCGCCGAACTGGCCCAAGAGAAGTCGGACTTCATTCCTTGGCGCTGAATTTCTTGCCAGACCTTGGAGTAACGATACGTTTCTATGGCTCGAACGACCGCGCCAAAAAAAGAATACTGGTCAAATGATTCAAAAACAAAGCCCGTCCCTCTTTTGGTTTTTGGATCATAATCCGTAACACTGTCGGCCAAACCGCCGGTTTTTCGGACGAGCGGAACGGTGCCATAACGCATCGCTTCCATTTGGGTCAGACCCGACGGTTCAAATTTTGAAGGGATCAAAACCGCGTCGGCGCCCGAAAAAATTCTATGGGCCAGAACGTCATCAAAGGTAAAGTGGCCCGCCATGTTGCGAGGATACTTTTCAGTCAGATTTTGGAAAAATGACATAAAATTAGCTTCCCCTGTACCGGCGACAATAAGTTGAATATTAAAATTGCGGAATAACGGTTCGGCTGTTTCTAAAAGAAGACTGAACCCTTTTTGATCGGTCAGCCGAGAAACAATGCTGAAAAGCGGAGTCTCTGGCCGAAGAGGCAGGTTGAACTCTTTCTGCAGGGCCGCTTTATTTTTTAGGCGTTTTTCCAGACTCCTACTGTTATAGTTTTGAACCAAAGCCGGATTAGTTTCGGGACTATAAACCTCGTAATCAGTCCCGTTCAGTATTCCAAAAAGGCGAGACCGCCTTTCTTTAAGCAACTCGTCCAACAATTCGCCAAATTCGGGGGTGGTGATTTCGTTGGCATACGTCGGAGAAACGGTATTGATCACATCGGCATACATAATTCCCCGACGCATAAAATTCAACTTGGCTAATCTGGGATTGTTGAAAGCAGAGATTTCTTCTTGACCGGAATCATAATCCATATCGCTCACAAAATGGGGATCAAACATGCCTTGATAAACAAGGTTGTGAATGGAAAAAACAACCGCAATTTTGGACAGTATGGAATCATTTTTGTAATCGGTATGCAGATAATTGGGAATCAAACCAGTATGCCAATCCGCCGCCACAATGACGTCAGGTTGCCAGGACGATTGTTTCAAAAACTCCAACGTTCCCTTGGCCAGAAGCGCCCAGCGGACATGATCATCGTTATAGCCATAGGGGTTAGCTCTTTTTTCGTAATATTCCATATTTTCCAAAAAATAGGCCAGTGTCTCTCCCTTCTCGTTTTCGTGACGCAACACGTTGGAAACAAAAAGCCCATTCGGATCGTTTTCTGGAAGGATGGGCTTAAGATCTTTCATTTCCATCTTCAAAGAAAATTTATTCACGTCCATGCTGGCGTATTTCGGCGTCATCACCCGCGCGTCATGACCCAATTCACGCAATTCTTTGGGCAAAGCCCGCAAGACCTCGCCTAATCCGCCCACTTTGCTATAAGGCGCCGCTTCCGAAGCCACAAATAAAATCTTGAGTTTTTTGTCTTTTGTCATGTTTTAATTATACCCCTCTTTCTTTTGTTCTCCTATTAAATCAAATTCAAAAATCTAAAAGTGTTCGGCTTAAATCTTCGACCATTTTTTCCCATTCGATGGTTGAGGTGTCAATATCAGCGGTAAATTCAATGGGCAGTTTTTTTAAAATCCACGCTCCCCCTTTTTCGGTATTCCACTCGTAATGAACTGGCGTTCGACGCCACATTTCTTTTATTTTTATTACCGCTGGTTTATAATCGCCAGACTCTTTACTAGACGCGCCTTCAAAAAATTCCCCCAACTTATTGTTATTATTAATAATTCTTCCAATGGCTAAATCAATATCTGAATAAATTCGAACAAAAATTAAGCGAGCTCCGACTTGTTCGACTTTTTCTTGTATATTTTCCCGTTTATTAGAATCAGCATGGTCACTGTCAATGATTACGCTTCCTCCGTTTTTAATCACGAAACGCGCGCTCGCTTCCGTAATGGCCCGAACTTGATGTTTATACGGTTCCCCGCGTTTTCGAAGCTCAACTCGTATCCGGTCACCTCCAATAACCGTGGCGCCGATTAACGGCGCCAGTTTTTGAGCAACCGAACTTTTACCAGAACCGACCAAGCCAACTAATGCGACAACCAGAGGCTGAATCGTCTTTCGTTTATCAATCTTAAGAGAATTAATAAAAGATTCTTGAACTTCTAAGGCTGTTTTTGAGAGACTTTCTTCGGCCATAATTTAAATGATGATTCAGAACTAATTCTAGCAAGTATCCAAAGTGATTTCAAATAACTAAAGGTTATTGAAATCACTTTGGATACTTGCTAGACACCACCACGGCCGAAACGGCCGAGACGATTCGGTTGTTTTATCATCTCCAAGCCACGGTTGTGAGTAATTATACTGAAAAAGACATTAAAGACGCCCTTAACGCCAATAAGATAGTAATAATTTCCGTGAATGGCCGGCTAATTGGTAATCCCTACTACAAACAACCAGGCCCTATTTATCACATGCTCGTCATCCGGGGTTACACCACTACTCAACTTATCACCAATGACCCGGGTACTAAAAATGGCGAGAATTATAAATACTCCTTTTCAACTCTTAAAAACGCCCCGGCTGACTGGAATCACGCGACCAACACAATCGATGAAAATAAATCTTTAATGATTGTCGTCTCAAAATGATTCTACCTGTTAGATTTTTTGGCTTTGCGGTCGGCCAGCATTTTAGCCTTGATGGCTCGGCGTTTCGCTGTTTTGTGTGAGTGTGGATTTCTCGTCAACATACTGCCTAATGGTCCGTGTCGTTTTTGTATTGCCATAAAAAATTTTAATTATTTTAATTTTTCTGCCTCCCCTTTTTTACTAATTTGTAACAATAATACTGCCTTTCATCGTTGGGTGAATAGCACAATAATAGTTATTAGTGCCGACATCGGTAAACGTGAAGCTAAATGATTGCCCCGAAGCAAGGGTTGGAGAATTAAGAAGATTACCCACGTCAGACGTTACCGTATGAGGTGCGGTATCATTATTAACCCATGTTACCTTAGTCCCCTTTTTGATGGTCAATGTTTGTGGATTAAATAAGAAATTTTTTATATCTACTGCAATGGAAACAACGGGCGGCGGTGAGGATAATGGTGTTGTCGATACTTGTATGGTCGGCTCTGGAGTATTTGTTGGAGTTCCGCTTGAACCATTACTAAAAACTAAGTAATACGCCCCGACACCGACAATCACCAAAACCACTAGAGTTATAATGAGTTTTTTCATTGTGTTTTGTTTGGTTTATTAACTTTTGATATATCTATTAAACACCAGAAACATCCCCGCTGATAAGAAGTATACGATAACAAAATGAATCAGTAAAAACAATAGAACAAAATTTAAAGGATACCCTTCTATTAGCGTTCAAAGGCCGATAGAATCAGATTCGTTAAAGACCCAAACAGTGACTTAAAATCAATGAGACTGCTGGGAGAAATTTCGTTCGAAGGTCTTAACTCTTTGTTTTCCCGTAATTCCCGCTCGGGCTGTAATTCGCGAGGAAGACCATTTTTACAATTATCCCCTTCGCAAGGTCGAACTTGAGGTCTTTGTTCTTCAATTCTGTTGGGACCTCGTCTATCTTCCTGCCCATTAGAACCTTTAACTTTATCCTTGCACGCGTCTGGATTAGTATCGCAATATTCTTTGCATTCTTCCGGACCCTTACATCCTCCCGGACCGGCTTGTTGGGGCATCATTTGCCCGCCCGGATTGATGGTTCCGGGCTTAGGTGGACCCATTTCTTGTTTTCTTTCTTCGATTCTTTTTAGATCTTTTTCTGACATCATGCCATTATCTTTAGCGAAATTAAAACAAGTTTCCTGATTATCAGGATTACCACAAAAAGCGTCGCATTCATCCTTACTTTTACAATCACCGGGGCCCTTACCTCCGGTCTTACGGGCCATTTTGGCCTCTTCTGAAGTCATAAATCCAGCCGCTTCGGCAAAATTGGCACATTCTTCCATGTGTTCTTCTTCCCCGCAATAATCATCACATCCTTCTTTACCTCTGCAATTCGGGGGCTTTACGCCTTTTTTAAACGCCGCTAACATTTTTTGAGAATCGTCTTTTTCTTTTTCATTCATGAAACCCGCTTCCGCCGCAAAATTCATGCAAACTTCCATATTGTCGGGACTACCGCAATATTCATCGCAAGCTTTTCGGCCATGGCAAGGAAGCGGCCTGATCCCTCTCTTGAACGCCGCTAACATTTTTTGAGAATCTTCAAGTTCTTTGCCCTGAATAAAACCAGCCGCCACGCCAAAATTAATGCATTCCTCCATGTGACTGGAATCCTCGCAATAAACATCACATTCTTTTTTATTGCCACAAGCCGGCGGTTTAACTCCTTTAGCTATCGCGGATTGAACTTTCTTGGCTTCTCCTAATTCTTCAACCGACATTAAACCGTTTTTTTCCGCGAACGCCACGCATTCATCAATATGGGTTATATCATCGCAATAAGTGTTACAAGATCGCTTCCCACTACACCCTCCCGGACCCTTGCTTCCCGATCCGACAAACTTTTTGGCCAAACTGACATCTTTTTCGGACATTAAATTATTTTTCTCCGCGAAATCTAAACAGACATCCGTATTTTCGGACTCATCGCAATAAGACCGGCAAGCGGATTGACTTTCACAGTTACCTAATTCCACTACCGGATATTTTATATCCGCCGAATTAACCGTTTCTTGAGCTAAAACTTTATTAATAAAATCAACCGAACCAATAAGTGCTAAACCTATAATAACAAAACTGATAAGATATTTTATTTTCATGTTATTAAAAAGGATTTGTTTTAATATTCTGATAAGGATTGGCCTTATTGGCCGGATTAACATCAGGTTTATTTTCTAAAGGATTCGTTTGAATTGACGGTAAAACACCTTTAGCCGCGCTACTAGATATGTCTTCAGAAATGTTTCCAGAATTTTCTAAAGCGTTTTGAGCTCCGGATTTTTTGGAATTAACCCAATAAAAATATCCCGTCGTGCCCACGACAATTAATAAAATAACGGCACTTGTTATGAGTATGGCTTTTCTGGATATATTCATACCTTCTGACAATTTTAGCATCTAGCGTAAATAAAGACAATAAGATATATGTGGACTTATGCACAAGACCAGAGTTCTAAACGTGTTCAGGAGTTGGAGCAGAAAAAGAAAAGTGCTCGCGACTTATGTCCAAAGGACTGCACGAACACTTTTCCCAACGACGATGTGTCATAGAGAAGCCCCCTCTTTCTGACCTTGTCGCATCTTCTGATCGCGCAGGGCTTCAGCCCTGTCAATTCTGTAGGTGATGCTGCTCACCAAGAGCGGATTGCAAGGATTCTTCCTTCTCAACTCATTGAGATAGAAAAGGCCATCCTCAATTAACTCCTCGAACAACTCCGGGGGGCTTCCAGAGTTAAGCTCCAAAAGAGCTTGTGCGCACTCACTCAACTCCTTCCTACGCCTTCGCATTTGACACCTCCTTCCGTCGGGAATCACCAGTCTGGCGCAATTATAACATTTTTTACCGGAGGGAAAAAGGGGTCAGGTCCCTTTTTTAAGTCTTAAAATCAGGATTTTTTTGTCTGCTCCACATTGTGAACAACGTTAGAACTGTAATACGGAAGAAGAATGAGTTTATGTATATTCCAGATTTGAGA
>JBBTRD010000034.1:0-9242 GCA_038065335.1 Patescibacteria group bacterium | reverse complement strand
TTCGTGGCCTCGGCCTGCGCGACTTCTCGCTGGGGATTAGGGTGTCGGTCGCTGTAGTGTTAAAATTTAAAAAATCTGATTGGCTTCGCTTTTTTAAAAAATTAAAACAGGGCCGGCGGAGCTACGCTCCGACCGGCCCAACCGACCCAGGGAATCAACTTCAATCCTCAACCATCAATGGCCAATCAGGCCAAGAGGTCAAGGATCAACCTTCAACAACACTCCCGAAGGACGGGGCGCCCCACTTCGGATTGGCGTTGTCGTACCAGTACGCGACCAGCGCCGGAACATCGCCGCGGAGGTACAGGAACGGCACGTTGCCGGAGCCGTACCGCGCCCGGACAAGGTCCATGTAGTGGTGGTTCAGTATCTCGGTGAACACCACCATGTGGATGTACCCTGTCCAGACGCTGTAGCCGAAACGACCTGCGGCCGTGATGGCCGCCTCGGAGACCGATGGCTTGATATTGAGTCGGCCACGGCCGTCCTCGATGTCGACGAGCATCCGCGGAACGGATACCATCGGGTCGAGGTCCTTCAGAGCCGACACAGAGAGGTAGTTCCGACCGACCTTGCCATTCAACCGGATACGAGCCATGAGCTCGTTCCAGTCCATCTGATTGACCGCCTTCGGCTGGGGCGGAACGAGCAAGAACGGCAGGCCGTCGGCTGGGAGGTGTTTGACGAACCCGTCGAACATGTTGATCGGCGCCAGTTTGGCGTCGGCCAGCCGCGTCCGCGACGTCTCGAAGACTTCGATCGCCGATAGTTGCCGGCGCGGGGGTAAGAACAAGAGGTTAATGTCGTCAGACGAGAAGGAAGTCCTCGGGATGGTGATCTGTGTGCTCACGAGAACCTTTCCGGCGCTAAAAGCGCCTGTTTTGTGATGTTATTGGAAACGTACTCAAACGTTAAGAGGATATCATACTAAAAATGTTTTGTCAAATCCGGTGTACGTTATCACATCTCGGAATCATCGAGATGTAGTTCCTTAATTTTATTTTTAAAAAAGTTTAGAATGACTTCTTTTGACACTTCTTCTTTGAGAAACCTTATGTCAACATATTCAATATCGTCCATAAAGATAAGTTGCTCCAAAAATAGACGTGAATTAAATTCCGAGCCGAACTTTTTGTCCGACTTTTTAATAACGTCCTCTAGTGAATCGCGGCCCTCTAAAATAGTAAAGTAGAGATCCACATAATCTTTGTATACCCCTCTTCGACCAATTGAATATGCTTTAGTTGCAGCAATCTCCCCAATAGATAACGAGTTTATTTTTCCTAGTTTTACAAAATCATCAATCACTGGAAATGGATACTTGAGAAACGTGACTTTAGTATCATTTATAAAAACAGTAAGTTCATCTGAATTGTTGATAGTTGGCCGTACATCAAACCCGTCAAAAAACCTTTTGACCTTAGACAATAAATTTTTATTTATCTTTTCGTTTGAAAAAAAATCAAAATCAACAGAAACCCTGTGACCTATCTGCAATGCAAGAGCCGTACCTCCGGCCAAATAAAAATCATCAAACTTTTCGAGCAGTGACCAAATCTTTTTACCATCATCGGTAAGTGCCTCGAGGCGCATAAGGTCGATAATTAACCGAAAATATCAGCGAAGTTAGTTCGCGGGTCCGGGGCTTTATTTCATTTATAGGAAGGGATGATAAAATTTCCTTTATCGTATTGAGGCCGTAATATCTTAATAACCAAGCCCACTGTTTCATGTTGCCATAATTTATAACTTGAACGATGATGGTTTTTTTATTATTATCGGGATCTAGTTTTTTAAAATCATAAGACCAGAAAAATGGCCGAAATGATTCCGGTAATCGTGCTTTTTTAGATTCATTAAACTGTATAGCCATGTGTATATTATACCACGATAAGCCCTAAGGTGCTATATCCGGACAGGGGTTTTGATGCCGAGAATGGCAAGACCGCGGGAGAGGATTTCGGCCGTCACGCGGACAAGGAGCAAGCGAGCTGACATTCGGCTGGAATCTTCGTCTTCGAGAATATGAACATTTTCATAAAAATTATTAGCTAGATTGGCCAGTTCGAAAAGATAGAGCGCCAGACGCTGGGGCGCGATCATCTCGCTCGCCTCTCGAACCGCCTCCGGAAATTCCAAAAAATATTTTATCAAATTTAATTCAGATTCTTCTTTCAACAACTGTAAACTGAAAATTGAAAATTGAAAATTCGCTTGTTCAGCTTTTTTCAAAATGCTGAACAAGCGGCTGTAGGTGTATTGCAAATACGGCCCCGAATCACCCTTGATGGCCAGTGATTTTTCAAAATCAAAAACAATATCCTTGCCGGGACTTTGTTTAAGAATTGAATATTTAATGGCCCCGATGGCGATGGCCTCGGCGGTGTTTTCCCGTTCTTTCGGGTCAGTAATGGTTTGGACGCTTTCTTTGTCTTTTAATTTAGCCTTGGTCTGCTCAATCAACGCATCGGCTGTTACCACATCTCCCGTCCGAGAAGACATCTTGCCGGTCGTCAATCGCATCATGCCATGGCCAATATGGCGAGTTTTCTCGGCCACTTCTGGCATAATCAAAGACATAACTTTCAGTAATACTTTAAAATATTCGTTAATCTCGTTTCCCGTAATAATAATCGAAAGTTCGGGATGATAAAGATCGAATTTAGTTTTGTTCAGACCCAATTCTTTGGCTTCGTAGACCGGCAGGCCTTTTGAATTCACGAACACGCGCGTATGAAGTCCGTATTCCTCGCCTTTAAAAACGATCGCCCCTTCGCTTTCTTTAAAAACTTCCGGATTTTGTTTGACGATCTCCAGACCGATTGGCCCGATTTCACTCTCAAAAAAATAGTGGTCGAATTTCGTGCCTAGTCTTTTATATATCTCTTCGAAATAATCCAAACTCCAAGTTTTTCCCTTGTTATAAATTTCAACGACTTCCGAATTATCTTTGGCGTATATTTCGGCATTGACCGCTTCAATTTCAGCTTTAATTTTCGGACCTCCATCTCGGTATGCCAACGAACCGGCCGTATAAGCCCGACCCAGATAATTCACCCGATCCATAATCGGGGCATCATCAGCGGGAATATTTCCTACTTTTCCGGCTTTTATCGCCCAGACGGCCATGGCAATATGGATACCGACGTCTCCTTGCCAATTAACGCGCAACACTCGAGCCCCCAGAGCTTCGTAAAGTCGCGCGATAGATTCTCCGATTGTATTGGACATTAAATGACCAATATGGAAAAGCTTGAACGGATTGGGATCGGTGAACTCCACCATAATTGTTTTGCCTTTCAGGGTTTCGCTGGCGCCGTAATTTTCTTGCTTGGAAATATTCAAAAGCTCCTCGTGAAGATATTCGGGGGTAACGAAAAAGTTAACGAATCCGCCCGCAGATTCTATTCGACTAACGCCAACAATTTTACCGTCGAGCGCTTGAACCAGTTTCGATGCAATCTCGGCCGGACTTAAATCCAATTTTTTACCCAACCCAAAAGCCGAACTATTGGCATAGTCACCTTGATTATTATTCGGCTTCACCACTTCTATATCCAAGTCAGCCAAGCTGTCGCTCCCCCAAAATTCGTGGATAATATTGACAAGAGCTTTTTTAATATCCTGTTTAATCATCCTCCAAATTCTAACACAAATCGCTAGAGTTTGTCTCAAGCGAAAGCCACTATAATTTTGACGCGTACCCGGAATACCGCTTGGGCTGGAGCTTGAGCTATGGTACTATATATTTTATGGATTCCACTCAATACGACGCATTGCCTATCGAGGCGGTCAAAAAAGTTTACCCGGGTGTGGTTAGTATCGTCATTTCTAAATTTATGCCGACAATTCAGGGCGCGATACTTTTCCCGCCTCATTTGCCCAATCCGTTTGGCTTTAATCAGGCCCCATACGAAGGTAAGCCACCGACAAGCGGAGAAAAAATAAAAGTCGGTGGCGGTTCGGGCTTTATCGTCCAATCCGACGGTTTGATTCTTACCAACAAGCACGTTGTTTTTGATACTGCGGCTGAATATACCGTGGTAACCAATGATGGCAAAGAATATGCCGGCCATGTTCTGGCTCGGGACCCCATCAGCGACATCGCCGTGGTTAAAATTGAAGCCAAAGATTTGCCTGTTATTGCCCTCGGCGATTCCACTAAACTCGAGCTGGGCCAGACCGTTATCGCCATCGGCAACGCTTTGGGTATGTTCCGCAACAGCGTTTCCAAGGGAATTATCTCGGGCATGGCCCGCTCTATCTCGGCCGCCCTTGGCACCGAAGGCGAAATGGAACATCTGCGCGGCGTTCTCCAAACCGACGTCGCCATCAATCAAGGCAATTCCGGCGGACCGCTCATTAATTTAAACGGCGAAGCCATCGGCATCAACACGGCCATTATCTTTGGCGCCCAGAACATTGGCTTCGCCATCCCGATTAATTGGGCCAAACAGGACTTGGATGACATTACCAAATTCGGCCGAATCGTCAAACCGTTTTTGGGCCTGCTTTGTTTGCCCCTCAATAAAAAATTCCAAAACCAATATCACCTCGCCCGCGATCGCGGCGCTCTAGTCGTCCGCGACCATCGCCCCAATTCCGTCGCCGTCGTCCCCGGTTCCCCGGCCGACCGCGCCGGCATTAAAGAAAACGACATCATCACCCACGTCAACGGCGAAGAAATCCCCGAAGACACCGATTTAATAGAACTACTCAAAAAACTCAAAGTCGGCGACGAAATCAAACTCACCATCCTCCGCGCCAGCCAAGAACTAAAGGTAAAAACAATCCTCGAAGAACGCAAGTAGAGCGAGCTATTAGATATTTTTCAAGCTATAGAGGCTAAACCTCTATAGAAACCGGGGCTTCGCTCCTTTTTCTAATTCCTATATACTAAGAGGATTGTTAGATTTTTTGCTAATGGCTAAGTTCTAATTGCTAATTACTGTTTTATGGCCGAATACGTGAACAATTCCAAAGCGGGCTTTGATTATGAAATCCTGGAAACACTCGAGGCCGGTTTGGTGTTGAAGGGTCACGAAGTGAAGGCCATCAAGAGTGGCAAGGCTTCAATCAAGGGTTCGTTCGTCAAAATTCTCAACGGCCGGCCCCAGCTCATCGGCGCGACCATTTCGCCTTACCAACCCAATAACACGCCCCCCGATTATGACCCGACGGCCACTCGCCTGCTTTTATTGTCCAAAAAACAAATCAACGTTTTATTAACTCTTTCCCAATCCCAAGGTCTAACTCTTATTCCCTTAAAAATTTACGATAAAAAAGGAAAATTAAAACTCCTTGTCGGTATCGCTCGAGGCAAAAAGAAATATGACAAACGTTCTTCCATCAAGAAAAAAGACGTCGCCCGGGCCAAACAACGAGGCAGTACCGAAGACTAATCCACACTCCCTGTTGACAACAAATACCCAGCGGGTGTACTCTGGTGTTTCGGGACTGGTTCAACTTTGTCGTCTTAGAAGAAAGGAGAGCGGATGACCTATCTTCTCGCTGTCCTGGCCGGCGCGCATGCCCCGGCAGGCAAAGTGAAGAGAGAGGCACATCCTGCGGTTCAACAGAGACCGGGAATGAAAGAGGCCCCGGCTCTGTTCAACCGCGGTGCTCCGAAGTAGCACCGAGCGGTACCAAAGCGATACCGCCCTACGCACGCATCGACAAAACAAGTCCCCTCTACAGAGGGGACGGGCGGAGTGTAAAATCCTCCAGCCCAACCACAACCCGGTGGTCCATCGTGATGTACACGCGCGGCGTTTCGCCCGCCCGTACCTCTCACGATGGACCCCATTTTTTTACTACAAGCTCTTGCATAAAATTTCAATTAGTGGGATTATCGAGCCATGAACATACTTCTATTTTACTTCTTGGTAATAGTCGGGATTCTCTTGTTGCGCGGTATTCGAGTTATTAAGGAATACGAACGGGGCGTTATTTTTTTGCTTGGCCGTCTCACTGGCACCCGCGGTCCCGGTATCATCTACGTTATCCCGATCTTTGAAAGAATGACCCGGGTCCAATTGCGGACTGTGACCATGAATATCCCCTCCCAGAAGATTATCACCAAAGATAACGTTTCGATTGATATCGCCGCCGTCGCCTATTACAAAGTCGTAGACGCGGAACGCTCGGTCGTGGCCATTGAAAATGTGCACGACGCCGTCAATCAAATCAGTCAAACCACGGTCCGCAATGTCGTCGGCCGATTCATGCTTGATCAATTCCTTTCCGAAACGCCCAGTATCAACGAACAAATTAAAAATGTAATCGATGCTCACACGGAACCGTGGGGCATGCAAGTGACGGCCGTGGAAATCAAGGACGTCGTCTTGCCCGACAACATGCAACGAGCCATGGCCAAAGAAGCCGAGGCTGAACGGGAACGCCGGGCCAAAATTGTCGCCGCCGAAGGCGAGTTTCAAGCGGCCGAAAAGTTGGGCCAAGCCGCTGACATTATCGCCTCCCACCCTGTCGCCCTTCAACTCCGTACCCTTCAAACCATGGCCGAAATCAGTATCGAGAAAAACTCCACTATCATCTTCCCCGCCCAATTCATGACCACGGTCCGCGAGGCCATCGACCTCCTCAAAAACGATTCCGGAAAATAAATTGATTCTTATTTTAGTTCGTTCGAAACAAAATAAGAATTAAAACAGTCCCGCCATGGCGGGACTGTTTTAATTTGGTGGAGATGGAGGTATCGAAACCTCGTCCAGAGCCCACAATAATAGATATGTACTTAGGTAGCTAATTTATTTTTGTCGCCGAATATCTAAGAACCAGCAAAATGATAATCGGCTAACTCTTCATTGGTTCAGCAGAGAACGGAAGAGTAACGTTTCTGCTAAAGTTCGCTGATGACACTCTAGAATCCGCTAGCGAGCATCGCGGTAGAATGGCTTCCTGCTTAACTGAAGTTAGGCGAAAGCGTAAGTGGTATTTTGATTGCCAGTTACAAGGTTTAGTCGGGAAATTATAGTGGTTAACGGCCATCCACTCCAAGAATCTATTAATGTTAAAGTCCTGTCGAATCCAATTCATCCCCATATTCGTAGCATACAGGGAAAACCATTAAAAGTCAAAAAATAGTTTAGCCCAAAATTTGTTCAAATTCCGCCGGAATCTCAATGGAAATTTTGATGTTTTCATCCGAAGTGGCAGTTTTAAAATGAAGCTCGGTGGCACAAAGCATAATTGAACGATCTGTCAAAGCTTCAGACGCGCCATACTTCACATCCCCGACAATCGGATGGCCAATGGCCGAGAGCTGGGCCCGAATCTGGTGGAACCTTCCCGTCTCGAGCTGAATTTTCAAAAGTGAATATTTTTGATTTGATTGTAATCGCCAATAATACAACACGGCTTCGTTTCCCAGTTCTATTGATGCATCGCCACCGACGATGGCTTTGATTGATCCTGAATCTTTGCGAATTGTGTCAATAAGCATCGATTCTTCTAAATCAACATGACCCTCCACCACCGCATGATATATCTTTGTGATGGTCCGTTCGCGAATCTGCTCTGATAATCGGGCCGCGCCCTTGGACGTCTTAGCAAACAGCACAATCCCTGACACCACTCGATCTAAACGGTGCAAAACACCCAGAAAAACATTCCCCGGTTTCTGATCCCGTTCTTTCAAAAACATTTTGACCTGCCAGTATAATGTATCATCGTCATGCTCCGGCCCTTCGCCTTTTTGAACCAAAACTCCCGCCGGCTTATACGCAGCGATGAGATGATTGTCTTCGTAGAGAACTTTTATGTCCATCCGTAGAGTATAACTTAAATAATAAAAAATGGGACTAGTAATTGTCTTTTGAAATGAAGTATGTTATTATGAGCACTGATAGAAATTACAACACGTTGGTAAAACACCTACCGCTCAACAATCAAATCCGAGCCCTTCAGGTTCAAGTAATTGACCCTGCTGGTAAACAGCTTGGCGTCATGACGATCCAAAATGCGCTCCAGCTTGCCCGAGACAATGATCTAGACCTTGTTGAAGTCGGCCCAAATGCCGTCCCCCCGATCACAAAGATTATGGACTACGGCAAGTACATTTATCAGAAAGAACGCCAGGAAAAGAAAACCGGCGGGGCCAAAAAACAACGTATCGAGCTAAAAACAGTACGAATCGGTTTCAAAACCGGTGTTCACGACATCGCTTTCAAGGCCAAAAAAGCCCTTGAGTTTTTAAACGAGGGTAATATTTTAAAATTAGAACTGACCCTCCGCGGTCGCGAAAAAGCACTCGCCCCGATGGGCAAACAGAAACTCGAACAGTTTCTCACAAACATCACCGAGCCCTATACGATTCAAGAACAAATCAAACGAGGCCCCTACGGCTGGGTCATCACTATTAAAAAACAGTAGTTAGCCATTAGTGATTAGCCACTAGAAAATTGTGCTCGGAAGACTAAGTTCTAATGGCTAAGTCCTAATCACTATCCATATGTCATTCACCGGAAAAACAAACAAATCATTAGCGAAACGAATTAAGATATCCGGCACAGGCAAAGTCATGAAACGACCTCCGGGCCAAAATCATTTTAATTCCAAAGCTACCGGCGACCAGTCCCGCGATAAGCGGGGTGATAAAATCGTCCCGCATGAACTTATTGATAAAGTAAAAGCTTTAATTTTTAAATAAAAAATAATTAGAACGCAGTCTGCTTGGCCGAATTCGAGGCAAATCCGAGCATTGCGACGAGTCATATAGACATATGACGAGGAGCAAGCGAAGGATTTAACGAAGAAGTCGGCTAAGAGCGTCCTGCCGTGGCAGCGAAGCTGCTGGCAGAGCGACAGACAAGTTATAAACCATGCCAAGAGTTAAACGAGGAGTAAGAGCCACAAAACGACGCAAACGACTCCTTCAGCACACGAAGGGATTTTTGTGGACCCGCAAAAGCAAATACCGTCAAGCCAAGGAAGCTTTGCTCCACGCTTGGAGTTTCCAATTTGCCGACCGCAAAAAAAAGAAACGCACGATGCGCCAACTCTGGACCATTAAGATAAATGCCGCCACCCGGGTCTATGGCACCACTTATTCCAAGTTCATCAATCAACTTCTCAAAGCTAACGTCGCCATCGACCGCAAAATCCTGGCCAACCTCGCCGAACACGAACCCAAAGTCTTCGAGCACATTTTCAAATCGGTTCAATAGAGTTAATTTAAAAAAATACCGCGCAAGTAACACGCGGTATTTTTTATTTTTGCAGCG
>JBBTRD010000033.1:0-8028 GCA_038065335.1 Patescibacteria group bacterium | reverse complement strand
GTCTAGATGACGGCCGGCCGCAGGAGCCGGCCGATTATCGGTCGAGTCGGGGGTTTGGGTGGAAGGAACAAGAGCCACAAAAAAAGGCGTTGGCAGAGCGTTTATTTTTGTTGTATATTGAATATCAATGCCCAGTAATACAACTTCCAGTTGGCTTGGATAATTCCTTTACATTATACTTGTCCCTAGGGAGAATTGTTATTGGAGCAATATTGTGTAGTTAAATTAAACGCCAGAAGGAATTCTGGAAGTTGATATACTGGGATGCTGACGGCGATTATATTTATTATTGTGATTGGGGTGCTCGTGCTGGTGCACGAGTTTGGTCATTTTATAATGGCCAAGCGGGCGGGGATGAAGGTGGAGGAATTTGGATTTGGTTTTCCGCCGCGGCTGGTGGGTTGGAAAAAGGGTGAGACGACTTATTCGCTCAATTGGATTCCGTTCGGCGGGTTTGTAAAAATTCTTGGTGAGAATGGAGATGAGCGCGGAGCGCGCAGTTTCGCTTCGGCCTCGTTTTTGAATCGAATACTGGTATTAGTGGCGGGCGTGGTGATGAACTTTTTGTTGGCGGCGGGTCTGTTGATGATTGTTAATTTTTTTGGTTTGCGAATTGGCCTGATTGATGGCGATACGGGTTCGGCTCAAAATATAAAAGTTCAAATTGTTGGCGTGACAGCCGGCAGTCCGGCCGAAATCGCCGGCCTGCAGTCTCTTGATGCGATTGCCAGTTACAAACAGGACGGAACCGTTACCCCCATTTACACTACCAAAGACATTCAAGACGCTGTTGCGTCTCATCTAGGTCGGCCCTTAGTATTGGAGATTGAACGAGGAAACAGTCTTGTCGAAAAAACACTCACTCCGCGAGTCAATCCGCCGGAAGGTCAAGGCGCCATTGGTGTTTCGTTAGCTTTGACGGGGACGGTTGCTTATCCGTGGTACGAAGCGATTTGGCGGGGGATTTCTGACGCGGCCTTTCTCACTATTGCCACCGTGCAGGGTTATTACGCGCTTTTGAAAACTCTGGTTATTCATGGTAAATTGATAGCGGACGTTTCGGGGCCGATCGGCATTGCTAGTTTAACGGGTCAAGCGGCGCGAGTGGGACTTAATTACCTCCTCCAGTTTGTGGCCATGATTTCGATTAATCTGGCCGTCTTGAACATCATTCCGTTCCCCGCGCTGGATGGCGGTCGAGTGGTGCTCCTCTTGGCAGAGAAAGTCAAAGGCTCGCCGGTCCGAAAGAGTGTTGAGGGTTTTATTAATATGGCCGGCTTTTATCTTCTTGTCGCGCTGATGCTCTATATCACTTACAAAGACGTTGCTAAATTTTTTATCAAATAAGTAAAAAACCGATTGGGCCATGCTCTTTGCCCCAGACCCAGGAAACCAGTCCCGTCGGTTTCCCCAGAGGGTCCCCTTCCGCTACTGGGTCAAAGAGCATGGCCCAATCGGTTAAAATCAGACACTTTGTAATTTATGTCTAAAATATTCGAAAAAAAGGGGTTGACGAAAAAATCCGAAAATATTTCGGATTGGTATCACGATGTCGTGTTACGGGCGGGTTTAGCCGAGTACGCCGATGTGAAGGGTTGCATGATTATCAAGCCCCACGGTTACGCGATTTGGGAAAAAACTCAAGCCGTGCTTGATGGTTGGTTTAAAGAAGACGGTGTTCAGAATTGTTATTTCCCCATCTTTATTCCCATGAGTCTTTTTGAAAAAGAAAAAGAACACGTCGCCGGATTCTCGCCCGAACTAGCCGTGGTGACTCACGCGGGCGGGGAAGAACTGGTCGAACCAATCGCCGTTCGTCCCACGTCGGAAACCGTGATTACCAAAAAGTTTGCCGATTGGGTTCAGAGTCATCGCGATTTACCCATGAAACTCAATCAATGGTGCAATATTGTCCGTTGGGAAAAACGGACTTATCCATTTTTGCGTACTTCCGAGTTTCTATGGCAAGAGGGCCACACGGTTCACTCTGACAAACAAGATGCCATGACCATGGTCATGACGGCTTTGGAATGGTATGCCAAGTTTTATCGCGAGCATTACGCTATCGCGCCCTATGTCGGTCTGAAGAGTCAATCGGAAAAATTCGCCGGCGCCGCTGAAACTTATTCTATCGAAATTGTCGTGCCGGATGGCAAGGCCTTACAATCAGCTACTTCTCATTATTTAGCCGACCATTTCACCAAAGTCTTTAATGTTGAATATCTAGATGAAGCGGGGAACAAAAAATTAGCTCACCAAACTTCATGGGGTCTTTCCACGCGAGCCATTGGGGGTTTGATTTTTGTCCACGGCGATGATTCGGGTTTGGTTTTACCCCCGGCCGTGGCGCCTCAACAGGTCGTTATTATCGGTATTGCTGGCAAAGGTCCAGAAATAGAAGAAAAAGTAGCCACTTATGTTGGTTATATTCATAAAATACTTAAAGACGCGGGTGTGCGGGTTGTTTCCGATGTTGATTTTCGCAAGACGCTCGGTTTTCGAATTAACGACTGGGAATTAAAAGGAGTGCCATTACGCCTTGAAGTTGGCGGTAAAGAGTTAGAAGCAAAAACAGCCACGCTTGTCCGACGCGATAATTTTGCGAAGCATGAAACGAGCGTCGATTTACTGGCGCTGGAAGTGCCAGCCTTGCTCGAAACCATTCAAAAAGATTTGTTCAAAAAATCCGAACAGTCTCGAGATGCTTTAACGACCGAAGTCTCGACTTGGACTGAATTCAAATCAATCATGACTGAAAAGAAAATGTTTATCCGCGCGCCGTGGTGCGAGGAAGCATCCTGCGAAGCGATTATCAAAGAAGAAACTAAAGCCGGCACTCGCTGTCTCGAACTGGATCGTATTCAAGAAGTCCTCTCTGACACACCTTGTGTCCATTGCGGTCAACCAGCCATTCATAAGTGGCTCTTCGCCCAAGCCTACTAATCTTTTTATCTTTTCCTGATGCTTTAGTTGGGGTTGTTTTCTGGTATTTTTCTGCTATCCTAGAGTATCGGATTTAACTCTTTTCCCCGTGCTAAACAAGCTTTTTAGTTTTTGGTCGCAAGATATCGGTATTGACCTGGGAACGGCCAATACTTTGGTTTATGTTCATGGCAAAGGGATTACAATCAACGAACCGTCGATCGTCGCTTTAAATCAAAAAACCGGAAAAATTCTAGCAATTGGCACTCAAGCTCGGACGATGGTTGGCCGAACGCCGGGCTATATTACCGTTACCCGCCCGCTGGTGAATGGCGTTGTTTCAGATTTTGAAGTAACCGAACAGATGCTCAAGTATTTTATTGACAAGGTCCATCAAGGTCGATTTGCTTTATTACCGCGACCGCGGGTCGTGATCGGCGTCCCGTCAGGAGTAACGGAAGTGGAAAAACGGGCGGTGGAAGACGCAACTTACAGCGCCGGCGCGCGAGAAGTATATTTGATTGAAGAGCCGATGGCCGCGGCGATTGGCGCGCGTTTACCGGTCCAAGAGGCCGTGGCCAATGTCATCGTTGATATGGGTGGCGGGACGACCGAAGTGGCGGTAATTTCGATGGGCGGAATAATCGCTTCGCGCTCTCTTCGAATTGCCGGCGACAAGCTCACTGACGATATTCTGCGTTATCTGCGCCAAGAACGTAACTTGCTGATTGGCGAAGCGACGGCCGAAAATTTAAAAATTCATCTGGGTTCCGCCTATCCTCTGGCCGAAGAGATTGAAGGCCGAGTCCGGGGTCGAGATTTGGTTTCCGGATTGCCAAAAGAGCTCGCGGTTACTTCAGAAGAAATTCGGACGGCCATCTATCGATCGGTTAAAAGTATCGTCACGGCCATCAAAAACACGATTGAAGAAACCCCGCCGGAACTGACGGCTGATTTAGTGAATCGCCATATTTTTCTCGCTGGCGGGGGCGCGCTTTTGAAAGGCTTTGACGAGTTGATTGCTCATGAAACGAAGTTGGAGGTTAAAATTGTGGATGATCCATTGACGGCGGTAGCGCGGGGTTGCGGGTTTGTTTTGGAGCATCTTGATGAGCTTCGACCAATGCTCCTGTCTACCCAAAGCGATAATTTCTTCTAAAAAATGCGTGATAAGAGTATTTCTAAATTTTTATTCGGCGCCATGGCGGTATTGGCCATACTGATGGTGTTAAATATTGTCACGCTTCATGCGGTGCGTCGCCAATACGCGCCAAGCATATCCGCGGGTGTTTCGTTGTTTGATGCGGCTGGTCAAGTTCGAGAGTGGTTTGGATATATAAAACAATGGAAAGATTTATCGGTCGAGAACGCTCGACTTCGTGATTTGATGGCCCATTATGTTTCAACCACGGCAGTCATCGAATCTCTGCAAATCGAAAACGAGACTCTCAAAAAAACAGCCGGTTTAGCCGCTCGTTTAAAAAAGACTTTATTGCCGGCGGGCATATTTAATATTTCTTTCGCGCCGGACGGTTACCGGGCCTTAATTAATAAGGGTTCGACGAATGGGGTTATGGCTGGTCAAACCGTTATTTCGCCGGCCGGTGAGCTTATTGGAAAGGTGGTTGTAGTTTTTTCAACTTCGTCCCGCGTGATGCTCATGACTGATTCCAATTTTTCAGTTACCGGTCGAGTGTTGAACGGTCAGACCAGCGGTATCGCGCGCGGCGCGTTGGCTGACGGTCTGAATTTTGAGTTGGTGACGCAAGCTGATATTATTTCGGAAGGGGATACCATTGTGACGACGGGGGACGATTTGATTCCAGCCGGTTTGATAATTGGAATTGTTCGACGAGTCGAAAATAACGATACCCAGCTTTTTAAAAAGGTAAATATTAGTCCTTCGATTCAGCCCGGCCAAGGCTCCGTCGTCGTTGTCCAACCATGAGGCATCTTGCCATTATCGGTGTCTGGTTTGTTGTATTTATTGCCGACGGTATTGTGTTTCCGGCGCTGACCGGCTTACCATCCGGCTTTGGTATAATGGTATTATTGTCGGTTTTGGCAATAACTTTTGGTGTTCATCGTTGGGTGATTGGTCTGGGAATAATCTTCGCCGGTATAACCGAGCTGATTATTGGAACATATTTCGGGACCATTATCGGGGCATGGTTAGCGATGGCTTGGGTCTGGCATCTTTTAAATCAATTCTTAAATCTGAAATCAATGAATGAAAATGATTCTCTTGTCGCGCTCGCGCCGTTTATATTACTCGGTCTGGGTCTTTTTGCTTTTGGAGAAGGCGTGTCGTGGATGATCATTCATTTTGTTTACGAATCGGAATTAACAGCAATGTTTTTTGATATTTTTCTCTCGCCGGCAATATTGAGTATTGTCGCAGTTGAGTTTGCCATCACCTTTTTTGTTTTTCGTTTCATTTATTTTTCACGAAATGCCGGGTAGTGAAAATTCGACTAGGTTTTTCTGGCGCTTAAGTTAAATATTTGGCATAATCACATTTTCCATAGATATTCGATAAAACGTATTGAGGCATAAAAACCAAAAGCGCAGGTCGAATTTCTACTACCCGGATGCCTAAAAAATATTATATTCATACTGAAGACGATGTTGTTACGCCTGAAGAAACTCTTCTGGATGATAATAGCGCGTTTTCAAACATTGAACGGCCCATTCGGCCCACGGTCTTCAAAATAATATTTTGGGGCGTCGCGGGCGTGTTGGGGGCAATCTTTCTAGTGAGCGCCAATTTGAGCGTCGTCCATTACTCCTATTATTCAAGTCTGGCTTTTCAGAATCGTTCCGCTAGTTTTTCTATTCCGCCAGCTCGAGGAATTATTTTTGATCAGAACGGCCGGCCGTTAGTTAAAAATGTTCCTCAATTTGACGTGGTTGGTGTTTCCAAAGAATTAAAAATAGCTTTAAATGACGGGACGCTTAAACTGGATCAACTTAGCGTCGCTTTAGGCATGAGCGTTGAAGTTCTCGTCACTAAACTTAATGACGAGATTCAGCGGGTGAATATTTTTTCCATCGCCGATAATCTTCAGAAAGATCAGATTTTAGCGATTCAAGGGCTCAAGGTTTCTGGCGTCTATATTATTCCCGACATTCAGCGCGTCTATATTAAGGGACCGGAATTTTCAACGGTGCTTGGATATATCGGCAAAGTCAATAAAGATGACCTCGCTAATGATTCATATTACACGGCTACTGATGTGGTTGGCCGGCTCGGTATTGAAGCTCAATATGAATCGACACTGCGGGGTGAACATGGCCAGATATTTTTTGGCGACACAACCCGTACGATAAATGTCGAGGCCAAGAATGGCGGCAATGTTGTTTTAAACGTTGATGCCGATCTCCAAGAACATGTTTATAATGAGTTACGCAGTGTTTTGGTGAGCGTTGGTTTGTCCCGCGGAGCGGCGATTGTTCAAAACCCCCAAACGGGCGCGGTTCTAGCAATGGTCAGTTTCCCGGGATTTGATAATAATGTTTTTTCCAATGGTTTGTCTCCAGCTGAATACGCGTCAATATTTGAAAACAAGGCTCGGCCTTTATTTAATCGAGTGGTGAGCGGTATTTATAATCCCGGTTCCACCATTAAACCGTTGATGGGTTTGATGGGCCTAGAGGAGCGTGTGATTACGCCGAAGACGACGATTCAGGATTGTGTTAGTATTTCCATTCCCAACCCATTCAATCCTGATGAGACTTACATTTTTAATAATTGGCGATCGGATTACGGTTCGTTTAATTTGCGTCGGTCGATTGCTAATTCTTGCAATGTTTTCTTCGCGACAGTAGGCGGGGGATTTGGAAATATCGTCGGTCTCGGCATCAACAGGATGGTCCAGTATTTTAAAACAAGTTTTGTTGACAAAATTTTAGGCGTTGATTTACCCGGCGAGGGCCATGGTTTTGTGCCGACGCCCGATTGGAAGAAACAGACTCGGGGTGAGTCGTGGTATCAAGGCGACACCTACAATATTTCAGTTGGCCAAGGGGATTTATCGGTCACGCCTCTTTGGCTCAATACTTATCTGTCCGCCGTCGCGAATGGCGGCATAATGTACCAGCCCCGCGTAGCCAGTCGAATCGTCGATAATGATAAAAATACCGTCCAAACTTTTGAATCCAAATCTCTCGGAAAACTGCCTTTCAATGACAAAAATCTAGCCATCGTAAAAGATGATATGCGCGAAACTATTTTGTCCGGCACGGCCACTCTTTTGAAAGATTTACCGGTTACGGCCGGGGCCAAGACCGGGACGACCCAGGTCATTAATAATCAGCAAATTAACTCCCTCTTCACTGTTTTCGCGCCGTTCGACCATCCCGAGATTGCCATGACGATATTAGTGGAAAATCCCACCGAAGAGGGCTTAGCCATTCGCGCCGCCAACAATATCTTGAAATGGTATTTTAATCCGGAAAATAAAAAATAAAATGTAAAAACTAAAATATACAGCAAAGCCTTGTATTGAAAGGTTTATTATGATATACATATAATACAATTTTTTAGATTTTAGATTTTAATTTTTAGATAACAATATGCCCAACCAATATTTTAGCAAGGAAGGTTTAGAAAAACTCAAGAACGAACTTCTGGAGCGGACTAATGTTTTGCGTCCGGAAATCGCTAATCGAATCAAGGAAGCCAAAGAGCAGGGCGATTTGTCCGAAAATGCCGAATTTGACGCCGCCAAAGAGGCCCAATCCGTCAATGAAGGTCGCATCGAAGAAATCCGTCAAATCCTCGAAAATGTCGTCATTATCTCCGATGGTAGTAAATCCGGCGGGGTTATTATCGTTGGTTCTACTGTTACGGCCGATGCCGGCAAGGGCCCCCAGCAGTTTGTTATTGTCGGTGTCACCGAATCAAATCCCAGCGCCGGATTCATCTCCAACGAATCTCCTCTCGGCAAGGTTTTTCTTGGCCACAAAAAGGGCGACACCGTCGAAGTCCGCACCCCAAAGGGCGTAGAGCAGTACAAAATACTCGAAGTGAAATAATCGCTCGCCATATCCCCTCCATCACTAACGCTACGCGGATTACCATCCGGTCGCCTCATTTAACACAAA
>JBBTRD010000032.1:0-2702 GCA_038065335.1 Patescibacteria group bacterium | reverse complement strand
TCATCCGCATACTTTACTTAACCAGAGGAGATTGCGCTAGTTTCTTGAACTCACTTATCTTAAAGTTGCATAAATCAAAAACTTGTGTTATTGTTTATATTATGATGAATCCGTAGTGGATTTATCAAAGCTAAGCACATTTACAACAGGAAGGAGGTTGGTACCAACATGTACAAAACATTGAGTGCTCCTCTCGTAGCCCAAGTAGAGATTTCCTCACGTTGTCCCAACCAATGCCTTCATTGCTATAACTATTGGCGGACAGCTAACGAAACCCCGTCATGTTCGGATCTTTCGTTGGAAAACACCGAACAAATCATGGCACAACTCGCCATCAATCATGTGTTTCACATTGTCCTTACTGGAGGCGAACCACTCCTTAACAAGCCAGTGCTCTTCCGTGCGCTTGAACTTGCAACCAAGACTGGAATAACAGCTGGCGTTAACTCAAGCGTAGTTACACTAACAAAGGAAGATGCGGAGCGATTCAAAGCACTTCATGTATCAGCAGTGTTAACTTCACTCATGGGTCCGACCGCAGAAGTGCATGATGCTATTGCACAACGTCACGGAGCATTTACAAGAACGCTCCGTGGAATTCGTCTACTTCAAACCGCAGGAGTGCCGGTTGACGTGAACATGGTGATTTCACAGAAAAACAAAGGGGTTGTTCGTGAAACAGCACGTTTAGTGAAATCACTTGGACTTCATCACTTCAACTCAACCAGAGCGGGTTGCCCAGGTAATTGCTCGGATTTCAGTGAGTTCTCGCTTGATCTCGAAGAATTTCGAGAGTATCTTGCAACACTTCACTCCACAGGTGAGGAAGAAAACCTAGCGGTGGGAGTACTGGAAAGCTATCCGCTCTGTGGCATTAAAGAGGTGGACAAATACAGAGCGTTTATGGGTCGTCGATGTCTAGCGGGGATTACTTCTCTCACTGTGGGATACGATGGTGCTATACGCCCCTGCTCCCATCTAGATGTCTCTTGCGGGAATCTTTTGTTAGAGGAACTTGCAACGATCTGGAAGCGAATGGTGATGTGGAGAGACGGGAGTTTGCTTCCGAAGTTGTGCCATAGTTGCAAGGTTCTTCCTTGGTGCGGTGGAGGATGCCGCATGGAGGCAAAGATGTGTAATGGATTTCTCAACACACCCGATCCTTACATGGCTCCACAAGATATAGAGTATGTCTTCAATCAACTCACCCAGCAAAACTCGGAACATAAATCCGAGACAATAATGCCACCACAAGCTAAAGTCAGCCCCCGGCTTCGAATGCGCCCTGAGTCGTTTGGTGGCATAGCATTTCTCGGCCAACGTTTCTCGTGTTATCTCAATAAGGACGCCTACATGCTTCTCGGTGGACTAGACCGAGAAAAATGGTATGATGCAGTTGACCTCACCGAAAGGTTCGCCGGTGGTAAAGGTCGGACATTCCTTGGGGATCTCTTGGCAAAAGGGGTTCTCATGCCTCAATTGTCGTGACGGCGAAGAAGGGAAGGTGAAACATGGATGTGGAGGTTGTTGAGCGAGGTCGCAATGAGCCACGAATTCAGGAAGGTCCTGGGTTCGAAACCATTCTCGCTCTGCCTATGCAGGCAGGGTCAAGACTGGCCGAGGAGAATTACTGCCCCGACTGCTTCGACTGCAACATCAACTGCGAGGAGTGCGAAAACTAAATCGCAACTCCAGTAGATAGGGCAAGGGGTGTGGAACGTCCGCACCCCTCTTTTATTTTTTAATAATAATAGGGGCGCTATATTGTTTTCTAACCCTCGGTTCTGTAAGTATCCGCTGACCATAACGATCCCATAATGCCCGCTTTTTTATAAAAGCATTCTGATTTTTATATCCCGCAACTGCCAATTTTGCGAGAAGCCGAGTGAAAGGAGTTTTATTCTTTCTTGCTCTACGATAATATCCACGAATGACATCTGTTAACAAGATTGGCTTGGGAGATGCCCACTTAACATAGAGCCCCTGAATTTCGGGATTCCCTTTATGCTCCTTGATTTTTAGAATATGTTTTAATGGTTCCTCGTTGAAAATGGCGGCGGTTAGTGCTTCTTTTAAGAAGTGCTTCACTTGCTTTGGAAGTTCTATTTTCCTTTCCTGCTCAATATTTTTTAGTAAATTAAAAAATATAAAATGGGAGATTTCATGAACAGCTACCATGAGCACATCGTGTTGTTTTTTATTTAAGATATAGCCGATAATTGAAAAATTAAAATGATTTGTTCCATAAGGCGAAAACGGCAAGATGGTTGGTATGACAGAATAAGTTATTGGCTTAAGCCATTTATGCTCCATGGCATTGCCTAAAGCTCGAAGTGCTTTTTTGGATTGTTTTGCAACAATCGACCTGTTATTGTGCACGATATGAGTAATAGCTTTTCGATGAGTACGATCGAATTTAATAAGAAAAGCTCTGACAGCAATTTTTTCATCAGGCGCATTCTCTAATTCTTTTGCTAGTTCTGGAAATATATTAAGAATAAGTTGACGATGAGTAGGAAATTCTGGGTGTTTTAAAAAACGCAAAAACAATTCCTCTTCTTCGGCTATTTGCCATGATTTTACGACAATTTTCGGGATTATCATTTCGTATTATAATACAATAAATAATAAAATTTGTCTACGAAACCTTAATCTGACAAGACATTTGCAACACGGTGCAATATACTGTGAATATGCGAATA
>JBBTRD010000031.1:0-3287 GCA_038065335.1 Patescibacteria group bacterium | reverse complement strand
AGCCACTCCTGTCAGGCCATGCGGCTTCTGCCGTTCCTGACATCCTCGGGCTGGTGCCCAGAGAAATCTCAAGATTATTTCTGACCCAACTCCCAATCGTGCAGATTGTAAAAATATCTTTAAGCCTCGCTTCCAATAAAAACAAAAATTAAAAAATAGCGAGCGCTTATTCAAAATGTATCATTGCCTGAAATCTCAATAATTGCTGTTTGAGCGCGGGATGATTGGTGAGGTTTTGGTCTTCGGTGAGGATGAGTCTCGCTTCGGCGCGACTCTTTTTAATTAATTCAACGTTGGCGAGGGCGGCCATGGCCAGATCGGGAAGGCCGGATTGGCCGGTACCGAAGAATTCGCCGGGACCGCGGATAGCCATGTCTTTTTCAGCCAAAAGGAAACCATCATCGGTGGCGACGAGCGCTTTGAGGCGTTGATTACTCGTTTTTTCGGCGCCGGAGGTAAACAACAAACACGTTGATTGATGTTCACCTCGGCCAATCCGACCGCGGAATTGGTGGAGTTGGGCGAGGCCGAAGTGGTCGGCATTTTCAATCATTATGACGGTGACATTGGGAATATCCACGCCGACTTCAATGACTGAAGTGGAAACAAGGATGTCGGAAAAGCCCTCTTTGAACCGGCTCATAATCATGGCTTTCTCCTTCGGCTTCATCCGGCCATGCAACATCGCCACTTTCAAATCAGGGAAGACCAATTCAGACAGTTTTTTGTATTCTTCTTGCACCGCTTTCATGTCTTGCCGTCCCAGTTCCGACATTGACAATTGTTGAGTTCGTCTCTTTGGAACTTGTCCCTGATTGCCAAAGGCCGGTCCAACTTCGGCATCGGGGCGTTCTATGCGTGGGCAAATAACAAATACTTGCCGGCTCGCTTTTACTTCCGAACGGATAAATTGATGGGCTTCAGATCGGCCCGAGGGCGGGACAATGCGGGTGATAATTTTCTGCCGATTCTTTGGTTTTTCTTTAATGATAGAAATATCCAAATCGCCATAAATGGTTAGGGCAAGAGTGCGGGGAATAGGAGTGGCGGTCATGCTCAAAAGATGAGGTATCTTTTGAGAATTTTCAGTTTTCAGTTTCCAATTTTCAATGCTGGAGACCGAATCTTTTTTTTGAGGTTGTTTTACGAGTTGGGCGCGTTGAGCGACGCCGAAGCGGTGTTGTTCATCGATAACAACGAGGGCGAGATTGTTGAATTCAACATCTTTCTGCAAGACAGCGTGGGTGCCGATGATGATTTTTGTATCGCCGCGAGCGATACGTTGTTTGATTTCCGATTTTTTGCCGAGACTGTAAGTGGTCCAAGCCGTGGAACTGGTTAGCAAACCGACTTCAATGTTGGTATGAGCCACAAGTTTACGGATTGTTTCCATGTGTTGGTGGGCGAGGACTTCAGTTGGGGCCATAAAGACGGTTTGATGGCCAGCTTTTGCAGTTTGAATGGCGGCAATTAAAGCAACCACGGTTTTGCCCGAACCGACGTCGCCCTCCATGAGACGGTTCATCGGGTATGATTTTTCTAAATCCTTTAATATTTCCCAAGCGGCGACTTTTTGGTCTTTGGTTAATTCAAATGGTAATCGTTTAATGAAATCGGTGACCAATTCTTTGTCGAATGGGATAGTTTGGGATTTGAGTTGATTGATCTTACGACGCTCCAAAAGAGCTTTGATTTGGAAAAGCAGCAAATCATCAAAAGCAAGACGCTCTTTGGCTTGGTCGGCTTCGGTAAGAGTGAGAGGATAATGAATTTTTTGAAGGGCGGTGGTTAGATCGATAAGTCCGTTTCGTGTTCGAGATTCTTCGGGTAGATGGTCAGCGATATCTAATTCGGTTAGGATAGGCTTGATTAAGAATCGTAGATATTTAGACGTAACACCTTCCGTTTCGGGATAAACAGGGATAAGACCATGCGTGTGAGTGAGATGGTAGGCGAGATAGTCGTCATGACGAAGTTTCTCGTAGCTTGGGCTGGCCAAGTATAGGCCATGCTTATCGAGCTTGACGGTGCCGGCGAGACTGACGCGCGTGCCTTCAGTTAGAGTCGTAGCGATATAGGGTTGATTAAACCAAACGGCTTTAATGGTGCCGGAATCGTCTTCGATGACGGCTTCGATAATAATCAGTCGACGAGGGAAAATACGTCGGCTGTTGATTTTGACGACGGTGCCCTGAACGGTGGCTTTCTGATCAAAAACCAAATCAGCAACGGGAATAATTTGGCTATAGTCTTCGTAACGCGCGGGGACGTGCCATAACAAATCTCGCAGGGTTTTAATGCCCAACTTGTGCAGGCGGGGAAGATTCCGCGCGCCCACATTCTTTAGTTTCTCAACGGGTAAGCTTAAATCCATCATTTGCGCATTATTATAGCACTTAAAATAAGAAAAATGTCCACTTTTACCATTGGACAGATAGTGGTATTATAAAAGCATATCTGTCCAATGATATTATGTCCCAGATTCATAGTGAAAAAATTAAAAAAGTGGTTAAGCTCGAAAGGATAAAAGGGAAAACTTATCGAGAATTGACCCAAATGTTTGGTATTCCAAAGAGTACTTTATCTTTTTGGTTTGGAGAAACATTGGGTCATCCGTTTGATCGGGCGGGCCAAATTAAGCATTTAGCTAGTATTAGACCGTTGGCGCATGCAGCAATACAAAAAAGAATTCAAGATAAGCATGAAATTTTAAGAATTAAATTAGTAGAAGAGATAAAACAGTACCCAATAGAAAATATCGGAACCCTCAAGTTGTTTTTGGCAGCTCTCTATTGGGCTGAAGGAGCAAAAAATAAAAAAGTTAGTGGGGCAATATTTGTAAATACAGACCCTAATTTATGCAAACTCTATGTCACTTTACTAAGAAGGTGTTACAATATCGATGAATCTAGATTTAGGATTCGATTGCGTTTGCATTACTATCATGGTATTAAAGAAACTCGAAGATTCTGGTCAAGCCTACTTCAAGTGCCAGAAGGACAATTCGGCAAGATACACATTAAAGCTAGAAGTAAAACTAAAAAATTCAGAAAGAATTTTGGTGGTATCTGTTTCATACGGTATACAGATAGTGATTTAAGGCGAGAGTTGTTAGAAATTTCTAGACAATTCTGTGAATTGATAATTTCAAAAGAAAACATGTCCTCGTAGCTCAACGGATAGAGCGTTTGCTTGCGGAGCAAAAGGCTACAGGTTCGAGTCCTGTCGGGGACACCAGAAAGGAAAAGTCAATGTCTTGATGCAAAGAACGTAAATTGCTATTATCA
>JBBTRD010000030.1:0-25467 GCA_038065335.1 Patescibacteria group bacterium | reverse complement strand
GTCTAGATAAAAACCTGTCGCTGGAACAGGTTTATTATCGGTCGAGTCGGGGGTTTAGTTTTTGCTAGTGCCTATTTTTTGGCGACGGAGAGGATGGCGTGGGATTTGAGACGGGAGGCTTTGTTGGCTTTGATGACACCGGATTTGGCGGCCTTATCAAGGGATTGATAGACCTTATCAAGCATGGCCTCGGCTTCTTTGAGTTTGCCGGCTGCCACGAGCTTATTAAACTGCTTTACGGCGATTTTATATCCGTTAATGCGCTTTAAATTCCCGACTCGTCGGGCTTTGCTTTGTCGTAACGCCTTCTTTGCAGATTTTGTTATTGGCATTGGAAATATATTAAAAATTAAATCTAAAAAATAAAAACCTTAACTTGCGAAATAGTAGCACGTTCCCTTTTTTTGCACAAGACAACTTCTTGACTTATCTTTATGGGGTGTTATTATAACAACATGGAGGTTTGAGATGCTGACCATTCGATTGTTTTCGGCCGTAAGTCGTCCAGGAGTAAAATCACGATCAAGAAGCAATGCCGAGCTGGAACAGCTCGTCAACGAACAGATTGAGACAGCCGAAAGAATCGGTCTTGGGGAGGCCATCTCGGCGTCGCCTATTGATTATCATCCTCAAGGTGAGTCTGGTACAATCATTGTGATGGTCTGTTTCAAGACCAAAACGTGAACTCGCCCGCCGGCGCACAAAACGAAGTGCCGCCCGCGGGCACTTTGTTTTTATAATAGACACTCCTTATAAAATAAAAAATACAAAACCACGATTCAGTAGGCGTTTATTTCGATGAACCCCCACACTCATGCATGAGTGTGGGGGTGAACGTGCCAAGTTCCGAGGAAGCCCGGACCCCTCTCAAAAAGCTCTCGCAGGCCAGTCAAATGTTCAAATTGTACGCAATTGCGTACAATTTGAACATTTGACTATGCGGGGCCGAGCAGATTTTGAAGGGGTCTGGCGGACGAGGAATGGGAGCTACGAATCTAATCCCCGAAGCTTCCGCATCTGTTCTTTAATGCCGATCGCTTGTTCATAATTGAATTTGTTGATGGCGGTGTCAAGCATGTGCTGGAGTTGTTTGGGGGCTTTTTGTTTGGTGCCGTTGCCGTAAAAAATAATTTCGTTGTCGCCTTCGCCATAATGCTGTTCCGGTTTTCGGCCGGTGGCCATTTCAAATCCGCCGGTTGGACGGACGATACTGGTCGGGGTAATACCATGTTTTTTGTTGTGGGCCGTTTGCTTGACTCGTCGGCGCTGGGTTTCATTGATAGATGCTTCCATGGATTTAGTGATTTTGTCGGCGTACATAATCACGTGGCCGTCTTTGTGGCGGGCGGCCCGGCCCATAGTTTGAATAAGCGTAGTGGCATTACGCAGAAAACCTTCTTTATCGGCGTCGAGAATGGCGATCAGGGATACTTCAGGCAAATCGAGGCCTTCACGAAGGAGGTTTACCCCCACGAGCACGTCATGATGGCCCGAACGCAGGTCTTTAATAATCTTGACGCGATCAAGAGTTTTAATTTCCGAGTGCAGATAATTTACTTTAATGCCATTTCGGGCCAAATGCTCGGACAAATCTTCGGCCATCCGTTTAGTGAGCGTGGTGACAATGACGCGTTCATTTTTAGCGATCCGTTTTTTGATTTTGCCGATGAGGTGTGTCACTTGATTTTTGGTCGGTACGATTTCAACCGTCGGGTCAAGTAAGCCGGTTGGACGGATAAGCTGTTCGGCAATATTGTCGGGACCGGCTTCATTCATTTCAAACTTGGCCGGCGTGGCCGAAACACAGACCACTTTTTGCACCCGTTTCTTAAATTCATCGAATTTTAATGGCCGATTATCAATGGCCGACGGCAAGCGAAAACCGTACTCGATCAGCGTTGATTTTCGGGAGTGGTCTCCTTTGTACATGCTTCGCAGTTGGGGAATAGTGATATGAGATTCATCAATGATGGTTAAAAACTCACCTTTTGATTTGAAGAAATCAAGGAGCGAGAAAGCCGGTTCGCCGGGTTTGCGAAAATCCAAATGGCGGGAATAATTTTCGATGCCATGGCAGTAGCCCGTCTGGCGCATCATTTCCAAATCGCTCATGGTTTTTTCTTGCAGACGAGAAGCCTCTTGATTCTTGCCGATTTTTTTCAAATGTTTGATGTGCTGTTGAAGCTCGCTTTTTATATTCTCAATTGCCAGACCGACTTTACTATCGGTCGTAATCCAATATTTGGCGGGAAAGATAATCGTATGGACGATTTTTTCGTAGTTTAAGTCTTTCGTTTCCAAATCTTCAGGGTCGTTAAGCAAGGCCCGATACATTTTAATAATGGTATCATTTTTGAACACAATTTTTGTTGCTTCTTGTCCGGTCGGAGAAATAATCTCAATTTCGGTCGGAGTTTTCCGAAAAGCTCCGCGTTTTAGTTCGATATCTTGAACATACTGTAGACGCATCAAACTGCGGATTAAGTCCGATGGTTTTATTTTTTTACCTTCGAATAATTCCATGCCTAAATTTTTGTATTCTTCGGGATTGCCGAGATTGTAAATACAGGAGACGGACGCGACAACAATAATATCGTCATGATTCATGAGAGCTTGAGTGGTGGCGTGGCGCAAGCGGTCAAGCTCTTCGTTGATTTTGGAATCCTTCTCGATGTAAGTGTCGCTGTGAGGGATGTACGCTTCCGGCTGATAGTAATCGTAATAGCTGACGAAATAATGGACGGCGTTGTCGGGAAAAAATTCTTTGAATTCTTTATAGAGCTGGGCGGCGAGGGTTTTGTTGTGGGAGATAATCAGGGTTGGTTTTTTATATTCTTCGACGACCTTGGCCATGGTGAAAGTTTTACCCGAACCCGTCACACCCAAAAGCACCTGCCGTTTTTGCCCGGTCTTTAAACCCTTGGCCAGTTTCTTGATTGCTTCCGGCTGGTCGCCAGTGGGTTGGAATTTGGATACCAGTTTGAACATTATGCGGGAAATGCTAAGATTTAATCATGATTTCATTTCTTGAAGGCACGATTGAACATTTGGGCGACAAATATGTCGTTTTGAACACGGGGGGTATAGGATACAGGGTGATACTATCTCCCAGAGTATTGAATACTGTAGCAAAAAGCGAGGGCAAAGTCAAACTCCATATTCACTCCCAAATGAACATGCGCGAGGGCACTTTTGATATGTACGGCTTTGATAAAAAAGCGGATTTGGATTTATTTCACCTTCTGACCACCGTCTCTGGAATCGGTCCCAAAGGCGCGCAAAATATTCTTTCATCTGTTGAACCGTTGCACCTAAAAGCGGCGGTCGTGAACCAAGACGCAGATTATTTAAAAAAAGTTTCCACCCTTGGCCCAAAAGTTATTCAACGGCTTATATTAGAGTTGAAAGGTAAAGTTGACGATTTGGAGGGCGAAATCGGGGGCATTGATTTATCGCAAGACGGCCAAGCGACCGAAGCCTTGCTCGTCCTTGGTTATTCCACGTCTCAAGCGAAAGAAGCTCTCAAGGACACTAAAGCCGAAACACTGCAAGAACGAGTGCGCGAAGCGCTAAAGATTTTGGGAAAGAAATAGACTCATGAAAAGTTTTCTACAAACTGAAGAATGGTTGGAATTTCAGAAATCGGTCGGGCGAAAAGCCTGGCGATTTGTTTACCCCGAGCAGGGCCGAGGGGACGATGCTCACATTACAGTCAATATTATTCAACATGACTTGCCGTTCGGAATGAATTATTTGTATATACCGCATGGCCCGGTAGTAGATTTTCCAGATGCGCTTCGCGCAATGCCGGAGGCAACTGGAAAATTCACTACCGGGCATGGGCCGGAAGTTCATTTAGAGCAAATTACGGGCGGGATCAAAAACGAACTCACACAGTTTATTTCGTACATTAAAAATCTGGCTCGCGAACAAAAATCAATTTTTGTAAAAATTGAGCCGTTACAGGATAGTGTCATTGAATTGTTATACAGAGCCGGATTCAAAAAATCATCTAAAGAGGTCCAGCCCCATCGGTCGGTAATCATTGATTTAGAAAAATCTGAAAACGAGTTGCTCGCGGAGATGCATCACAAGACCCGGTATAATATTCGGGTTGGGGAAAAAAGAGGACTTCAATCGCGAGAAAAGAACGACCTGGAATCTTTCTGGAAGCTACTTAAACATACCGCCAAGAATGATAATTTTTCAACCCACGAAAAAAGTTATTATGAAAAATTATTAAACACTCCAAACCTTCACGCCAGAATCGTTTTTGTGGAGCATGACGTGCGACCGCTGGATAATATTAAGGACAGGCTAATCGCGGGGGCGATATTATTAACGTATGGCGACACCTTGTATTATTTGCATGGGGCGATGGACAGAAATTATAAATCCATGATGGCGCCGTACATATTGCATTGGCAGATAATTAAATGGGCCAAAGAACAAGGATTGAAACATTATGATTTATGGGGCATTGATGCCCAAAAGTGGCCCGGTGTCACTCGTTTCAAACTCGGTTGGGGCGGTCGCCAGATCGAATATCCCGGCGCCCTCGACCTGCCCATTCGCCGTTTCTGGTTTATGATGTATAAAATTTTGAGGAGAATCTTTTAATTAGAGTGTTGATAAAGAATATTTGCCAACTTATGATTCTTTGATATATCATAAAGTCATTAAGTTTAATTCTGGCATATGAAAGTTAAATCAAGAAGTGTTGAACAAAAAGATAAGATAGAATATTTGGATATTCTCTATACAGCCGTTGAGTCTTTAAGTTCAAGAGAAGAAATAAAAGATTTTTTACGAGATGTTCTGACGGAAAGCGAACGGATTATGATAGGTCGGCGCATAATGATTGCTCGCCGATTGTTGGACGGTCAGTTGTACGATCAAATTATGAAAGAAATGAAAGTTGGACCCGATACCATTATGCGAGTACATTGATGGCTCGAGGACGAAAATAAGGGCTACGAAAAAGTTATTGCTAGTTTAAAAAAACAATTCAGTAATCGTAAAAACTTTAAAGATTATTACGATTCGAGTCCTTTAGGTAATTTACGGCGTCGATACCCAATGCACCATCTCTTATTCCATATTTTTCAAGGGTTAAAGAAAAAGTAACCAACTTATGATTCTTTGATATATCATAAAATAGTGGATTTTGTTAATTAGTATAAAACTTTTTCATAATGATTAAAGAAACGGCAGTGGATAAAATTTTATATCAGGTTAAAAAGATTATTCCCAAGTCGGTGTTTGAGTTTTTTCAGCCGGCGTATCATCGGTTGTTGGCATGGGGCGGAGCGATGCGTTATGGCTTTCCGTCGCGCGGCATGAAATTAATCGGCGTGACGGGGACGAAGGGCAAATCAACGGTGGTTTATATGATTACCAAGATTTTGGAAGAGTCGGGCGCGAAAGTGGCGGCGATTGGTTCACTGGGATTCAAGATTAAAGACAAAGAGTGGCCGAATACCTTAAAGCAGACCATGCCGGGACGTTTTCGGTTGCAGAAATTTTTAGCCGAAGCGAAAAAGGCCGATTGTGATTTTGTGGTTTTGGAAGTGACATCGGAAGGCATCAAACAATATCGGCACCTGGGAATTAAATTTGATACGGCCGTGTTTGTGAACATTCATCGCGAACATTTAGAGAATCACGGCTCGTTCGAAAATTACATTAAAGCTAAACAAGAATTATTTAAAGCGACTAAGCGTGTTCACGTGTTGAATGCCGATGAAGCGCGTATTTCAGATTTTGACAAATTCCCGGCCGAAAAGAAAATTACTTTTGGCATCAATCGGGGAGATATTCGTCCGACCGATGTTTTGGCGAATGAAAGTAAATCTGAATTTAAGGTGGACGGACAACCGGTGCGTTTAAATATCGGTGGGATGTTTAATGTGCTCAACGCGCTGGGGGCGTGGGCTGTGGCGACAGTCTATGATGTGGAAGCGTCGCTGATTGTGGAAGCGCTTTCAAAAATACAATCAATCCCGGGCCGATTAGAATTTATTCAAAAAGAACCCTTCGGCGTGGTCGTGGATTACGCCCATACGCCCGATTCGCTCGAGACAGTTTATAAAACTCTCAAACCGATGAACGGACGATTGATTGCGGTTCTCGGTTCGTGCGGCGGCGGGCGGGATAAATGGAAACGGCCGGAGTTTGGGGTCATTGCCGACCGCTGGGCCGATGAAATTATTTTGACCGACGAAGATCCTTACGAAGAAGACCCAAACCAGATTATATCTGAAATAAAATCTGGAATTTCCAATTCTCAATTCTCAATTTCCAAAGTACAAATCATTCTTGACCGGAGAGAGGCTATTAAGAAAGCTATTGAAATGGCGCAACCGGGCGACACCGTCGTTATCACGGGCAAGGGCTCGGAAATATCAATGGCCGTGGCCGGCAATCGTAAAATTCCTTGGTCAGACCGAGATATTGCCCGACTTGCTCTGAGTTCGTCGAATGGGAGTTTTCTCGTTCATTAGGCTTGTTATCCTTCGATAAAGTTTGTTATTATTAGTTTATGCCAGGTAGTGAAAGTTCGACTAGTTTTGTATGCGCTTACCCTAAATCATTACTTGGCTATATAAACATAGAAAGTGTTTAACCTTCGTTTCTTCTGACAAAACAGAAAGCGCAGGTCGAACTTCTACTACCTGGTATGCCTGAAGAGGTCGAAGTCCAATTAGCGAGTAAGAACGATCCCGCCCGGGGCGGAGCAAGCCGTCCGCCATTTAGAACCGCTCACGCGCCGGGGATTTCTTGGTTAATCGTCATTTTACTAATGGTTCTTTTGGCTTTCGCAGTGATTCATTTTGGCAATCGTCAGCCGGCCGTCAGTCTAACGCCAGCGGCCATTAGCAACGACTCGACGGCGCCAACCGCACAGCCTCGTATTTACACCATTTCTTACGATTCCGGCGTGTTCAGTCCCACCAATCTTCGTATTCACGCCGGTGATACGGTTCGATTTAAGAATGACAGTATTTTTCCAATCAGAATCTCTTCCGAAGATTTAGTCGGTTTTGACAGTATCGGCGATATTCCGCAAGGGAGTTATTTTTCATTTACTTTTGCCGCGCGCGGGACATTTAGTTATCTCAATAATCACAATAGCGGCCAGACCGGCGCTATTATCGTTCGATGAATCCCGTTAGAAATTAACCCTACGGGAATCTCACGATAAATCATTAATTAAAAATATTTGCCAGTTCCACCGCTTCAAAACAGTGGACGGCTTGTAAAATTTCTAACGGGATGAAATTGACTTTTTATGGCGGGGCCCAATCGGTTACCGGCTCGAACTATCTACTAGAGACGGGGGATGTTCGAGTTATGATTGATTGCGGAATGTTTCAAGGTTCGAGCGACGCCGAAGAAAAAAATTACGGCCCGTTTCCTTATGAATCAGCTGAACTTTCGGCCGTGGTTTTGTCCCATAGTCACGCCGATCATACGGGCCGATTGCCAAAACTATATAAAGAAGGATTCCGGGGGGTGCTTTACGCGACGCCGCCGACTCTGGACATGACCTTTATCGCTTTACCGGATAATCTAGCTCTCATGACCGATGTCGCCAAGAAAGCGAATCATCCGCCCTTATTCTCTTCAGAAGATTTGCAAGGGGTGATGAGCTTGGCTCAAGGCATCAATTATGGTCAAGAAATAAATCTTGGCCCAAATTTTTCGGTTGTGCTTCACGATGCCGGTCATATTTTAGGTTCGTCGATTATCGAGTTTCGGGCCGAAGGGAAAAAGATTTATTTCTCGGGTGATTTAGGCAATCCGCCGACACCGCTTTTGCGGCCGTTTGAATATCCGCTCGAGGCCGATTATATCGTTATTGAATCCGCCTACGGCGACCGTGTTCACGAAGATCGTTCCACTCGCAAAGAAAAACTTCGTTCAATCGTCAAGGAAACAATCTTAAAAGGCGGGACGCTGATGATTCCGTCATTCGCGATGGAGCGCACCCAGGAATTGCTGTTTGAATTAAACGCGATGCATAACGATGGTGAGATTCCCGACGTGCCGATGTTTCTCGATTCACCGCTGGCCATCAAACTAACCGAAGTTTATCAAAAGTATCCCGAATATTTTAACAAAGAGACTCGATATATTATTGATTCGGGTGATGACCTGTTTAATTTTCCCGGTCTGACTTATTGTCGGACCAGCGAAGAATCAAAAAATATCAATGGCGTTATCGGCCCGAAAGTTATTATCGCCGGTTCGGGTATGTCGGTCGGCGGACGGATTCTTCATCACGAATGCCGGTATCTTTCGGACCCAAATTCAACCATACTTTTTATTGGATTTCAGGCTGAAGGAACGTTGGGACGGAAAATTTTTGATGATGCTAAAGAGGTCAGCATTTTCGACGAAAAAGTGCCGGTTCGATGTCGGGTCGAAGCCATCGGGGGCTACTCGGCTCACGCCGACCAGCCAACTCTTTTGAACTGGGTGGTTAAAGGTGCCGAATCCGGCCATCTCAAAAAAATCTTTGCCGTCCAAGGCGAGATTAATTCCGCCACCACCCTAACTAAACTCATCACCGCCACCATTCATGTTCCCGCCGTTGTTCCTACTCCTAATCAAACCATTGAATTATAATTCGCTTCATTGCCTTATCTTCTCCGGGTACGCGTCAAAATTCTGCTGAATTTTGCGCTCACTCTCGCGCCGTCGCGCTCCGAGAGCCCCTTCGAAGACAAGGCAACTTCGCTCGTACTCCCCTATTGTTTTGATGATAATTTTTATATAATGAATATATGATAGACGAAATTAAACCAACGGATGTTCCGATAGTGGGTCAAGGAAATATGAACTTACCGGCGGCCAAACTGCCGGTGTATAAGGAGCCGAATGATTTTCGAACATCACTCCATTGGCGGATTTTTCGGATTATCGCCGAATTTGTCGATGGCTGGCAGTTTTTGGCTGATTTCAAAAAGACAATTACCTTTTTTGGTTCGACGCGTTTCCAGCCTGGTGATAAATGGTACGAAGAAGCGCGCGCTCTGGGCAAGCTTTTGGTAACAGAAGGTTTTGGGATTGTGACGGGGGGCGGGCCGGGGATTATGCAAGCCGGCAACCAAGGCGCCAGTGAGGCCAATGGTTTATCGGTTGGGTTGAACATTAAATTACAGACCGATCAGCGCATTAATCCTTATGTTAAAGAATCAACGGCCTTTCATTATTTTTTTGTTCGCAAGTTAATGCTTTCGTACGCCGCCCGAGCCTATGTGTTTTTCCCGGGCGGATTGGGGACACTCGACGAAGTTTTTGAAATTCTAACCTTAATTCAAACCAAGAAAATTTCTAACAAAATTCCTGTGGTGTTGGTGGGTAAAGAATTTTGGGGTCCGATTCACCAGTGGTTGACCGAAGAAATGCTCACAAAATTACATGCGGTCGACGAGGCGGACTTGAAACTCTACACGATCGTTGATACGGCTCAAGAAGCTTTTGAAATCGTCAAAAACGCTCCGCCTCGCGAAGACTTCTTTTACTAATCAACTAACAACCTACAACTAACAACCAACAACAGGTCAGGCTTGCTTTTTGCTAGATTTTTTACTATAATATGGTTGATATTTAACTAAGTTCTAGGTTCTAAATCCTGATTACTATTTTTATGTCTGAATTCAAAATAAACAACATTATTATTCCCGAGGAATTACCGGCCATTGCTCTCAAGAATACGGTTTTGTTTCCGAAGCTGGTCATCCCCATCATTATTCAGCGACCCAAGTCAATCGGGGCGTTGGAATTTGCTCAAGCCCATAATCGGTTGGTGCTCTTTGTGACTCAAAAAAACAGCGAAGACGATATTTTTCGAAACGATTTGTTTGAAATCGGCACCGTTGGCCGGATTGTTTCGGTTTTCAAACTTCCCGACGGTTCCTCTAAGATTGACGTCGAAGGTTTGATACGCGCTCGGATTACTGATTTTGTGGCCGAAGAACCTTTCTTTCGGGTGAATGCTGAACCGATGGCGTTGATTATTCGCGATAGTCTTGACGAAAAAGCTATCCTGCGTCGGGCCATCGAACAATTTCGAATTATTTCGGAAGCTCGTTCTTTTCCGACCATCCTGCCCGAGATTATCTACATGATGTCTCAACTCAAAGATACCGAACATATTGCCAGTTTGATGACGGTGAATTTAAATTTGGAAGTCGAAAATCAGCAACGGATTTTGGAACTGGAAAGCATGCTTGATGTTTTGCGCCAGCTTAATATGTATCTTTCGCGCGAAGTCCAAATTTTAGAAACTGAAAAAAGCGTCGTCAAAGAAACCAAAAAACAAATCGGCAAGATGCAAAAAGAACTTTTCTTGCGGGAGCAATTGAAGAGCATTGAAAAAGAACTAGGCGTTGACGACGAAAAAGACGAACTGGTCGGCATCCGCGCCAAAATTATGTCCGCCGGTATGTCCAAAGAAGTCCAGGAAAAGTCTCTCAAAGAACTAAATCGATTAAGTAAAATGCCCGCCTTTAACCCGGAAGGTTCTTATATTCGCAGTTATCTCGATTTATTGAGCGAATTGCCGTGGGCTAAAAAAACAAAAGAAAAGATTGATTTAAAAGAAGCCGAAAAAATACTAAACGAAGACCATTACGGTTTGCCGAAAGTGAAAGAACGCATTTTGGAATATCTGGCTGTTCAAAAACAAGTCGGCAAATTGAAGGGTCCGATTCTCTGTCTGGTTGGTCCGCCGGGGACGGGTAAAACTTCGGTTGGTCAGTCCATTGCTCGAGCGCTGGGGCGTAAATTTGCTCGGATCTCGCTGGGCGGTTTGCGTGATGAAGCCGAAATTCGCGGCCATCGGCGTACTTACGTCGGCGCCATGCCGGGGCGTTTGATTCAAGGCATCCAAAACGCCAAAGTCAAAAATCCCGTCTTTATGTTGGATGAAATTGACAAAGTCGGTTCGGATTTTCGGGGCGACCCGTCTTCGGCTTTGCTCGAAGCTCTCGATCCTCAACAGAACCATGCCTTTTCGGATCATTATCTTGAAGTGCCATTTGATTTATCCGATGTCTTATTTATCGTGACGGCCAATCGTTTAGATACGATTCCACCGGCTCTGCGCGATCGCTTGGAAATTATTGAATTTCCGGGCTATACCGAACTGGAAAAATTCCACATTGCTAAAAATTTCCTTTTGCCGAGACTTTTCAAAGATCACGGCTTAAAAAAACGCAGTCTCGCTTTTCAAGATTCGGCGGTCATGGACGTGATTCGCAATCATACTCGCGAAGCCGGCGTGCGTGAACTGGAACGCCAACTGGCGACGATCATCCGTAAAATTACTCGCAAATTAGTGGAATCATCTTCGACCAAAACAATTATCGTCGGCAAAGATGCCGTAGAGACCTACCTTGGTCCTATTAAATTTACTTATGACGTGGCCGAACAGAAAGATGAAATTGGTCGGGCGACCGGTCTGGCTTGGACTCCCGTCGGTGGAGATTTGATTAATATAGAAGCGATTCGAATGCCGGGGACGGGGAAATTAATTTTGACCGGCCAACTAGGGATTGTGATGAAGGAATCGGCTCAAGCCGCGCTTTCATGGGCCCGGGCCTATGCCGCCCACAATGGTGTTAAGGAAGACTTACACAAAGAAGACATTCATCTTCACGCGCCCTCCGGCGGAGTTAAAAAAGAAGGTCCGTCGGCCGGTATCGCCATCACCACCACGCTGGTTTCGTTGTTTCTCAAAAAACCTGTTCGTAAAGAAGTGGCCATGACGGGCGAGGTGACCTTGCGCGGTAAAGTATTGGGAATCGGCGGTTTGAAAGAAAAAGTTTTGGCTGCTCATCGGGCCGGCATCAAAACTGTCGTCGCCCCGTTTGAAAACAAAAAAGACCTCATTGATATTCCCAAAGAAGTCCAACGCGATATTAAATTTATTTTCGTCAAAACGATGGACGAAGTCCTCAAAATCGCTCTGAAGTAAAAACGAGAGTGAGATTATTACATTTCTCTCGCTGTTTTCTCCGCCTGTCTCGTGGCCTCCATTTTCTCATTGCTTCCGAACAAAAAGGCCACCTGATTTACGCTTCGTCCCGCACTTATGCATAAGTGCGGGGACTTCGCTACAAACATCCTTTTTGTTACCGGAAGAATCTCAAAAATGTTCGGACGAGAAAACGGCGTCGTTCAACGCTCGGAAATGCAATAATCTCACTCTCGTTTTAGTGTGACTAAAGTTAAAACGACCGACACCCTAACTCCCAGCGAGAAACCTGCCTGCCAGCAGGCAGGTCGCACGGGCCCCGAAAAAATATAGATGCAAAAGGTGCGAAGCCCTTTTAATTTTTCTTACCCCGCAGACAAGACCGGCTAGCAGGGGCAGTTCGATGGCTTCCGATAATCATAGGTCGAGCCGCTTAGCTTTAGCTAAGCCTAGGTAGAGGTGAGGGTTACTTGTGATTATCGGATTCAGCCATCCGAACTGTCCGCAAGAGCCGGTCGCCGTCGAGGACCAGAAAGAAAAAGGGGAAGGGCGGAGCGCACTTTTGCGTATAACAAATTTTCGGTTATACTAATAAAATGAATCGGAAGTTTTTTTATGCGACGGCGGTGCTGGTCGGGGGCATGGTTGGTGTTGGAATTTTTGGTTTGCCGTATGTTTTTGCGCAAGCCGGTTTTTGGGCGGGGATGGGACTTTTGGTAGCCATCGGTCTAGCGACTCTGTTAATTGATTTAATGTACGGCGAGGTTATTTTGCGGACCCATGCTCAACATCAAATCATGGGTTACGCCCGGCTTTATCTGGGCCCGTACGCCCAAAAAGTTCTTTTTTTCTCGGCCGTTCTGATGGGCTATGTCGGCCTCCTCGCTTATATTATTATTTCCGGCGATTTTTTAAATACGCTTCTGGCGCCTTTTTTCTATACTTCTGTCACCACATACAGCGCGCTTTTCGGGATTATCCTCTCATTGGCGGTTTTGCGGGGAATTAAAATTATCTCTCGCGTCGAATTGTTTTTTAGCGGTCTGTTTATTGTGGTGATGGGTCTGATTTTGTTTGCTGGTTGGCACTTGATTCAGCCCGCTAATTTCATTGGCTTTAATCGAGTCAACCTCGCCCTACCTTATGGTGTTTTACTTTTTGCCTTTGGCGGATTATTGGCCGTGCCGATTCAACGCCAGCTTCTCGTTGGCCAAGAACGGAAACTCTGGCCGGCCATCAGCTTGGCGGTATTATTCACGGCCGGTCTCTACGCCGTTTTTACCGCGACAGTCGTCGGTGTTTCTGGTTCTGCCACCACGCCGGATGTTATTTCTGGCCTTTACCAATTTCTGGGGAATAATATGACCGTCTTAATTTCACTCTTTGGCGTTTTTGCCATTACAACGTCGTTTCTCATGCTCGCCTCGGCGATGATTAACACATTTCATCTCGATTTTAAAATTCATCGCTTCAACGCTTGGCTCTTGGCTGTGATTCCACCGATGGTTTTGTATCTTCTCGGCATCCGCTCTTTCATCGGTATCGTCAGCCTTGCTGGCGGTGTCGCTCTGGCCCTTGAACAAATTCTCGTCGTCTTTCTCTATGCCAAAGCCAAAAAGAAAGGCGATCGTATTCCCGAATATTCCATGAACATACCGACATGGCTTCTCTACATTCTCATTACTGTTTTCTCGGCGGGGATTGTGTATTTTCTGTTTATTCAGTAAGAAGAGAACCCGCTTCCTACCATAACCGTGAAAATCCATGTTTTTAAGCATTTTTTCACGATTATCCAGGTTTTGATAAATTCTGCATAGATTAATGTTTTATTGCATAGATTTGTATAGCTATTGCATAGATTAATGCCATATGATACCATGTATCCATGGACGATAAATTACTGACAATTGGCCAAACAGCCGAAAAATTAGGCATTTCAATAGATACTCTCCGCCGATGGGATGAAAGCGGTAAATTGGTCGCTATTCGGAAAGACGGAGGAACGCATAGATACTATCGCGAAAAAGATCTCGAAGTTTTTTCGAGCGATCTCTTTAAATTTGCATCCGAATGGGCTAATAATGGCACCGAATTCCCCGGTACTTTTTATTGCCAAAACAGTGCTAGATTTCAAGGAAAACTAGTAAAAATGGAGCAAGAACTTATGCGGAAGCCGGGGTTCGAGAAATTATACTCGCTCATCGTTTTAATTTCTGGTGAAATCGGTGATAATTCTTTCGCTCATAATTTGGGTAACTGGCCGGATACCTCGGGTATTTTTTTTGGATATGATCTTCAAAAACAAGTTATTGTTCTTGCTGACAGGGGGTTAGGTATTTTAGAAACGCTTCGTCGTGTAAGACCTAATTTGCCAAGTCATGTTGCCGCCGTAGAGGTGGCCTTTACTGAATTTATCTCCGGCCGAGCGCCGGAGAAACGAGGCAATGGCTTAAAATTGGTTCGAGAAGTAGTTTCTACTCAACCAATTGATTTATTCTTTACAACCGGTGATGCCGAAGTCCGCATGCAGGATTCCAAAAAGGATTTCCATGTTACACGGGGCGAGGGTGGAATACGCGGTTGTCTGGCAAAAATCGAATTTTAAAACTAATAACCAACATATCTATGAAAATTAAACTTGAGAAATTTGGTACGACATTAATAACTCGGGAATTGGGGAGCGAGGCCTTTAAAGCATTTCAGCCGACATTTCGTGAGTTACCAAATAACGAAGATTTAGAGATAGATTTCTCGGGCGTTTTAACATTGTCGCCATCATGGGCCGATGAATTTTTAACCCCCCTCCTTGTTCAGTTAGGAGAACGATTACAGTTATTGCCAAGCGATAATTTGTCGGTACTGGCAACACTGAAAATATTGCAGGAAGCAAATAAAAGAGAATTTAAATATTCAGGTTCAATCCCCGCTATTTGACCCGACCTGATATAATTTATGAAAAAAGCGACTGAAACAGAAATAATCGAGGAAATTTACATGCGACGAAACGAGATAATATCAAACATAAGTCGCGAAAGCATCGATGTTTACTTGTGGCTTAAAAATGAATACAAAAAAATAAATGTAGAGAACAATACTGTATTTCAGTTTATTTTTAGATCATATTATAGATTAGACAGTGCGGGCTTGGGTGAGAAATTAAAGAATAGATATTTCGAACTACTAAACCGAAAAGAGAACAATCTAGGGATTATTCTAGATGAATTATCTAAAATTCCAACAACAAAGAATCAGTTTACTGTTCAATATAGTTTTGCAACAAAACTTATTCATACTATAGATAATAATAAACCAATTTACGACAACGAAGTGGCAGCCGTAATCCATAGAACTGTAGTGGGCCACAACGTGAAGGCAAGGATTGAATCGGCAAAAGAGGTATATGCTTATTTAAAAAATCTCTACACGGAACTTATAAATGACGGTAAGATTAAAAAAGTCATAACACAATTTAGGTCAAGATTCGGGAGTGATACGAAAAACATAACAGATCAAAAGACTCTAGATTTTCTTATCTGGTCACTGGGTAAACTAAAAAGGAAAAAATAAAATCTCAAAACTTATCAACTTTGGCGGTTTTTAAAGGAAGGCGTATGATGCGGGCATGAAAGATGAGCAAAAGGAACAATTCGAGAAACCGTGGAAATATTTGATTGGGGCGCCGGTGAGGTTTGTTTTTGCTTTGGCAAAGATTGGGGTATGGCCGGTCATATTTTTAATATTAGTCGGATTGATTGGTTTTTCTTCCTACTCGGCGATTACGGCGAATAAGCGGTTGGCGTTGATTGAAACGGCGTTGGGCGGGCCAGATAGATTACACTGTACGCGGCAAGAAACTATTGATAAAGCTCGACCATCAATTGTCCGAATTATCGGCGGAGCCGCCGAGGGTTCGGGCTTTGTTTTTAAAGAAGGTATTATTATCACCAATTATCACGTGATTGCGGATGAACCAAGCCCCAAGATTGTCTATGCGGATAATGCTTTCGAAAATGGAGTTGTCTTTGCGGTTGATCCAGAATCTGACTTGGCCCTTATTAAAGTTCAGAGAGAAAATGTTCCACTACTGAAATGGTCCGATAATTTGCCTTTGAGCGGAGAAGAGGTGATTGCTATGGGATTTCCGTTGGGTGGCGGCTTGGATGGTGAGCTGACGGCCAACGCCACAACTATTGCCGGTCGACGGGCGTTGGATGTGGATGGAAATCCCACGTTTATTCAACTTAATGGTGGTCTTATCGGTGGCATGTCCGGCGGGCCGTTACTTTCGCGATGTGGAGAGGTAATCGGTATTAATGAAGCTTCGATGGAAGCCGGTTCAATCGGCCTGGCGATATCCAGCAGTCACGCGCAATATATTACGGGATTGATGCTCATGACTCCGTCTTATTTGGAATCGGCAATTGCTCGGGTTACGTTTGAACCAGACAAAAGTCCCGTGGATGCGGTCAAGGCGTATTATAATTATCTCAAAGCTCGAAATTTTGAAGAAGCATACAAATTGTTGTCGCCCAATTTTATCGGCACCGTATCATTTGAGCTATGGCGAGACGGATTTTCGTTTAGTTTGGACACCACTATTTTTAATATCTCGGCGGATAAAAAATATCCCGGGCGCGTTTTAGTTGAACTCGGTTCCACCGATCTTGTGGATGGCCAGTTTGTGTACAAAACATTCGAAGGCGCTTGGATTGTCCACAAAGAAAACGGCCACTACAAACTCTGGGAATCCAACATTAAAGAAACCACTTATTAACAACAACTGATGAAAAAACTGGAAAACTGGATATTCTATATTTTCCTGTTTTCAATACCGATTTCTTTGCGGCATATTTTTGGATTTGAGCCGTTTAATTTTATCGAATGGACCGCGGTCTATATTTCCGCGACCGATATTCTACTTCTAATTCTCCTAGGGTTTTGGGCTTTCAACCGCGAGCGAGCGATGGTCTTAAACCCAGACCCGGGGAACCAGTCCCGTCGGTTTCCCCAGCTTCGCTGGGACCCCTTCCGCTACTGGGTTAAAGACCACCGCCCGTTCGCTGACATTTTTCTTATAATCTTTGTCCTAGTCGCTGGTATATCCATTAGAAATGCATTGGACGTGCAAACGGCGGTATTTCAGTGGGTCAAATTGGTTGAAGGTGTGGCGTTGTATTTTTATGTTAAAGATTATGCGCTGAAGCGGTTTAAGTTAGCTCATGCTTTTGAAGCGATTGTGGCAGGGGCCGTATTCCAATCAGTGATTGCAATCGCGCAATTCATAACGCAAGGAAGTTTGGGCTTGAAATATTTAGGCGAAAGTCCTTTGGCGCCGGCCTTGAGCGGGATTGCCGCGTTTTTTGTCGATGGGGTTAAAATTATGCGCGCCTATGGCACGACGCCCCATTCGAATGTATTGGCATTGTATCTTTTTGTCGTAATAATTGTTTTTTATGATTCTTTGATATATCATAAAAAGTGGTGGTGGTATATTTTTTATAGTGTAATTCTTTGGGCGTTCTTTCTAACCTTCTCCCGGGTCATCGTCGGGTTATGGGTCCTCGGTTTTATATTAACGGTCTGTGCTTTTAAACTCAGTAGTGGAAGGAGGCCCAGCGAAGCTGGGGAAACCGACGGGACTGGTTTCATGGGTCTGGGTTTAAAAGCACAGGCCGTTAGCCATAACGCTCAAAAAATTTTTTGGACCACGATTGCCGTGGCGGTGCTGTTTGTCGCGGTTTATTGGCCTTATGTGGTGAATCGAACGGTGATTTCAACAAACGACGAAGCAATTCAACTTCGGATTTTATATAATCACGAATCATTGGCGGGCGGACAAAGTACATTTGGACTGGGCATGGGCAACTTTGTGCCGTGGTTGATGACTCAAAATCTCCATCTTAATCGAGAAGTTTATCAACCCGTCCATAATATTTATCTGCTTATTTACGCGGAAGTGGGCATCGCGGGCATCGCGCTGTTTATTCTTTTTCTGGCTTTTCTTTTGTATGATTTCTATAATCGGCTCGGTTTCAAAAAGTTGTACCATTTTTCATTTGGGCTGATTATTATTTCGGTACTTGTTTTTGGTCTTTTTGACCATTATCTCTGGACTATCCAATCGGGGCGACTTATCTTTTGGTTGGTATTAGGTCTCTTGGCTAGCGCGGAGTAACCTCTTATTTTAGTTCGTTCGAAACAAAATAAGATATCTTATGCTTATTTTATAACTTTTCAATCTGGCGAATTTTTATTAGACTGATACTATGGCAGAAAAGTTGGATAATCGCACAGAATTATTGCGCCAAATCAAAGATGAGGTGTTGGCGCTCAATAAATCACCGCTCTATGCCGAGCGGATTAAAAATGGCGTCTTTCCTGTAATCGGAGAGGGGAGCCATGAGGCGAGGATAATGTTTGTTGGTGAAGCGCCGGGCAAGACCGAAGCCGCGACGGGTCGGCCATTTTCCGGCGCGGCGGGCAAGATTCTTAACGAACTACTGGTGTCGGTCGGAATTAATCGGCCTGACGTCTATATCACCAATATTGTCAAAGATCGACCTCCCGGCAATCGTGATCCTTTGCCCGAGGAGATTACGATCTATGGGCCATTTTTAGATCGTCAGATTAATATTATTCAGCCTCGCGTTATTGCCACACTGGGAAGATTTTCCATGGAATACATCATGCGCAAATTCAGTCTGGAAAAAGAGTTAAAATCGATTAGCCAAATACATGGCACGAGCGTGACTACCCAAGCTTCATACGGACTAGTAGACATTGTAGCGTTTTATCATCCCGCGGCCTCGATTTATAATCAGCAATTGAAAGAAACCCTATTTGAAGATTTCAAAATTTTATTGAAAATTGGAAATTAGTAAATTGTAAATTATTTTTATGCATCTTTTCGCGTCAATTGTGGATTCGGTTCAGGATAGTTTTCTCCTTCTTGTTCAATATAAATATTTATTTCTGTTGTTTGCCACGTCCCTTGAAAGTTTAAATGGCATCATCTTGGCCGGCTTTCTGGCTTCATTGGGCACGGTCGCGGTTATTCCCACGATTTTAATTTGTATTGCCGGGGACTTTGTTAATGGTTGGATCTGGTATCTGGTTGGATATTTTGGCGGAGCCAAACCGATCGATAAATGGGGTCGAAAACACGAGAAGAGTCGAAAGGTTATCGAGGTCGTGGAGCGTTATTTTCAACGTTACAGCGGTCGGGCCATTATCTTCACCAAATTAACCTGGTCTCTCACGATTGCGACGTTGATTATGGCCGGTTCGTTTAAATACAATTTTAAAAAATTTGCGCTTTATAATTTTATCGGCGGTCTCGGCTGGGTCGCAATCACGTTTTCGGTTGGCTACGTCTTTGGTAAGGGTTATCGCGCGGTCTCCTTTATAAATAACATCGGCTTTGTTATTTTGTTTTTCGCCGGCGCTCTCGTTTTGGTCTATTTGGTCAAAGTTATCTTTAAATCTAAATTCATCCAATCTCTCTATGCCATGGAACGTCTCCGCGACCTTGGCGATAAACTAAGAGACAGCGTCGACAAATTGATGTCCTAGCGACCTGTGCCCAGTAATACAACATCGACCTGCCTTCGGCTTTTTCGCGAAGCGAATGTCGATGTTGATGTACTGAGCTGTGGATTTCTCCTATTGCTCTCTTTATGCTATACTTCCTAGTACAATTATGAATATAAAGAAAGCCTTAGTTTTTCTAGTCTTTATCTTGTTTTTTGTAACGGCATCGAGTGTCCAAGCGGCGGGAACCGATAGTCGTTATTTCGTAAAATCCACCTCGCAGTTCTGGAAAAAATCGTTTCAAGTACGAAACGTTTTTGATTCCGGATTCACTGCCAATCTATCCGACTGGCAATTAAAATGGGCCAAAATCTTTGGCGTAGAAGTTACTCCGGTTAAGAAACTTAATATTCTAGTTACCACAGCGATAGCTAAAAAAATAGTCGTAAAACCCATTATTAAAACACCAATGACTCAAATTGGCTGGGGGGTTAAGGCTATCTATGGCGACACGCTTAACAATACGGTGCCTTCCGGCGGAGATGCGGTTAATGTTGCCGTTTTAGATACCGGCGCGCTGATTAGTCATCCCGACTTAAAGAACCAAATTACCGCCTGTGATGATTTTTCTGGGTTAGATGCATTTGTTAAAAATAGTTGCGATGATAAAAATGGCCACGGCACTTCAGTGGCCGGGGTCATTGCCGGCGATGGCGGGCCAATGGATAAAGGGATTTATGGTATCGCGCCCCAAGCGAATTTAATGATTTATAAAGTTTGCATGAATGACGGCACTTGTTTCTCTGATGACGTGGCGGCTGCAATTCGTTATAGTGTTGACAATGGCGCCAATATAATTCTTTTGAGTCTCGGTTCCGATTTGGAAAGTTCGCTGATTAATGACGCAATTTCATACGCCACCAGTAAGGACGTGATGATAATCGGCGCGGCGGGCAATGATGGTCCCTATACAGGAAGCATGGATTATCCAGCTTCAAACGTAAACATAATCAGTGTTGGCGCGGTTGACGATCTTCTGGTTGTGCCTGATTGGAGCACTCGGGGCAATAACGAAGCCTCGACTTCATACAGTCGAGACTTTGGCGATCTTGAACTCGTCGGACCGGGCGTAAATATCGAATCAACCGCCAATAATGGTTATTACACGACTTCCTCTGGTACTTCCATGGCTACGGCTCATATCGCTGGTCTAGCCGCCAAGGAATGGTCCCGATTGCTTGAACAATTGAAGACCCTCGATTCACGGGAAGAATCGGCACAAAACAGTACCGCTTCGGCTGTCCGCGAACTTTTGCATAAATTTTCCCAAGACATTCTTCCCCTCGGAGATGATAATGCTTCTGGTTGGGGTCTGCCCCAATTATAGAAGGAATGAATCCCGTACGAAGTCGCCCTTACGGGTTTGAAAATTAAACATTGAATATAATATTCGTAATAGATAGTCTCACTAGAATGTTTGACTTGTTTTTACGACTTCGTACGGGATGAAAATTAATCGTGTTATTCGTACTCTCGTTCTGGCCGATTTTTTTGTAAATGCCGGATTTAGCGTCTTTGCGCCGGTCGTGGCGATTTTTATTACTCGCCAAATTGCTGGCGGGACCATCGAGGCCATCGGTTTTGGCGCGGCGATTGTCCAATTATGCAAAATTATCGTGGAATTGCCCCTTTCAAAGATTCTGGACAAAAATCATGGCGAGTACGATGATTTTTACTCTCTGATTATTGGTAGTACCCTTATTGCTATTGTGCCCTTTGCTTACCTTTTCGCCCACTCAATAATCCATATTTATATCATTCAAGCTGTTTATGGAGTCGGGATTGCCTTTATCGTGCCACCTTGGTACGCCATATTTTCTAGGCACTTGGATAAAACGCACGAAAGCTTTGAATGGACGCTTGACTCGATGTCGGTCGGTCTGGCCGCCGCCGGCGCGGCCGCTTTGGGCGGAATTGTGGCTCAAAGATTTGGCTTCAATCTTGTCTTCGTTCTGGGCGGTGTCTTCGCTATTTTCGGCGGACTGATGCAAATTCGTATTTTCAGAGACTTAAAACGAAAAGTTCCCCAAGGTCAAGTTAAACCTGAACCCGACAAGATTGGCGGTGTTTAGATTGCGTTAGCCCTTCTTTCCTCATATACTTAGTGCATATGTCTAAGCGAATTATTTTGGTTGGTGGAGGCACGGGCGGTCATGTCTTCCCGCTTATGGCGGTGGCGGCGGCTTTGCGGATGACTGACCCTAACGTTGAACTTATGGTTCTTGGTGACGGCCCATTTCTGGCTAGTGCCGTGGCGACGGCCGGTTTACCATATAAAAGAATCTGGGCCAGCGGGCTCCGTCGCTATTTTAGTTTTCGAACTCTCTTGACCCCGTTTCAGATAATTGTTGGATTTTTTCAATCTCTCTGGATCTTGTTGGTCTATATGCCCGATATAATGTTCACAAAAGGCGGTTACACTTCGGTTATGCCCGCCCTGGTTGCCAGATTATATTTGATCCCTGTTTATACTCACGAATCCGATTCCACTCCGGGATTGGCTAATAAATTTATCAGCAAGCTTGCGACGACAGTATTTACTTCATTTGAATCCACGGCTAAATATTTCTCCGCTGGCAAGGCGATTCTCGTTGGTAATCCCGTTCGATCCGAGTTATTGACGGGTGATAAGGCCACCGCTTTTCAACAATTTAATTTTCGGGCGGACAAAAAAACGATTCTTGTGGTTGGCGGAAGTCAGGGTTCCAAACGGATCAATGAGGCTATTCTTGAGGCGTTGGTTCCACTGGTTCAAAATTTTCAAATTATTCATCAGTGCGGTGAATCCCAGTATGAGAGCGTGAAATCCATCGTTGATCAATACACCAAGGAAGGCGAGAAATCATATGGCCCCACGATTAGCGCGAACTACCGGCTGTATCCCTTTTTTAATCCTCAAGACATGGGTCTGGCCTATGCCGTTGCCGACATCATTATTTCTCGGGGCGGGGCGTCAAATTTATTTGAGATAGCGTCTCTCGGTAAGCCCGCGATTATTATCCCTCTTTCCACGGCCGCCAGTCGGGGCGATCAAATTGATAACGCTATTGAATTTCAAAAATACGGCGCCGTGGTTATCGAAGAAGCCAATATCACGCCTCATATTATCGTTAATCAAATTCAGGAGCTCCTTGAGCCGACCCACTATGCCTCGGTAGCTGTCAAAATAAAAACCTTCGCCAAACCCGACGCCGCTCGCAATATCGCATCAGTTTTATTGCAATAACTAGCTCTGCCACATGACTTTCGCGGCACGGTTTCCGCGCCTCCTGCGGGCGCGATCCCTATCCCTCGAAATTTTGCTCCGCCAGCTGGCGGAGGCCAAGCCAAAATTTCTGCGAGAATACCGCGAGAAGTCATGTTGGCAGAGCTTATTTAATACAAAGATGAGCGACCAGCAAAGTCCCAGCGAGACGTCTCGCAGGCCCCGAGGCTTGGCGCTCGGCGAGGGGCCGAGAGTCGAGATGACGCCGAGCCGCAGGAGCGAGGCGATTATCGGTCGAGTCGGGGCTTTGCTGGGAGCGAGTAAAGTGTTTAAATAAGAAACATGACTTGGCAAACAGTCGGATTTACGCAGCAAAAGAAGACATTTGAGAACCTGATTGAGCAGGGCGGGTTGTCGCACGCCTATATTTTTCAGGGGCCCGAGCAGATTGGGAAGAAATTATTTGCGCAAGATTTGTTTGTGAAAATTAATAGCCGAGAAAAATTCGATTCTACTGATCCTGATTTATTTATTATCGCACCTCGTTTCGCTGAAGACGAAACCAAAATTTACATTGAAGATATCCGTGATTTAAAAACATTTCTTTCCTTTCGGCCGTATTATGGTCCGTACCAGTTCGTGATTATTGATGACGCTCATCGTCTCACCCCCGAAGCATCAAATGCGTTTTTGAAGCTTTTGGAAGAACCGACGGGTAAAGTGGTTTTTGTATTAATCACGAGCCAGCTCCAAGAATTACTGCCGACAATTAGTTCGCGCGGTCAGCATATTTCCTTTTTGCCTCACAATGATAAAATCATTGCCCAAGCGCTTATGATTACTAAGTTATCAAAAACCGATCAAGAATTAATTACAGCTTTAGCTCGAGGCCGGATTGGCTGGGCGATTACGGCGAGTGAAAGCGGAAACATTAAAGACATTAAACAAGCCATGGCCGACTTCAGTGCGATTTTAAAAAGTCCGCTCGCCGAACGAATGTTATTCGCCAAAAATCTTTTCGAAAAACAGCCCTATCAAGAGCAAATAAATTATTGGCTGGCTTGGGCCTATATCAATCGCACCGTCCTCCCTAACGCTCACCATGTTTTGTCCCAGCTCCTAATGCTTCACCAATACATTAATCAGCCCCAATACAATCACCGCGCCCTCCTTGAAAATACTTTGATAAATCTGTAAGATATGAATATGTATCCCGTTCGAAGTCTCGCTCGCGCTCAGAGCGCGAGTCCGTAGGACCTCGGCGAGGCTACTTCAAACGGGATGTATAAAGAACTAATTGCGTCAAGAAAAAAAGATTTTGATTTGGCGTTGGAAGTAGCCAAAACCGAGGCGGCTTCAATCCGGACTGGCCGAGCCAGCCCAGCGCTTGTGGAAGATGTTCAGGTTGAATACATGGGGGCGCGTTCGCGCGTGAAAGAACTAGCCAGTATTAGTGCGCCGGAACCGCGCGTGATCGTGATTCAGCCGTGGGATGCTACGGCGGTGCCGTTAATCGAAAAGGCCGTCCGCGAGAGCTCATTGGGCTTGAATCCGGCCAATGACGGCCATGCTATTCGGCTTACCATTCCGCCATTAAGCGAAGAACGACGCAAAGAATTTACCAAGATTCTTCATCAGCGGATTGAAGAAGTTCGGGTTCGTATCCGTCAAACTCGCGAAGATATTCTCAAAAAAGTCCAAACCGCCGTCAAAGATAAAACCGCCCGTGAAGACGAAGCCTTCAAAGCCAAAGACGAACTCCAAAAAATCGTCGATGACCTCCATAAAAAAATCGACGAACTGGTCAAAAAGAAAGAAGCAGAGCTGATGACGAGCTAAAAGGCAGGTTAGATTTTTCTCAGGCTTCCGCTTGGGCTAGCTCTAATATTTTTTCCTAATTTCTCTGGCCAGCCGAAGCCACTCCTGTCGGGCCATGCGGCCTTCGGCCGTTCCCGACATCTTCGGGCTGGCACCCAGAGAAATAGCGTCAAAAATGTTGAGCTAGCAACCAATTGTGCAGATTGAGAAAAATCTAACCTGCCTTTTAGCTTTTTAGAGAATTTTTAAAAAAAGAAGAAGCGCCGGAATATTCTCCGGCGCTTTGATGCGGTCTTGTCCTGTCTTATTGGCGATTAGGTGGCTAGGTCAATCTGGTTTCATACAGGATCCATGTTCATGATAGTTTAGATCCTACTACCAATGATCAAGTCGCGTAGAACCCGAACTTGGTGCTCGAGTCCATCAACCTGACCTCGTGCAGTGCTTGTGAAACCAGGAAATTCTTTGGGCACATCCGTGAGATGATGTCCCATCGGCTCGATTCCGTGTTTTCTCATCTCATTCTTGATGTTGGTCAAGAGTTGGTCGATTCTGCTAACGACAACAACAATTGAATCCATGTGGTACCTCCTTCTGTACATCTGGTAGCCAACCAGAAGAGATTGTTTAAGAACCAAAACCTTACTTCTGTGTTATATCACAAAAGTGGGGCATGAGCCAATAGCTCAAAATTGGGCTAAAATATGGACAAAATAAGCGAAGCTGTTGGGTTTATTGAGCATCTGCACGATCGAATGCTAACACAAAACCTAGCGACCAACACCCTAATCCCCAGCGAGAAGTCGCGCAGGCCGAGACCATGTAAAGTCGAGGCTTTACCCCTGAAGCTTGGCGCTGGGTGAGGGGG
>JBBTRD010000029.1:0-2944 GCA_038065335.1 Patescibacteria group bacterium | reverse complement strand
ACCGCCAAAATTGAAAATGAAATATTATAATTTTTATAAAAGTCTGACCAGATATTTGTGGGATATAGCGGTTGTTGTTTTTATTCTGTGGGGAATATTTGCCTTTTTGACGTCTTTTACCCCGGGTTCTTGGCTTTTCTTTGTGGGATTGTTTGTTATTTTTGGCAGAAAGAGAACCGAGAATCGAGTAGAAAAAATAATCGGCAAAAAGTGGTTCGGCAAACTTAATGTCAAAAAGCTGTTAGGAAAAATACCAACGAGATGAACAAGCTTCTTAGAACAAGAAAATATCATTCGCGCATACTCTGTATTTCTTCGTTGGTATATTGTTTGTACGTTTCTTGTGTTGCTTATCGCGTTTAGAATATTCGATCATATTCTTTTTAAAACAAAGCGCTATGGAATTTTCAGTTATACTCATTCCATGTGGCACTTGTTGTCCGGGTTAATAATTGTCGGAATGTTTGTTTTTGTTTAAAATTCTAAATAACCAGTTATGGAAAAAGGGGCATTAAAAAAAGTTGAGCGATTTGAGGTACACCATCGCATCTTGGCTTTTTCTGCTATTCTAGTGGGGACGATTATTTTTACCAGACTGCTAGTTGTTTTCTATAATCCCAACCCCATTCTTCTTCATTTGGAAATCCACCATTTTGATTATGGAATACTTTTAATTCTGATTAGCACAAAATTATTGCTTTTTGGCCCCAAAAGATACGACTATATCTATCTGTTCTTAACCGCCATCGCCTCCGGGCTTATAATTGATGAGTACTGGTTTATCCGACGAAGTGTCGTTGAGAACACGAACCAAACCCAATTATACAATTCCACGTTTCCGTCAGTGTTAATTTTAGTCTTAGTCGGTATACTGACAGTTTTCTTTATAAACTCCACACGAAAAAGTAGACTTAGAAAGCATAATAATTAAGTATATAATAGGTCTATGTCCCAAATTATTGATTTAAGGAAAAAAGGAGAACCCGAAGTGCCCACCGAAGCATCGGATATCCGTTGGCCCACTCACCTCTCCCCGCCTCATCGTCGAGACCGGATTTTATATACCACCATCGGATTAATAATCGCGGCCGGGTTCGTCGCCTACTTTGTCCATGATTTTCTTTTTACAACTGTCCTTCTTTTGACTGCCCTTGTTCTTAATCTGAACATGACCCGACCGCATCGCCAAAGCGAAATTACAGTTCACGCCACCGGCGTCTCGATTGACGACCAACGTCATCACTATGCCGACATGAAATCCTTTTGGATTGACTACGAGCCCAACCTGAAAGAGTTGAGCATCGAGCTCAAAAAAGGCTACGCGCCCAGAATCAGGGTCCCGCTCGAGGACACCAATCCTTTGGAAATCCGCCAAGCCATGATCTCCTACGTCCCCGAAAAAGAGCACGACCAGTCCCTCCTAGATCATATCGTCCGCCTGATAGGAATCTAGAAATTGTTAGTGCTAAAATTACCGAGAAACATCTCTAATAAAATGATGAGCGTAAATAACATCTGGAGATTTTTCCGTGAGAATATTAGAAATCCCCATGGACTTACAAAATTCCAACATTTTTCTGTGGCCTTCCCACTCGAAATTGGGGTCGGATAGATCCATAACCACTGTCTGATTTTGAAGTAATCGCCCCAACTCATCTAAATTATTTGGTTTAAGATTCCACCACACCTTATCACTCTTCCACCAATCTTCCGGCCAACGCGTTGCTATCCCGCGCTCGGAACGACGTCCATGGGTCATAGATTTATAAAACTCGCTTGCTTCTTTTAGTGCCGCTTCTGAATGTGAAAACGCATACACGGATGGGTTATCTATAGCCGGGCTGCCAAATTCGAATTTTTCGGGGTCTATCAAAGTTGTTCCATACAGAGGTTTATGAAATTTGGAGCGACGCATTCTTGTTTCTAAAGAAGCAAAAACACCATCACTACCAACGGGATCACCATGAAAAGAACCTAGAATAAAAGCGGCACTTTCTAGGGCGACATGATCTTGTATATTGGGAAGAGAGTCTGTCAGAAACTTTATCGTGGGTGGAAATTTCCCTCCGAAATAGTGTCCATATTCCTCAAAATATTTTTGTATCCTTTGTATCTGACCGGCTATATATCCGTTGATATCATGATTTTCCAAGGCATCATAATATCCTTGCATCTCTTGTAAATTCAACCATTCAGGCTTTCTTATTCTGGCCTCGTGTTCTAACTCTCCCAAAACAGACAATCTCCACTTGGGGTCATCTTGCTCGGCCATAAACCTTTCCAAATTAGAGCTTATAACTTCAAATTGCTCTTTTCTGTCCGCTGGGTTATCAGTATCGATATCCCCCTCTTTTCTAGTGTCTCCGTTAGGTAATTCGTTTGACATAGTTAAAGTATAAATAATCTTATTATAAAAGATTTTGGAAGTCTTTAATTGAAAGTTCGGTGTCCCGTAAGATTTTTCTTAATAAGCCACGACCTAATATTTTATGGTCAAGCACGGTAATAGATTTTTTATGTGGACAAGATAAGCGAATATGGCTACCCCGTTGACGAATTTCTTGGTAGCCTATCTTGCCAAGTGCTCTAACTACTTCTTTACCCGAAAGGCTGGGGAGGTGAGGCATAGTTTACAATGTAATAGTATGTAAACTCATTTCTTTTGGGTGATAATTTTGTAACAATTCCTTATTTGCTTTTTCTTCCATTATTAACCCAATGACTTCGCGGATATTCTTTAATGCCTCATCAAGTGTTTTCCCTTGACTACAGCAACCCTCAAAAATCGGACACTCTACAACATAAAAACCATCCTCATCTTTTTCGATGAAAAGAGGTAGCTGGGTGCCATTTTTATATTTGGCCGAATGGGTTTTACTCATGATTGTATGATAATAGCAATTTACGTTCTTTGCATCAAGACATTGACTTTTCCTTTCTGGTG
>JBBTRD010000028.1:0-17766 GCA_038065335.1 Patescibacteria group bacterium | reverse complement strand
GATTTCAAAACCGCCAAAGAGCCCGGAAAAACAATCGGCTCGAACCATGTTTTAGCGGAAAGAAGAAAAGAAAAATTTTTAATCATTGAATTCATAGGATTTGAGATAGGAAACAGCAGAGATGCTGATTTTTTGTTTGGGCTTGACATAGAGTAGATAATATGCTACGATTAAAGCGTTATCGGAATTCTGCAAAACCGGTAATCCCTGCGGTAATAGTGCCGCAGAGAACAGCTCTTTGAGGGGGTAGTTACAATGGCAAAGACTCTCGGAATCGTTGGGGCTGTCGGCGCACCGCTCATCGGAATCGTGGCATACGGCTTCTACTCCGCCGGAAAGCCGACCTACGCTGTGATTTGGGGCGCGATGGCTCTGGTCTGGGCCGTGTGCTCCATCATCAACTTCAGGACAGCTCGACGGCACTAGCCGCGAGACGACACAAGTGCGCGCCCGCGAACCATCATCGAGCCCATCGTGGAATCTAATTCCGCTTTGGGCTCGTATTTTTTCTATATTTATTATCATTGTAATTTTTATAAAAATTGATTATTCTTTAGGTATTCGCTTCGCGAATTCTTGAATTGGATTGCCGCCAAAGAAAAACTTGAAATTGTCAGCGGTGCGGCGGAGCCGCACCGCTGAAAACCGCAAAAGAACCCGGAGAAAAACATCGGCTCGAACCATATTTTAATTTTGGGGGGAGAAAATTTTTTAATCCAATACTGAAACCTAGAAAAAGCCTTACAGTAGAGGCTTTTTCTGTTGGGCTTGACTTTCAAGCCCATATATGCTATTCTTAATGGCATTGGAGTAATAGAAATCCAATACCCCGCCACGAGGGATTCGTGGTAATCAGTACATTCACAGGAGGCCACAATGGCAAAGCTCAACATGGCGGTTTCGCACCGCCTCACGCAGGACGAAGCACTCAGGCGCGTCAAGACGCTCCTCGGCGAGGTGAAAACCCAGTTCGCCGACAAGATCAGCGATCTGCACGAGGAGTGGAACGGCAACACGGGCAAGTTCAGTTTCTCGGCGATGGGATTCTCCGTCTCCGGAACGCTGACCGTGAATCCGTCGGGAGTGGAACTCTCCGGCAATCTCCCTTTCGCGGCGTCGTTCTTCAAGGGGAAGATCGAGTCCACGCTGAGGGAGCGAGCGGAAACGCTTCTCGCCTGACGAGTTGTCGTCGTGCAATCACAAGGGGTCCAGCGTTCGCGTTGGCCCCTTTTCATTTGTAATAATGCACTAATTATGGTAATATTTTTCATATGGAACTTCCTAAAGAAAAATTTGAAATTTCTGAGATGGAAAAGTTTTTGGAAAAGCATGAGCTTCATCATATTCATTCCGATGTTTTTGAAAGAGTCATAACTTTAGTAATTGCCGCTTTGGGTTTAATCGCCGCTCTTGCTTGGGATGAAGCTCTAAGGCATATTTTTGAAAAACTTTTCGGTGGTAAAGGAACATTGTTGGAAGAAATTTCATATGCGGTAGTGGTAACAATTCTTGCGGCGTTAATTTCGGTACGATTAGGAAAACTTTTTTCAAAACGCAGAGAAAAGTAATTTGTATGCCGCCAAAGAAAAACTTGAAATTGTCATCGGCGCGACGGAGCCGCGATTTGCTGGATTGGCTCCTCGCCGCCGCAGGCGGCGAAATGCGTTCGAACTATTTTTAGAATACAGCACCATTAGGGAAAGCCAAGAACAAAGAGTTTCTTTTTTATCTTAAACGAGCGTAGCGCTTGGTGAGTTCGGCAATAATTTTAACCAAAGATTTGACCAGATAGTCAATATCTTTTTTTGTTGTTTCCCGACCGAGAGAAAAACGAAGAGCGCCATTGATATATTTGGCCGGCACGCCAATCGCTTTGAGAACATGGGATGGCTCAACGGAATGAGAAGCGCAAGCCGAACCACTGCCAGCCGAAATACTGTACTTGTCGAGCTCCAGAAGCAGATTCTCGCTTTCAAGATTCGGAACACAAATACTGATGTTGTTGACCAGTCTTTTATCTTTTCTCGGACCATTTAAAATTACGCCTGAAATTTCTTCAAGCTTCTTTATCGCGTAATCACGAATAAATTTTATTCTTAATTCTTGCTTCTTAATTCTTGCTTCTTTCAACAATGCCACGGCTTTGGCAAGACCGACAATAGCCGGTACATTCTCTGTCCCCGCCCGAAGGCCTCTTTCTTGCGAACCGCCCAAAATTAACGAGCGAAGTTTGGTACCACGCCTGACATACAAAACGCCGACACCCCGCGGACCGTATATTTTGGAGCCATTAAAAGTAACGAGATCAGCCCCAAGATGCTGGACATTCATGTTGAGAAACCCTACTGCCTGGCAGGCATCAACATGAAAAATCACTTGTGATTTTTCATGAGTTTCCAGTTTTTGATTAAAATCTCTAATAGTTTTACTTATCTGGCGAATGGGTTGAATTGTGCCAATTTCGTTGTTGGCGTACATAACAGAAACTAACGAACAATGAGCAGTGAGCATGTTCTGAAAAGCATCTAGCTCAACCAGGCCTTCTTTGTCAACTGGCACGTATTTTACTTTGATGCCCTTGATACGCTTGAGAGTTTCCAAAACCGAGGGATGCTCAATCGGCGTGGTAAGCACTGTTCTCTGTTCATTGTTCAATACTCCCCGCAAGGCTAGGTTATTCGCTTCAGAGCCGGATGAGGTAAACACGATCTCCTCGGGCCGAGCCCCGAGAAAACGAGCAATAGTTAGTCGAGCCGATTCCATTTCTTCGCGGGCCAAACGACCAGCATTATTAAACGAAGACGGATTGCCGTATTTTTTATAAGCCAGAGTCATCGATTTCAAAACCCGAGGATCAATCGGGGTCGCGGCAGCATTGTCCAGATAGTAGAATTTTCGATGGCCTTTATGTTTCAGCATACGGCGAAATACTACTCGAAAATTCACCGCCTGACAAGCCATATTTATTTCAGCGCCAATTGGTTGGACTTCTGCTACTGGGCCAAAAAATCAGAGCGAGCAACCCCCCAATAATTCCAAGGTCACGAACAAGAACCTCACCAAAACCGTGAGACAATGAAATAATAATTAAAAACACGACGGCAATCATGGCAAAAAAATCGATGAACATGTTGCTAGCCAAACTAATGCCTATCAAAAGCTCAATCACGCCAATACTGTAAATGATCGAATTGGTCGAGACGTGAAGAATGGTACTAAAATTTATAACAAAATTGGGTATCCAAGCGTTAAACCAGTAAGCTGGATCAAAAAATTTATCTATTCCAAACCACAAAAAAACAGCAGCCAGAGATAAACGTAAAATCAAATGAGAAATTCGAAGAGATTGCCACATAATTCATTCTAACCCTAGAACGGCCGAAACTACAAGGTGACAACGCAAGTCTTTTCAAGAAACTGGAGAGTCTTCTCGCTTAAAAGCCGAGATTGAATCGAAGAGCGCATTCGTTCCATGTCAAAATTTGGGTTTGTTCCCGGGCTTCTCAACATCGTTGATTGAACCAATGATTCAAGGGCTTGATCGGTTTCTTCACGAGTTATTTCGATGTTATTTTCGCGAGCCAAGGCGTGTAAAATAAGGGCCATTTTCACTTGACGCTCTGCTTCCGACCGCCATTCTTTTTTGATATCTTCTTGGGTCTTGCCAATCTTGGCGAGGTATAAACTTAACTCCAGGTCATGACGATGAAGATCTTGGTCAAAATTTTGCATCATAGTCGTGAGTTGATCCTCAATCATTGCTGGTGAAGCCACGCAAGTGGCCCTATTGATTAAAGCATCCATTATCTCAAGCCGAACTCGTTGAGTTTCTTTTTCTTTCTTTTCTTCGGTTAATCCATCTCGGATGTTAAGCATAAGTTGGTCAAGATTTTCAAACTTGCCCAATGTTTTAGCAAAGTCATCAGTCAGTTCGGGTAGAGTTACTTTTTTAATATCCTTCACCGTTATGACAAAATCAAGTTTTTTGCCGGCCACGGTTTTGTTGGCAAAATCTTTAGGCACCATCAAGGAAAACTCTTTCCGATCGCCTTTTTTCAAGCCAACCAGCTGATTTTCGAACCCCGGAACAAAATTTTCTTTACCAATCACCACCGGATGATTCTCGCTTTGGCCGCCATCAATCAAGATACCGTTTTCTTTCACCTCAAAATCAATCTCAAGCCGATCGCCTTTTACGGCCGATCCATCGGTACCTGTCAAGACTGCTCGAGATGTTTTTACGGTTTCAAGAGCTTCGTCAATTTCTTTGGGCTCAACGACGACATTACAACGGCTGACTTTAATGCTTGCCAAGTCCGGGAGCTGCACTTCCGGAAAAATCTGGAGCTTCACACTGTAGATGAGTTTGGCGGGAGTATTTTCTTTGACCGCCAGATCAGTGGTTTCAACGACATCAAGCTTCTGCTCGGTGATAATTTGAGCAAGGCTTCGCTGAATCGCGGTTTGGAGAGCGGATTCAAGCACTCGGGCTTCGCCGACCTGCTGACGAACTCTTTCCCGAGGGGTTTTGCCGGGACGAAAACCATCGATCACGACTTCTTGATTGAGCGCGTCTTCCGTTAGTCGAACGGATTCGGCCAGCTCATCGCGACCAAGCTCAACGGTTAATTCGACATGATCGGCGTCTAATTTTTTATTTGTTGAGGTCATTGCTGCAAAAATTACAAATTACAAAACCCAAACTCCAAATAAATTTCAATATCTAATGACTGAATTTTTAAAATTTTAGTCATTTGGATTTATTTGGGATTTGTTATTTAGTGCTTGGTGCTTCTGGTTGCAGAAGGGCGTCTTCCGCGACTTCATCAAAGACGATGGCTTCTTTCGGCGAACGAACATCAATCTTCCAGCCGCTTAACTTGGCCGCAAGACGAACGTTTTGGCCCTTCTTGCCAATGGCCAAAGAAAACTGATCATCGGAAACTTCTACCAGAGCGTGTTTGCGTTCTTCATCGACAATCTTGACTTGTAAAACTTTGGCGGGCGAAAATGAGTTAGCGATAAAATCGGCGGGTTTTTCACTCCAGAGAATAATGTCAATTTTTTCGCCCGAGATTTCGTTAATAACCGTTTGAACCCGCACGCCTTTTTGGCCAACTAGCGAACCGATGGGATCAATACTCTCTTCGGTCGAAGCGACGGCGATTTTGGTGCGAGAACCGGCTTCTCGGGCAATGGCTTTGACTTCCACGCTCCCACTGTCTATTTCCGGCACTTCGGTGCGGAAAAGGCCCTCGACGAGTTTAGGGTTGACCCGAGAAAGAATCACCACCGGCCCGCGCGAGGTTTCTTCGACTTTAGTAATGACAAATCGATAACGTTGACCGAGGCGATAGTTGTCCGTAAACATTTGTTCCGCCGACGGAACCAAACCGTTGGTTTTGCCTAAATCCACAAACACTAGCGCGCCTTCCCGACGTTGAACAACGCCACTGATAATTTCGCCCTCCCGGCCCTTGAATTCGTTAAAAATCGCGCCCCGTTCGGCTTCGCGTAAACGTTGAATGATTACCTGTTTAGCGGTTTGGGCGGCAATCCGGCCAAAATCGGTCTTGGGTTCAAGTTTTGTAATAACTTCGTCGCCTACCACCGCCTTTTTATTTTTCTTCTTCGCCTCTTCTAGGAGAACATGCTTTTGAGGATTGAATTTAATTTTAACTTCGCCGGTAGCTGGCGCCAATTCTTCGCCGAGACGTCTGCGCCGAGTCCCCTCCATATCTTGAAAATCTAATTTTTCTTCGATTACCTTCGTTGGCAACGGCCCGGTAATATTCCCCTCTTCGTCAACGCCTTCCACGACATAGTGAGTTTGAGTCATTTCTAAAACCCCCGTTTCCGGATCCATGGTCGCCTTAATGATTTGGCCTTTTTCGCCGTACTCGCGCTTATAGGCGACGGCGATGGCCGCTTCAATTGTTTCAAACACGCTCTCGGCCGAGATGCCTTTTTCTTCCGAAATCTGCTTCATCGCCGAGGCAAACTCTTTCATGTCAAACGGCATAGACTTACGACTAACAACCCACGACCTACAACTTCTGAATTTCTACAGTGTTGTTGGTTGTGAGTTGTCGGTTGTTGGTTATTTTATAAAAACGGGCCCGCTCTTGCGGACCTTATTCACTATCGAGCTGACTGACCCCAGAATGATACCAGACGGCTATCCACAAGTCAAATTTTTTTGTCTTGCTTTTTCTATTTACAAATATCGTGGTCGCCGATATCTAAAAACAGAACTTCATTTTTAGAAACATAGCGGAATGCTATTCTAAATTTATAATTCACTGAAAAACCAAAACAACCAGAAAACTTTCCATGAAGCTTATGGACTTTCAACATATTATGATTTTTCTTATCTTTGAATAAATCTATTTTTTGAATTGCTTCCTCTTGCAATTCAATCTCCAATTTACTGAACTTCTTCATAAAAACTTGCGGGTAAAGAACACGGATCATATTACTTAAATTTCTTCACAAGCTCGCGTAAATCCCCCCGCAAAACTTTACCTTGCGCAAATTCTCTTTCTGCTTGAAGTATATTTTCTACCGCTTCGTTTTCTCTATACTCTCTCAAGGCACGTCGAACAACATCGGCTTTGTTTGCCCCCTTCCCTTCCCTAATCATTCTGTTAATAAATTCTGCAAGTTCACCCGACACAGGTATTGATAATGTGGTCATATGTTTATAATTATATGATTATTTAATATGATATTATCATACCCTCCACCCTGTGTAAAGACCGGCGGGACAGTTGTCCACAAAAAAGTATTTACTTTGCCATTCAGTCCGTTAGGGTATGGCCAGATAAAGAGTTGGTGATATCTGAAACAAGCTAAGGTGATATAATTATATTCATGGCAAACCCGCCGACACCTCAAACAAAACGGGAAGAAGAGTTGGAAAAAAAGTTGGGACAAATCCAAGCCCATGGGAGCACTGATACTTTTCGGACGATGGCCCAGAAGCTTGGCGTTCCTTTCTCGGACTTAGCCAGCGCGCCCATTGATACTGGCGCTCTTGGCCTTGTTTCGGAAGCTGATGCTCGAGCCGGAAATTTTGCCATTATTCTTAAAACTGGGACCGCTCTGACCGTAGCCACGACTGACCCCGCCAAAATTGAGGGCCTTGAAACTATTCTCGCCCTGAAGACCCGCGGGTTTACGATTCAGGTCATTATGACCTCGCCGGCCGGCCTCGCCCACGCCTGGCAAAGATATATAAACTTAAAGCGCGTTGACACTTTTGAGGTCGGCTCAATTGATATTAAGGAGGAAGATCTGGCTGAACTTCAAAAAAAGATTGGGTCAGTGAAAGACCTCCAACAACAAGTGGCCAGCGTCTCGGTGACCAAGCTTTTAGAAATTCTTTTGGCCGGCGCTTTGAAGATTGGGGCTTCGGATATTCATTTTGAACCCACCCACGAGAACGCCCGTCTCCGCTATCGTTTGGACGGCGTCTTGAAAGACGTGACGACCATCGAAAAAGAGTCCTACGAAAAAATCGTCAACCGCATTAAGATTCTTTCTCATCTTAAACTCAACATTCAACGCGCGCCTCAAGATGGCCGATTTACGATTCGAGAGGGTGGAATTGACATTGAAGTCCGTGTCTCAATTCTGCCCAGCGAATTTGGCGAAACAATTGTGATGCGTCTTTTGGACCCCCGCAGTATTAAAGGCAAGCTTGAGGATTTGGGGATGCGTCCTGATTTTTTGGAGATGATGAAGGAACAGCTGGCCAAACCAACGGGCGCCATTCTGACCACCGGGCCGACTGGTTCCGGCAAAACCACAACCCTGTATGCTTTTGTTAATTATCTCAACTCATCCGAATCGAAAATAATCACCATCGAAGACCCGATTGAATATCATATTACCGGCATTTCTCAAACCCAAGTTGATCCAACCCGCGGCTACGGCTTCGCCGATGGTCTGCGGTCAATCGTTCGTCAAGATCCGGACATAATTCTCGTCGGTGAAATTCGAGATAATGAGACCGCTGAAATTGCTTTAAACGCCGCCCTGACAGGCCACCTAGTTCTCTCAACCATTCATACCAACGATGCGGCCGGTACAATCCCCCGACTGATCGACCTCAAGGTTCAGCCCCAAATTATTGCTCCCGCTATTCGGCTGGCCATGGCCCAACGCCTGCTACGTCGTTTATGCGAAAACTGTCGAGCCAAAAAACCACTGGCTGTTGGCCGATTAGAAAAAATCAAAACCGACCTTAAACCGATTGCCGAGAAATTCCCGCCAGAGGCGGGTCAGCCTCTGGCTGATAAAATAAAGACTTTGTTGGAAGTTTATGAACCAGTCGGCTGTGACAAGTGTAATAACACCGGTTACAAAGGGCGGATCGGTGTTTATGAAGCCTTTCATGTTACGCCTGAAATGGAAAAATTGATTATGTCGAATCCCTCAATGGCCAGTGTGACAGAATTAGCGGTCCAGCAAGGAATGATTACCATGAGACAAGATGCCTATTTGAAATTGCTTGAAGGTGTAACGTCCTTTGACGAAATTGAAAGAATCTTGGGATAGTCCTATCGCAGAAGTACTTTTAAACCCAGACCCAAGGAACCAGTCCCTGCCTGCCGGCAGGCAGGCCGGCGGTTCCCCCAGAGGGTCCCCCTCCGCTACTGGGTTTTTAAAAGTACTTCTGCGATACGTAATGATTGTTGGAATTAATTTGCTGGCTTGCTCAAGATTAAGGCGCAAGCGAAGACCGAACCGAGCCATACTAGAGGTATGGTGAGGGAGGACTAGAGCTTGCAACGCAAAGATTGAGCAAGAGCCCGCTTGTTGGCCAAAGGCCGAGCGGTGCGCCCAGCAAATTAAAAGAACCTTTTTAATCTGTAGGCAAATACCTGTTTTCATAAGAAAATAGGACAGGATAGGTCAGAGGGTAGACTCAGCCGAGGCCGAGTCGCCCGTCATGATAATACCCCGATTGGATCACAACGTTTAAGGAGGGGTCCAATTGCCTACAGATTAAAAAGGTCCTTCTCTGTTATATTTTAATCTAAATAATCATGAATGTCAAGCCCCCAATCACAACTCCTGCCGTCGTCCTAGACGACCAGTTGCTCGACCAAGCCCTTCGGCCCAAGACTTTTGACGAGTATATTGGCCAAGAAAAGATAAAGGCCAACCTGAAAGTTATGATTGGCGCAGCCCAAAAGCGCAATGAACCGATTGAGCACCTTCTGCTTCATGGCCCGTCCGGCCTCGGTAAGACCACGCTCGCCTATCTCATCGCCAAAGAATTGGGCGCTTCCATTAAAATCACCTCGGGCACCGCTCTAGAAAAAGCTGGCGACGTCGGATCAATCCTGACTGGCCTGCAAGACGGTGATGTCTTGTTTATTGATGAGGTTCATCGCTTAAACAAAAGCGTCGAGGAGGTCATCTATCCGGCCATGGAGAACTTCAATCTTGATATCATTATTGGCAAGGGTAATAGCGCCAAAACTCTTCAAATTGGTTTGCCCAGATTCACCTTAATCGCCGCCACCACCAAAATATCACTTTTGTCAGCGCCGTTTCGTTCACGCTTCGGGGTTAGTTTCCGCCTAGATTTCTATAATGAAGCCGAAATATCTAAAATCATCGCCCGCTCGGCTCAATTGCTCGGCATTCAGGCTGAACCCGACGCTATTCAAACGATTGCCGTTGCCTCTCGCTACACCCCGCGCGTGGCCAATCGTCTCTTGAAACGAGTCCGAGATTTTACTCAAATGAACAACACTACTATCGTTACTCTAGTCCTCGCGAGAGAGTGTCTAAAGATGCTTGAGGTCGACGACAAGGGTCTCGAGGACACCGACCGGAAGATACTTCTGACTATCGCTGAAAAGTTTGCTGGCGGGCCTGTTGGTCTCAAGACTATCGCCGCCGCCATCTCCGAGGAGGAGGCCACCGTCGAGGATGTTTACGAGCCCTATCTCATGCAACTCGGCCTCCTCGCCCGCACTTCCAAGGGTCGGGTTTTAACTCCCTTTGGCTACAAACACATCAAAATAAATCCACCCAAGAATGCGGGTCTGGATTTATGAATTTCTAAATCCTAGTTACTATCACATGAGCGGACACTCTAAGTGGTCAACTATTAAGAGAAAAAAGGGCGCCACGGACCAAAAACGGGGTCAGGTGTTTTCTAAGCTTTCTAAAAACATTACTCTCGCCGCCCGCGGTGGTAGCGACCCAAGGATAAACACCGCTCTGGCGAACGCGATTGAACAAGCCCGGGCCGAAAACATGCCTAAAGAAAACATTGATCGGGCCATCAAAAAAGTTTCCGACAAATCAGCCATCCAACTTCAGGAAGTCGTCGTCGAAGCTATCGGGCCCGGTGGTGTCGCTTTGAGAATCAAAGCTGTTACGGACAACTCTAATCGCACTATTTCTGAAATTAAAAAGATTTTAATTAACCACCACGCCAAAATGGTTCCTCAAAGAAGTATTGACTGGATGTTTAACACGCCCGTCACTATCACGCCCGAAGAACACGCTCATCTAGACACCCTTTTTGAAGTCCTAGACGATCAGGACGACGTCGATGATGTTGCTAGTAATCTTAGTTAGGGGCCTAGCCTTTGCCCCAGACCCAGGGAACCAGTCCCGTCGGTTCCCCCAAAGGGTCCCCCTCCGCTACTGGGGCTAAGACTAGGCCCCTAACTAAACCAGCAATGATTTCATTAGGTATCGATCCGGGCACAACGAGAATTGGTTACGGTGTCATTCGGGGCGAAAGAAATAAAATGACCTGTGTCGCTTACGGGATTATTTCCAATACTGGAAAAGACAAGCTATTTGATTTTAAAGAAACCGAAAAGAAGCTATCGGCCTTGATTAAAAAATACAAGCCCGATGTGGCCGGCGTTGAAAAGTTGTTCTTTTTTAAAAACCAAAAGACGGTTATGGCCGTCAGCGAGATGCGGGGCGTGATTATGCTCACTCTCGCCAAACACGGTCTGCCTGTACACGAATTTACTCCGCTTCAAGTAAAGCAAAACATCAGCGCTTACGGTCGCGCCGGCAAGGATCAAGTTCAACGCATGGTTCAAGTGTTGTTAAGTATTAAAGAACCAATTAAACCTGACGACGCCGCCGATGCCTTGGCTATTGCAATTTGTTCTGCTCATACTACAATACTTATATAAATAACGGTTCTGTTTATGAATGGCTGGGTTCCTTATCGAAATCAACCACCATAAAGAGGACATTTTTGAGTCATTATGATGTACCAGTGTTTAACCACTGAACCAGCCACAGACAAAAGATTGATTCTCGACGATGAGGTTGATCCGGATACAGACCCAGAAGATGGTGTTAAAAAGAAAAAAAAGAAAGACCCAGACAGCGAGGAAGACCCGGATACGCCGGATGCAGATGAAGACGACCTAGACGATGAAGATGATGAAGTAGACGATGAAGATCCAGAGATAAATCTAGGTTTCAAATAGTCACTAAGATAAAATCGACCCCGCCAAGGCGGGGCCGATTTTATAATTAAGACACTTTGGAAACTTTCCCTTTGCCAACCTTGACCTCGTCACCAATTTTCATGTTGTATTCCCAGCTTTTTTCTAACCGGCCATTTACTTCAACAGCTCCTTGCTCAAGAAGTTTTTTAACCTCTGATTTTGAGATGCTAAGCCAACCAGAGATGTAACTCACCACGGAAGTTCCCGCACCATCGGAAACAACTGGTTCCCGAGATTTTGAAACACCCTCTTCACCGTGATACATTTTTACGATTTCATCAGACAATTCTTCTTTCCATTCTTTGGGGTTTCGGCCAGATTCCATTTCTTTTTGTTTACCATCGATCCAGTCTTGAGGCTTTTCGGTGCAAAGTTGGAAAACCGTTTTTATCATGGAGTCGTCGGTCATCAAAACTTTTCTTCTCATTTCTTGGGGACTATCTGATAAGGCGATAAGTTCTCCTTCCGATTTACTCATTTTTTTACCTGAACCAGAGTTTACTAAAAGTCGAGTGGCAAAAACGAGCTTGTCTTTTCCGAGCAACTTTTTTTCTAAATCCCGCCCAACGAGCATATTGAAAACTTGATCATTGCCACCGACCTCACCATCGATCTCCATCGCCACCGAATCGTAGCCCTGCATCAGTGGATACAAAAACTCGTGCAGACCAACGGGTCTTTCGTTTTTAAGTCGTTCTTGAAACATGTCCCTTTGAATCATTTGCTGGACGGTCACGTGGCTCGCCAGTTGAACAACATCTTTAAACGTCAATTTGTCGAGCCAGTCGCCATTATGACAAATCTCAAAAGAGCCCTTAGGTAAAATGGTATAAATCTGCTCCAAATAATCTTTAGCGTTCTCGTTGATCTGGTCCGGCGATAACGGTTTTCGGGCCGAATCTTTGCCGGTGGGATCGCCAATCCGCGCCGTAAAATCGCCAATCACAATCACGGGTGCATGGCCGAGTAGCCACAGTTGTTTAAGAAATAAAAGTGGAATTGTGTGACCAAGATGAATATCTGGTCCGGTGGGATCAATCCCGAGATATACTCGAAGGGATTTTGATTTTAAAAGACTAATCGCCTCCTCTTTGTCGGGAAACACGCCGGCAATTTCAAGCCGTCGTTCCAGGGCTAAACCAATCAGTGTTTCATCAGTAACAAGTTTTTGTTTTAGGTTTCCAAACATAATTATTCCATCATATCTTTAAATACGGCCGTTGTAAATATGGGTTTTTTGTGGCATGATGCCAATTATGCCATCTTTCGTGGGCCGAGTGTTTAGAGGTTCAAAACTTAAAAAACCGAGTCTCAAACAAATCGGAATGTTTGCGCTCTGGATTATTGTTATTAGTGCTATTTTGTTTTTTGGTCTCTTAATTTATGTTCAACGCACCCTTCCCGACCCTAACTCTATCGCCGACCGCAAGGTCAGTGAATCCACTAAAATATACGATCGCACGGGCCAAGTTCTTCTTTATGATATTCACGGCGAAGAAAAAAGAACGATTGTCCCATGGGAACAAATCCCGACCAACCTAAAGAATGCCACTCTCGCGGCCGAAGACAGTGGTTTCTACTCCCACGGCGGTTTCGATCTAAAAGGAATTCTTCGATCATTTCTTAGTGATATCAAAACCTTTGGTCTTTCACAGGGCGGTTCGACAATTACCCAACAACTAGTCAAACAAACTCTTCTTGGAAACGAGAAAACAGCCCTGCGAAAGGTTCGGGAACTGGTTTTGTCGATTGAACTTGAACGCAAGTTTTCAAAAGACCAAATTTTTTGGATGTATTTAAACCAGATTCCTTACGGCTCAAATACATACGGCATTGAAGCGGCCGCAAAAGCTTTCTTTAATAAAAACGCATCACAGCTAAACCTAAACGAGGCCGCTACTCTATCTGCTTTGCCCCAAGCCCCCAGTTATTATTCCCCCTATGGCAACCATGTTGATGGTTTGATTATTCGTAAAAACAGTATCCTCACCAACATGAAAAAACTCGGCTTTATCTCTGAAACCGATTACAAACAGGCTGTCGCTGAAAAACCAGTATTTCATTCGAGCACCGAGAGTATTACCGCTCCCCACTTTGTAATTATGGTTAAAGACTATCTAGCCAACAAATATGGCGAGAGCGCTATTGAAAGCGGTGGTTTCAATGTTATTACCACTCTCGATGCCGCCCTCCAAGACTACGCCGAAGCGGCGGTTACTAAATACGCGACTATCAACAAAACTAAATACAAAGCTTCCAACGCGGCCCTAGTCGCGGTCAGTCCCAAAAACGGCGATGTCTTGGCCCTTGTCGGTTCAGTAAACTATTTTGATATCGCCAATCAAGGAAATTTCAACGTGACAATCGATGGTCCCGGTCGCCAACCCGGCTCCTCGTTTAAACCCTTTGCTTACGCGGTGGCTTTTCAAAAAGGGTATCCTGATTCAACCACCATCTTTGATTTTAAAACCGAATTCAATCCCTCTTGTTCACCGGATGGAAACCAACTGGTCGATCAGTATGGTCTCGCTTGCTACCATCCTCGAAATTATGACGGTATTTTCCGCGGACCGGTCACCCTCCGCCAAGCCCTTGATCAATCGCTTAATATTCCTTCCGTGAAAACCCTCTACCTGGCCGGTATTCCTGAAACTATCAGTCTGGCCCAACAAATGGGTATCACGACCTTAACTCAACCGGAGCGATACGGATTGTCCCTTGTTCTTGGTGGCGCCGAAGTTCATCCTATTGATCTTGTGTCGGCCTATAGTGTCTTTGCCAATGATGGCATTCGTAACCCGTGGCGCATCATTCAGCGAGTTGAGGACGCCAATGGAAACGTTCTTGAAGAGGCCCAGAATCAGCCCCAGCGTGCTTTAGACGCTCAAACAGCCAGACTTATGAATAATATCCTTTCGGACAACTCGGCCCGAGCGGCGGTGTTTGGTTATAACAACTCTCTTTATTTCCCCGGCTACGAGGTTGGGGCAAAAACGGGAACCACCCAAGATAACCGAGATGGCTGGGTGGTGGGTTTCAGTCCTTCCGTCGCCACGGTCGTCTGGACCGGTAACAACAACAACCAGTCAATGACGGCGGCTGGAGCTGGTATCAGCGCCGCGGGACCAATGTGGCATGAATTCATGGCCCAAGCCCTCGCCACCTTTCCTCACGAATCATTTCCCCAACCCGAACCAGTAACTTCTTCAAAAATCATGCTCAATGGCAATAATACTTACACGCCACCAGATGGCGGACCGACCCAATACCACGAAATTCTTTATTATGTTGACCGAAACGACCCCCTCAGCCCCATGCCATCAAATCCTGGAAATGATCCTCAATTTATAAATTGGGATTGGCCTGTTCTTCAGACTTATGGCGAACCGCCATATGAAAATAGTCTGTCCCCCACCTCAACCCCACAACCCTAGTCAATATTAATGATTTCAACTTTATTGTCATAAGCGTCGCGAAGCAGTTCTCTAAGCTTGCCGCTTCGCAAAACAACCTCATTGGCCGCCGTCTTATTCTGCATTCGAAGGTGAATTTTTTTGTTTTCTTGAAAAACATTAAAACCCAAAGACTCTCCGATGGGGCCGAATTCTCGGATTAAAAAAGACCGAATATTCTTTTCAAGCTCGGTCTGGGCCTGAGTTTTTGCTTTCATGTTTTCGAGTCTTCGCGCGAAGCGATCTTGAATGTTTCGGAACATGGGGTTGTTTTAATAATACCCCTAGTTTCGAAGAGGCATAATGAGATAAACAAAAGATTTATCGTCGCTGGGGCGCATCACTAGCGGGCTTCCCGCTCCAGTAAATTCAATGACTACCTCGTTGCCGGGCATGTTTTTGAGACCATCAAGAATATATCTATAATTTAGCGACACTTCAAAGGGTTCGTTTTTGAGAACAATAGGCACGTTGGTCTCAATTTCACCTTTATCACTATTTCGCGCGGTAATTATTAGTTTGTTTTCAACACAAGAAATCTTCACGTCTGAAATACTGGAAGCAAACAAACCGGCCAGTCGAATATTGTTTTCGAGCTCATTCCGTTTAATTAAGGCCCGAGAGATAAACTTTTCAGGAATAACGTTTTTGTATGGCGGATAGGTGCCGTCGACCACTCGAGAAACAAGCTCTATGTCTTCGGCCACAAAAGCTACCTGATTATCACTATATTTAATTTGAATATTACCCTCAAGATCATTACACATTCGCACAAGTTCTGTTACGGTGTTTCGGGGAATAATTATTGCGTTTGAAACGGAGGCAGAAACAGAAAGAGTTACTTCGGTGAGCCGAAAGATATCCGTCGAAACAAGAACGCATTGATTTTCCTTTACTTGAACAAGGATACCCGCGAGCTCGGGTCGAGTTTCGGAGATGGCCATTGAATCTACCACTCTTACAAGGGCCCCCTTAAACATATTGGCTGGGACAGAAACAATTGGTTCAGACTTTATTTTTGGAATAATAGGAAAATCTTTTGGATCAAATCCTAAAATACTTGTTTTGTAATGTTCCGCGTTGATGGTTAACGTGTTGTTTTTGGTCACAAGGGTAACCTTCTCGTCTTGAATGGTGTTTATAAAGTCGGAAAATATTCTGGCCGGAATGGCAATCTCCCCCACTTCTTCTATTTTTACTCCAACCAAGGTGTTGATTCCTAATTCTAAATTTGTGGCCGACAAGCGCAAGCGACCATTTTCGGTTTTAAGTAAAATATTTCCAAGAATTGGAAGAGTGGTGTTTTTGGAAACTACTTTTTCTACCAGACTAACGGCTCTTTTAAGATTTTTTTGATTAACAACAAGTTTCATAATTAATAAATATTATTGGTTTATATTTTTATTATTATTCTTAAGGGAGTGGATAAGTGAATAAGGGTTTAGTGGATCATTAAAAACTAGTATTAAACCAGTGTTTATGAATAAATTTTTATTTATAAACACTGTGGATAGTTGGAGGGTGATTAATGGATAGTCTGGCGACATTTTATCCAAAGACATTTTATATCAACCTTTATCCCTAGATTATCCCCTACTTATCAAAAGAGTTATACACACGCTCTTTGATAAGGGTTAGCTCCTGTTTAAGGGGCTCGTCGATCGCTGCTTCCGTTCTTATTTTTTCACAAGCATGAATAACTGTCGAGTGGTCTCTTCCTCCAAGTTTTTGGCCTATTTCAGGGAAGGAAAGTTTTGTTTCGTCGCGCAACAAAAACATAGCCACTTGTCTGGGCCGGACAACCTCTTTTTTACGACTTCTTTTTACGAGATCGGCGGCAGAAATGTTATAAAAATCGGCGACCGCTTTTAAAATTACTTGAGGCGAAGTCTTTCGGTAGGGTGTGCTCAAGTAGGTGTTAAGAATGTTTTTAACCTCTTTAATATCCGGGGCCTTGTTGTAAATCTGGGTAAAAGCCACCACTCGATTAAGAGCCCCCTCTAGTTCGCGGATATTTTTTTGCATGTGAATGGCAATATATGAAAGCGTTTCTTCTCCTAATTCAACATTTTTGCCAATTAGTTTTTGTTTCAAGATGGCCAAGCGGGTTTCCATGTCGGGCACCCCAACATCGGCAATCATTCCGCCTTCAAAACGGGATCGCAGGCGCTCCTCAAGAGTGGGAATGGCGGCTGGTGGTCGATCCGACGACAAAACAATCTGTTTGTTTTTCCCGTAGAGCTCGTTAAATGTTGAAAAAACAATTTCTTGGGCCTTTACTTTGCCGGCAATAAACTGAACATCGTCGAGAATAAGGAGGTCAAGTTTCGCGTATTGACCCTTAAGTTCTTCGATCGTTCGATTCATGATGGCTTCGACAATTTGGGCCGCAAAACGTTCGGCTTGAAGATATAAAACTTTCCGGTCTTTATTTTCGGCCACCCTATTCCCCACCGCTTGAATCAAGTGGGTTTTACCCAAACCAACATTTCCATAAATAAACAGCGGATTATAAATCTTACCCAAACTTTTGGTAACCGCCAGACAGGCCGCATGGGCCATGTCGTTGCTTGAACCAGAGACGAACGCGTCAAAAGAGTAACGTTTGTTGAGATTGGTGAGATGATCAACGTCAGTATCGGCGGGGATAATGTTTGTCTTCTCTTCTAATTCTTTTTCAAGAATAATTCGGGAGATATCTTGTCGCGCGAATTCCACCTTGGGCTTGCCGATAGAGTATTTTATCTCTCGTATTTCTGGAGTCAGGCCGCGAATCGATTGGAGAATTTTTTTATTGAACTTGTTTT
>JBBTRD010000027.1:0-6988 GCA_038065335.1 Patescibacteria group bacterium | reverse complement strand
CTTCGGCTGGTCAGAGAAATGAGAGATTATTTTTAGAACTAGCCCAAGAGGAAGCAGTGAGAAAACCCTAATTACGGAGCGAGTTTGAGGGCCCAGATGCTTTGGTCGCCGGTGCTGGTGATGATGAGGAAATCTTCGAGGTGGGACAGGAAGACTTCTTTGGGGGAGATAATGAGATTGGAGAATAATACTTTTGTTGTAAGTTCGGGGAAAGCGATTTGGTTGACGGAAGTCTCACCTTGAGTTTCGACAGTACAGATAGTTGAACGTTGGTTTAGTGTCCAGGCGCAATTTGTGGCGCTGGTTTGGAATGGTAGGTCTTGGGATTGTTGGGAGGCGACATCGAAAACTTGCAGCAGCACCCCTTCGTCTTTTTGGACTGAAGATAAAAACTTAGTTCCGTCGGGCGACCAACGGACCGCGAGATTGTTTTCTCCGCTTATAAGTTGATGCAGATCGCCATTTTCGGATACGGTGTAGAGGCTTTGGGTGCCAGAGTCGGCGTCAGCGGCAATAAATGAGAGATAGTTATTATTTGGCCAAGATAACTTAATATTATTAAGGCGAGTTTTTAAAATTGTTTTGGAATTTTTGCCATGGAAGTCGGTAATTTCAATCGCGCTATCTCCGCCCGCCGAACGGACTAGAGCGATATGCTGGCTATCGGGCGAGAAGACGGCATCTTTGATGCTAGTGCTCAACAAACCGTTCTCATGACTGGTGTAATCGAAATATTTATAAATCGGGCCCGCCGAACTTCTAAACACCGTAATGACGCGATTTTTGTTGGGCGACCAAACGGCATTGGTTAGGCCGGCCAGTTGGGTGGTGGAGATAAGAGTATTAGATCGGGTTTCAAGGTCAAGTTTAGAGACGTAACCATTACTAGAGTGGTAATACAAGACAGCATTACTGTTGGGGGCATTGGTGGGGGCCAAGGCGGTATCAGTCGTCGCTTGGAGCAATCCCGGAGGTAATGGAGCGGGTGTAGAGCCATCGGTGAGGCCACTGAAACGGTCAATCAATGCCCCTCGTTGTTGTTGAATAACCGCGTTTTGTCGGGCCGGTTGGGTCAACAAATAGCCCGCCAAAAAGGAGGTCAGTGAAACAGCGACGACAATGAGAATAATGAGTTGTTTTTGACTTGCCATAATTAAACGACTTTATCAATTACGTTAAGAGCCGGCCCAGTCTTATGAATTTGATGTTCAACCTTATCCCCGATTTTCTTAATAATCTTACTATGCGAACTAACAAATGACCAGATTGTTGTGATTGTTCTAAAAGGTAGCATGGCCACGAAAGGGATGCTCTCGCCCACAAAACCGATAGCCATTTTCTTGAATTGTTTTCGCCCAGATGAGGACATGCCGAACATCAGGGCCAGAATACCATCAATAGCTAAGCCGATGAGCCAGCCAATTGTTCCACCCGTAAAAAAATCTATCAAATCGCCGATGACCGAGAAAAATAAAGCGACCAGAAAAAATATTAGCCCCATTTTTTTGGGCTCTGGCGCTTCTGACTCATTTTGTTCCTGTTCAGCTTGGAGCTGGTCTTGGTAGGCTCGACGTTCTTGATCGAGATTTAGTTTTATAACATCCTCTCCTCTAGCTCGAGCTTCGTACAGCTTAAATTCAGCCGATTCTGGATCGGTAGTCCAAGATTTGGCTGGTTTCTCTTGCGCTTTCTTTTCTTCCGATTCTAATCCCATGGTTGTTAATAGTTGGTCACTTCTGTATCTGCGCCCATTCTTCTTTGGCTTTTTCGATTTCAAGAATCTGGCGGGGGTCGGAGGTGATGATTTGGTCTTCGGCGTAGGAAGCGACAATGCGGATACCGATGTGGTTTTGGCCGAGGAAGAATAAACCAAAACCGACCCGAGCTTCCAAGATATAGAATTTTTCGGCGTCGGTCAGATTGAATGTTTGCTGGACAATATCAATGGCCGCTGGCGACTGCTTCATTAGAATTTGAATCGAGGAATTAGTGAGAATTGTTTTGCCTTGGGGGCTGGCGAGGAAATCGGGAATGTCTTGAGAAATAGTGGTCAGGCCCGTGAAATATTTACGACAACGCTTGGCGATGTTGGACAAAAAGTTCGCGCCAACCTCGTACTTCATCAATACCCATGCTTCGTCCACAAGTATAATGCGTTGTTTAATGTCTCGGCGAACCTTGACCCAGATAAAATTTAAAATGAGATACATGGCAATCGGACGGAGTTCTTCTTCCATATCGCGGATACCAAAAACAATCATTGCGTTATCAAGGGGAACATTGGTCGGTTGGTTCAAGAATCCCGCGAAGGTACCGGAAGTATATTTCTTGAGGCGTGTGGCCATCGATTCCGCGCCGGTTAAACCCTCCAGAATGCTTTGGAGATCACCCAAGACCGGCGGTGGTAGCTTGGTGAAGTCAGATTCGGGCGAGATGTCCTTGATGGCATAGGTTTGAATAAGGGCTTCGTCGAGAATGGCGGATTCTTCGGGCGTCAGTTCGCCTAAGACCAACTTCATCAGACCGGAAAGATCGAGAATGTGGGAACGAAAAATATCGGCGCCCAATTCCCCCTCTTTAGGAGTGGGCAGATCAAACGGATTGATATGCTGGTCGGAATTGATAGAAATCTTAACCGGCGAACCACCGACCGTATCGGCCAGATATTTGTATTCGTCTTCCGGGTCAATAATTAAAACTTGCGTGCCAAAGACGAGACTGCGGAGAATTTCGAGCTTGATGGTGTAGCTTTTACCGCCGCCAGATTTACCAAAAACAACCGAGTTGTAGTTCTCAAGTTTAAATCGATCAAACAAGACCAGAGAGTTATTATGGGTGTTAATGCCGTACAAAATACCCGAATTGGAAGTGAGATCGAAAGATATAAACGGGAAAAGCGAGGATAAAGGTTCGGTGTTAAGAGAAGTGTGAACGTTTAGTTTATCGTCGTCAGTCGGAAGGGTCGAATTAAAACCGTCCATCATTCGAAAGGTCGCTGGTTTGGCAAAAATCAACTGGTATTCCAAGAGGCCTTTAATTTTACCTTCGGTGTAGTTGAGTTCTTTAATACTGTTTTCGTAAATCGTGATGTAAACACCGAGTTCAAAGAATTTGTCGGTTCCCTGCTGAAGAGTATCGCGCAGGGCCTCAATATCACCCATGGCCGTTTCCAGAATCGGGTCGCGGACTTTACCCTTTGAAGCTTCTTCCATGGCTTGGGCTTGCAGGCGGGCAAGTTGGTCGCGGAGCTGTTTTAAAACATCGGCCGTGCTCTTGGGGTGGACAAAAATGGAGGCATCAAAAGCGCGGTCGAGATTGATAATCGGTGAAAGCCAGTTCGTGTTTAAATAGCGCGGATAGGTGGCCAGAAAAATTGTTCGGGCAAATTTCGGTCCGATTTGGATATAATTCGAAGACACCGACATCGCCGCCGGCGCGAGCGTTTCGGGAAGGGTCTGGGGTTGTGAGGTAATATTTTCAGCCATTTGGTTAGAGGTGTTCACTGTTCATTACTCATTGTTCACTATGTCGCCAGCTTGTCGGGCGGGGCGACGGTCATTTTTTCGCCGGGGTTATACAGGCTGTAATAAAGATTATTGAGCTCCTGACCTTCCATCAGCCGAGCTTTTAAGCCGATACCAATCAGGCCGTCAAGAATTAATTCGGCTCGTTGCATCAGTTGAGTCCGGTAGGTTTCTAATTGTTCGGGTTTAATTTGTTGGACCGTCTGGGCTGAACCAAACATGCCCTTAACGCTTTCAATGAGGCCAGTCTTGCTCGGTGTTTCATAGACATAAAACGGCAAAACGACGTAGAAATGTTTGGTCATAATATTGGAAAGCTCGAGCAATTCTTTGACAAACTTGCTGTATTCAATGGCTTGGATTTTGAGAAGTTCGTTAGTGGATGATTCAGCGATGGCGTCAACGGTTTTGAGATACTCGTCCATATTCAGTTGGCGCGAATTGACCAACATCTGTAGCGGAAAATCAACCGAGTTCAAAAAACGCTGAAAATTTTGGAGAATGCCCGTCTGCTCTTCTTCGGAACGCAATTCAAAATTAACCGCCGCCACTTCAATCACCGCGCGCAAAGAGCCATTCTTAAGCAAGACAATACCGTCTTTAATATCCGCGATAGAGACGAGTTCTTTGGTGGATTGGGTAGCCATATTCTATTTCTGTTTATTCAGTATATCATTTTGATTTGTTTCGTCTTGATAGAGGTATTTTTTATTACCGAAAGAGAAGGAAAGCATATTAGCGAAGTAATTAATCAGGGGCATATCGTCAATTTTCAAGAACGCAAATGCTCCCGCAATCCCCACAATCGGAATGGCGATGGCGATGGCAATAATGCCTGTGAAGATACTGAAATCCAAAAACAGAAACACCACGCCGGACGCCACCCACAGAAATTGCTTGAGGGTGAATGGCCCGATAATCTTTATCTCCGTCTCAATAAATTGGGGTAGTTGAAAACGCATGATTTTTATGTTTTCTTGTCCACATTTTTTAGGAGTAACTTATGGCTTGCCATTTGTTTATTATATCAAGAATAATCACTAATAACCACGAGATGTATGAACAAGTGAAAGTATGCATTGACAGACCACATCAAGGAAGTATAATGGGACATATATCTTAATAGAACGATAATGAAGAAATCCTTAAAACATAATATTTACCAATACACTGCCATTTTTGAGCCCGATAAAGAAGTCGGTGGTTATACCGTTACAATTCCATCATTACCCGGCTGTGTTTCTGAAGGAGATACCTTTGAAGAAGCACTGGCGAACATTGAAGAAGCGGCCAGTCTATACATAGAGGTAATGAAAAATAAAAAAGACAAGATACTTACCAATTACTCTGGTGTTATTGTTGCCCCCGTTCAGATAAAGGCCTAAAAAAATTGTGTCAAGGTTACCCGCTTTAAAACCAAGACAAACAATAAAAGTTTTGGAAAAAGCGGGCTTTTCTTTTATTAGGCAAAAAGGAAGTCATAAGATTTATGTTAAGGGCAATATCGGAATAACTGTTCCGGTTCATAATAAAGATCTACGGAAAGGAACTCTAAGAGATATTGTTAAGCAGTCGGGTTTAACGGTGGAAGAATTTTTAGATCTACTGTAGTAGAAACCGTTTGAGGGTGAATGGCCCGATAATCTTTATCTCCGTCTCAATAAATTGGGGTAGTTGGAATCTCATAGGATAGTAATTAGAAATTAGGATTTAGGAATTAGAATTTTGACGAAGATTAATAATATTGCTCTGATTAACTGGTGGCCCGTTTTTCATCTGGGGTGGTGCCGGTGGTTGGGGCATTGCGGGTCTTGTCGCGCTTGCGCCTCCTTGTCCGACTCGGTCTGGAAACTTTTCCCGCTGCATTTTTTTAATATCTTCAATGGCGGGAGCAAATAGCTCGTTTATAATCTTAGAGGACATTTGTTGAGCAGTTTGCAGGTCTATATTTAATTTCTGGGAAATAGTTACAACCATGTCTCCTATAAATAAATCCCCAAAAAGGATATCGCGTATAATTCTAGATAAATCAGCTGATTGAAGATCAGAAAAATCATAAGTCTGGGCGAGTATCCACGAATAGCCGGGAGCAGTTAGAAGCATTAAGTTCTTGATATTATCTAGCGAGTTCATAAACTTGTTGGCAAAAATCTCCCACACTCGAGGATCAGAAGAGAATTTTTCTACATCGATTTCGTACGGGCTATAAATATTCATCAGGGGGTAATTGTGTTAATAATACGCAACTTTCTGTTGTCAGTGACCTCTTTGAGAATATTGGCCTTGAAGACTTCTCCTCCACCTGGTTTTGGTGGAATTGGAGGTGGGCCGGCAGCTCCCGCCACTGGAGGCTGGGCGACTTGTAGAGCTCGAATTTTGTCTTGCACTTCTGTAAAGAAGTCTGTGGGTGGAGCACCAAACGTTCCCCATGCATCCCTGTCCACTTCTGCCAAAGCGTCGGCCTTCATTTTTTGTACTCGAGCCCTGAGAATGTCCGGAACAGTGGTTATAATTGTCGCCCCGTCTCTAATTTCAATTTCACCAGCTGTTGCAAGTCTTGATTTTGCTTCAATAGTTGCCATAAAGTCTTCTTTTTCTGCTTTTTGGATGAACTCTATTCTTTCAGAACCTTGAGCATACAGATTTGTTGCCATTTGTTCGAGCCAGCCAACTGGATCTGGTCCCATATTTCCCTTCTCTGCCATAACAATCGCAATCTTCTGTTGGACTTGAGGATCCGTGCTTTCCCTAAATATGTTTTCCCGTTCTGTCCCAGACAACTTTCCGTAATCGACAGTGCTAATAAACTTTCTGCCGTTTTCAGTATGATCCCCACCATGCATTCTGTATGTTTCAATAATTTCAGCACCAGTTAGTTGATTGCGTTCTTTAAGCAACTCTCGCACAGCTAGCTGCTGGACTCTTGGGCCAGTGCTCATTCTGGTACGTAAATCGTTAGTATTCATGTTTCGAATCTTGGCTTTACTTGTCGCGATTTCGACGGCCTCTTGTTTTTCAATCGCATTTCTTTCGCCTACGCGGAAGAAATCTTTAGCTCTTGCGTCGGCGCGTGATTGAGCTTCTTTGCCACCGTAAACTTTGTTGAGCCAGGGATTTTTGAAGCCTTCTTGTTGGAATTGCGCCTTGCGCGCGCCGTAAGCGCTCTCTGCCCCCTGTAAATTACCAATATATGGCAATGGCACTTTTTTCACTAGGCCTTTCGCCCAGCCGAGACCTTTGTCAAAACCGGTTCCTGCCATGCTGGTAACTTTCGTGGCTGCCCACGTGCCGCCGACCATAACCACGGCCGCGAATATGTAAAAGAAGAGTAAATTAAAGGTGAGTCCGTTCGTGAGAGTATTAACGAGAGGAGTATTAGCTGGATTGGTGGTGGTTCCAACCTGAATAACCGAATTAATAATCTCATTTCTCTTGCTCAAAAATAGCAGGCCTAAATATATGAA
>JBBTRD010000026.1:0-1204 GCA_038065335.1 Patescibacteria group bacterium | reverse complement strand
TAGAAATTATCTCTCATTTCTCTGACCGCCCGAAGCCACTCCTGTCGGGCCATGCCCCGACGGTACCGTCGGGGTTCCCGACATCCTCGGAGCGGTACCCAGAGAAATTTCAAGATAATCTCTGAAATGCCTGTCCGCCTACTGGCGGGCTATCCAATCGTGCAGATTGTGAGAAAAGTATCAAGGCCTCGCTAAGTTCAAGTGCAGGTTATTTTTTTAAAAAGGAGCGACACCCATCCCATTTTTCTCACTCCGCAGACAAGGCATCTGATGCGAGATGGCCTGATAGATTCCAATAATCATAGGTCGAGCGCCAAAGCGAAGCTTTGGAGGCAAGCGAGGGTTACCTGTGATTATTGGTTTAATCTATCAGAGCTATTCTTGAGGAGGATGACGCCGTCGAGGACCAGGGAGAAAAATGGGATGGGGGGAGCGCCATTGATGGTTACTTGAAAAAAACAGGCAGTAGCTTACACTGGTACCATGGTGCAAGATTTTAAGAAGAAAAAGTCATTACTGGTGATACGGAATCTTGTTATCGCGGAAGTTTTGGCCTATGGCTTGTTTCTGCTCTTAGCGCTATCGGCGGATTGGGCGGAAATGTATCAGGGGTTATTTATCCATCGTTATCTCTCATTTACGGTGTTGGAGTTCGCGAGTTTGGGGACTATTCAGATTGTCATGATCGTGTGGATGATTACGAAATCGGTTCAAGAGGAACAAGATATTAAAGAGGTAATTCGTCAAGGCGAACACGAACAACTAGAATTTAAAACGACCTTGCGTTGGGACGTAAAACGCGATCAAGTTAGCAAAGATCTTGAGCGGGGAGTGATGAAGACAATTGCCGCCTTTCTCAATTCGATGGGCGGGAAGCTCGTGATTGGCGTGGATGACCGGCACCAAGTTTTTGGGCTTGAATCCGATCTCGCCTCTCTAGCGAAACAAAACCACGACGGTTTTGAAAATCATTTTAATAACTTGTTTGTCTCGATGATTGGCCCGGAATTTCGTCAATACGTGAAACTTTCTTTTCATTACATTAATAATAAAAGCGTCAGTCTTATCCAAGTTGACCAAGCTCATCACCCGGTTTATTTAAAAACTGAAAAAGGGGAAGATTTTTTTATTCGAACCGGCAATGCCACCACCGCCCTCAAAGTCAGCCAAGTCGCCCCCTACATCTCTTCGCAATGGCGTCAGT
>JBBTRD010000025.1:0-5015 GCA_038065335.1 Patescibacteria group bacterium | reverse complement strand
GTGTCGAATCCAAAGAATCGGCAGAATGCTGGCAAAACCGATGACGCATAACCAGATAATAAACAGTATCTTGAAATTATATTTTTCTTGTGGAAGATTGACCATATACTATTAATCAATAAAACGATATTTCAGAATTGTCCATAGTATTTTGACGCCGTGTTTATAATTTATCTTTTTGCCCTCCAAATATCCACGAGGATGATAATGAATCGGGACGTCCGCCGTTTTATGCCCTAATTTTAGAATCTTGCAAATCAATTCATTATCAAAATCAAAATCATTTGTTTTAACGGACACGCAATCAATGAGCTTTTTTGTAAATGCTTTATAACCCCCTTCGTACTCGCCGGCCCAATTGCCATACAAGATATTAGTCAGCCAGGTAATACAGTGATTGCCCAACCAGGCTAGCCAATAATTTGATTTTCTCCGACGAAGATCATGATTAGGAAAAATCCTCACTCCCAATACGATTTCACTATCACCATTAAGGATTGGAGCGATCATGGCGCTATATTCATTTGGATCATATTCTAGATCCGCATCCTGAATGATAACAATTTCTCCGGTCGCTTCTCGAAAACCAGTTTTCACAGCGCCACCTTTCCCTAGATTCTTGTCGTGAAAAAAATACTTAATCCCCGGTAATTTTGCCACGAGTTCGCGTGTTCCGTCTGTTGATCCGTCATCAACCACAATAATCTCTTTCTCAATGTTCAATAATGATACTTTTTGGACCTGCTTAATAATTTCTACGATGGTGTTCTTCTCATTGAAACAAGGAATAATAATCGAAAATTTTGTCATAATATAATAAAGATGCTACCATAAGCCATTGGGTCTCGCAATGAATCATCTTAAATCATTCAAAAATATAACCCCCGGATACGGATTGCTGGAAAAATTGCTTTCAAAAAAACGTATGGCAACGGCAAATATGCTCATTGGGCAAACAACCGCCAATCGTGGAAAAATCTTGGATATAGGCTGCGGCATTACTCCATTATTTCTTATGAATACTCATTTTCAAGAAAAGTTTGGTATTGATCCATCGGTAGATACCTCATTCCAAACTCAAAATCTCACCCTGATAAAATTTGACGTGGAAAACGAATCCACTTTGCCCTTCGACAATAGTAGTTTTGATGCCGTAACAATGCTTGCCGTTTTTGAACACATAGAACAGCACCGACTACCCCAAGCTTTGCGTGAAATATATAGAGTTTTAAAACCCGGGGGGGTATTTATCCTTACGACTCCGTGTCCGTGGGCCGATAAATTATTACGGTGTTTGGCCTTTTTTAATATTGTCAGCCGAGAGGGCATGAACGAGCACAAGGGTGCTTACGATCATGGAGATTTAGCTAAATACCTGTCCCAAGGTGGTTTTGATAGAAAAAAAATGAAGTTTGGCTATTTTGAATTGTTTCTAAACTCTTGGGCTACGGCTCAGACTTAGCGGGTTATTTATCCCAATATCGTGACAAGAAATCATCAAATACGTCACAAATATAATCGACCATCTCATTGGTCAACCCGTGATGAGCACCGACAACGAAAGTATCTTTCATAATTTTATCAGCATTGGTCAGTTTGCCGACCACTCGGTGGGGTATGTTTCTGAATGCCGGCTGACGTAAAATGTTACCGGCGAATAATAATCTGGTCTGGATTTTTTTGGATTCAAGATGGCGAAGTAATTCAAGCCGATCAAATGGCACACCGTCTTTAATGGTAACCGGAAAAGCTAACCAATAGACTTCAGCGTTGGGAAGATCTCGGGGTAATATAAAAAATTTCTCATATTTCATTAACCTATCACGCAAACGATTGAAATTATTTCTGCGGATAACATTAAAAGCGTCTAATTTTTTTAACTGGACCAGACCAAAGGCCGCCTGCATTTCTGTTGGTTTTAAATTAAACCCAACCAGAGAATATAGGAACTTGCGATCATACGGAATACCATCAAGGTGAAGATTAAATCGCTTATTAATATCTTCGTCATCGTCACCAAATCTCCCCCAGTCGCGATAAGCTAAGGCTTTTGCTATTAGTCTATCGTCATCCATACAGAGAATACCGCCACCGCCGCCGGCAGTAATGTTGTGAGAAGCGTAGAAACTACACACTGAAATATCGGCAAATGATCCGGTTGGCTTGCCTGCAAACTTACCGCCGATAGTATCACAACTGTCTTCAATAAAAAATAACTTATGCTTCTTGCAAAAAATTCGCAGGGCTTTCATGTCATTAAGACTTCCTAGAGTATGCGGCAATATAATAGCCCTGGTTTTTTTGGAGACCATTTTAGGTAAGCTCTTTAAATCCAAATTATAAGTGCCTAGTTCACTGTCAGCCATAACCGGCACCAAATTATTATGCAAGATAGAGGCCAGTGTGGTCGCAAAGGTACAAGCAGCGGTAATCACCTCTGAGCCGGGTGGCAAATCTAATATTTTCAGAGCCAAAAGGGTACCAGAAGAACCTGAATTAACAAATACGCCAGATTTCTTGCCAAAGATATTAGCAACCTTTGTGGAAAACTCGGCGGAATATTTTCCTAATCCGAGCCAACCTTCATCTAAGGTTTTGGCAACCGCTTTTTTTTCTTCATCATCATATACCGCCATTGTGTAATATATTTTATCGATACCGGGTTTAAATTTTTTATTCAAAAAAGTCGGCCCCAAAGACGCCGCACTGACAAAAAAACTATGCTCTGATCCTTTGTCGGTGAGGACACTTGCCAGTTGAGCTACAACTTTACCAGCTTCTCTGGAAGGATTAGGGGTAAGCCTTGTTTTATATTTTTGTTCCATTTTTTCGTGTTTCATTATTTTTTGCATAGATTTTTAATCAAATCTTGGGCATATGCTTTTTATAAAGATTAATCATCTCTTTGGTTCCACCAATAAGATCGTATTTAGGTTCCCAATCTAGGATAAATCTGGCCTTATCATTGGCTAAGGTTCCTCGTTTGGTCCTGTCTTGTAAGGATTTGACCTCGTAATCAAGTTTTTTGTTAAGATTGCACTCAAGGGCTCTCACAAATTCAAATAAGGTTACGGCTTTCCCGCCTGATATATTAAAAATATCATTATGGTCGTAAAACATAACCCTTTTTATGCCTTCAACCAAATCCCCCACGTAGATGAAATCCAGTAACGCGGCTTTGTTTATCCAAAACTTGTTTCCGATCAAAGCGCTTTCTAGGGCTATTTGGTGAGCCCTAAAATTCAAATCTCCAAATCCATAAACAGAGGTAGTTCTGACAATTGAATATTTTTCGGCAAAATTTTTCACCAGCAATTCACCGGTAGCTTTGCCGATGCCATAGTTTGTAATTGGTTCTAGAGATGCTTCTTCGGTCAAAACATGATCAAAAGGTCCAACCGCAAAAAGCGAAGATATGAAAACCACCTTGGCTTTTAAGTCCTTATTAGCTTCTAAAATATTACGCATACTCAAAACTTCTATTTCAAATTGCAGTATTGGATCGTGATAGTTTTCTATAGGAATACTAGCCAATCCAACGATTATATCGGGTTTTTCTTTTTCAATGACAGATCGAACTTTTTCTAAATTTCTAGCGTCTCCCTTGTAAATCCTTGCCCCCTTCAAAAGGTGATTATTTCTAAAACTAAAAACAGCCTTAGATCTTTCGGTGTCATAATTACTGAATTTTTTTTGAATATCAAAAACAGCAACCTTGTGCTTTGATTTCAACGTATCCACCAACCACGATCCGATAAAACCTGCGCCACCAAAGATTAATATTTTTCTACCATTCTTCATTGTTTATTAGCGTATCCTATAAACACAAAACAATCAACAATCTTGTCCATACCCCTGATCAGAGGCACAAGCTAACTTCAGATCAACTTGTCTATGGGTCTATAGCATACTGAATTGATAAAATCAATGTTGATTAATTATTAAACTACTCAAACCACTTTCCACTTTTTTGTATATTGCCAATAAGCTCTTCTGCTATTATTTTGGGTGTATATTTTTTATTAAATAGATCTCTTGCACTGTCTCCCAGCTTTTTTCTTAGAACCTCGTCTTTTTTTAGTCTTAAAATGTTAAAGGAAATATCTTCTGGGTCTTCTCTCTTAGAAAAAATGACACTCTCTCCATCGATTAATATCTCTTTCAAGGATGGTGAGTCGCCAGTTATTATTGCTTTGCCACAAGCCATATATTCAAAAAGCTTATTCATACTTACCATTCTTGCCTTTTGGCTATTACTAAAACCGCCCAGACAGACATCCGCTCTATTAATGAACCCCGACAGATTTTCATAATCTATTCTGTCTAACCACGAAATATTCTTTAACTCTAAATCAACAGCAATTTTTTTTACCTTTTGATAATCTTGGCCCCCTCCCACAATTTGAAATCTAATATCATGATTATTCCTTAAAATCCCAGCCGCTTTAATTATATACTCCATACCTTGCAGGGGAACAAAGTTGCCATGAAAATGAACTAGAAAGATATTAATATCTTTTTGGGTACTCGTTGGAAAAAATAAATCACTATCCGCGCCAATAAAAACTCTTAAAAACTTAAATCTCGGAATTATAAATGTTTTTGAAAAATAGTCGATATGGACATTCGAATCTAATAAAATTAGATTTGCTATTGTACAGCTAAACCAATCTAAAAACCAATAATATCCTGCCTTTAAACTTTTTTGAGGAACTAATTTTCGGTCAAATACCCAAGAATCATAAAGAGAATAAAAGGCATCCCAAATTATTTTTTTGCCTGATATTAACTTAGCAAAAGGAACCATAAATCTAGAATCCGAATAACCAACTATCACAATATCAAATTGTTCCTTTAGAGAGCGATATTTATTCCGCAAGTCTGCCAACCCTCTCCAGCCTCGTAACGATGTATGACAAAACAGAACGTCTACCCCATTTTCTCGAAGTCCGCGAATTATAACCCTATTTCTGGAATAATCGGGATTAAAATCTCCGAAATAACATATCTTCATC
>JBBTRD010000024.1:24682-32696 GCA_038065335.1 Patescibacteria group bacterium | reverse complement strand
TTTTTGTTTCCGGCGGATGGGGTTCATGAGCTTTTTCTTGTCGGCGGGCGGTGGTTGGGGCAGCATCGTTTTTTCAAAAAACTTTTCGGAAAAATGTGGAGCTATGAAAACCCGATTTTGAATCAAAATTTGGTCGGCTTAGCTTTTAAAAATCCTATCGGTTTGGCGGCCGGTTTTGATTACAATGCCGATTTGGTTGAAATTTTGCCGAGCGTCGGTTTTGGTTTTCATACCATCGGCACGCTGACGGTTGAGCCCTACGCCGGCAATCCGCGACCGATGCTGGGGCGTTTGTCAAAATCTAAATCCTTGCTGGTAAATAAAGGTTTTAAAAATGAGGGCGTGGCCAAGGTACTGGCTTATGTGAATTTAAATTTAAACGGAGCGATAAGAGGAGTAAGTATTGGGGCGACCAACAAAGTCTATATTGATTTTGAAACAATGATAGAAAATATTGTGGCCGGTTTTGTTGAGGCTGAAAAATTTAAAAATTTTGATTATTACGAACTGAATATTAGTTGTCCCAACTTGCGCAATCTGGAAAATTTAAAAGAAAAACTGGATTCCTCGGTGGGATTAACAAAAACTCTTTCACGATTAGACGTGTTGAATATTAGTCGGCCGGTGTTTATTAAAATGCCGTTGGAAAAAACATTTGAGCAGGCCAAAGAGTTGATTGAAGCGGCCGTTCCGTTCGCGTTTATAAAAGGTTTGATTTTTTCTAATTTAGCTAAAGACCGCAATAATCTGGCTTTTGACCAGGAGGAAATCGCGAAAGCGGGTGCGGGGAATTTTAGCGGTAAGCCCTTGGAAAATCAATCTAACGAAACGTTGCGCTACGCTTATAGGCACTATCACGAAAGATTTTTATTGATTGGCGTGGGCGGAGTTTTTACGGCCGAGGATGCTTATCAAAAAATAAAGCTTGGCGCTTCGCTGGTGCAATTGATTACGGGCATGGTTTATATGGGTCCCCAGCAAATCGGGCTGATTAGTAAAGGATTAGTCAAACTTTTAAAACGAGATGGATATCACCACATTAGCGAAGCCATTGGGGTTGGGGTTTAAAGTTGATAGAGACTTTTTTATTACTAAAAAACTGGTAGAATAGTTGTATGAACGATATTGAGGCTATCAAGAAATACGTGCGGGCGGCGAACTATATTTCCGCGGCCCAAATTTATCTGCGGAGCAATTTTTTATTAGAGGACAAACTCTCGCCGGACGATATTAAACCCCGGCTTCTGGGCCATTGGGGGACCTGCCCGGGGATTAATTTTCTTTACGCGAATCTCAACTATTTAATCAAGAAACATGCTATTGACATGATGTTTGTGCTGGGGCCGGGCCACGGTTTTCCGGCTTTGCAGGCCAATTTGTTCATGGAGGGCACGCTTCATAAATTCTATCCTTCGGCCACGTCAAATCTCGATGGTTTAGGGTACATGGTAGGTAATTTCAGTTGGCCGTACGGTTTCCCCAGCCACGCTAATCCCGGCGCGCCGGGGGTAATTCTTGAAGGCGGGGAGTTGGGTTATTCCCTTTCGACATCATATGGCGCGGCGCTGGATAATCCTAACTTGGTTGTGGCTTGTTTGGTTGGCGACGGCGAAGCCGAAACTGGTCCCACGGCCACGGCTTGGCATTTAAACAAATTTGTTGATCCGGCCATCAATGGCGCGGTTTTACCGATTTTACATTTAAACGGTTATAAGATTTCCGGACCAACGATCTTCGGCCGAATGTCCAATCGTGAACTCAAGTCTTTGTTTTACGGCTATGGCTACGAGCCGGTGATTGTGGAGGGGACTGATAAGGTGATTTATGAACGGATGATGAACGTGCTCGAGGACTCATATCAGAAAATTCGAGCCATTCAAACAAAAGCGCGGAACGGGCAGGCGGTTGTCTCGCCTCGTTTCCCCATGATTATTCTGCGGACACCCAAAGGGTGGACGGGAATTAAAAAATTAAAAGGTGAAAAAATAGAGGGCAACGCCTTATCACACCAAGTTGTGGCACCGTTGGCCAAAACCGATAAAACAGAATTAAAAGCTCTCGAAAAGTGGCTCCGTTCATACAAATTTGAAGAATTATTTAACGCTGGTAATGGTTTTAATGACGAAGTTAAATCGCTTGTCCCGGAAGAAGGATTCAAGATGGGTTCCAGTAGGCATACTTTGGGCGGAGAAATTATGAAAAATTTGTTGTTGCCGAAAGTTCAGGAATTTATGGAAGACGCGTCCGTGCCGGGGACGATTGGTTCCAGCAGCATGGTCCGCACCGGGTTGTATTTAAACGAAGTTTTTAAGCTTAATAAAGACCAAGCTAATTTTAGATTATTTTCACCTGATGAAACTTATTCCAATAAACTCCAGACTGTCTTTCAAACTACGGCCCGCGCCTTTACTTGGCCGATAAAAGAATGGGACAAGGATCTGACGCCGTCGGGGCGGGTGATTGAGATGTTGAGCGAGCATTCTTTACAGGGGCTGATGCAGGGCTACGCCCTCACGGGCCGCTACGGCATTTTCGCGACTTACGAAGCGTTTGTTCAAATTGTGTCCAGTATGGTGGACCAGTACGCGAAATTTTTAAAACAATCTCGAGAATTTCCATGGCGAGGAGATATTCCGTCTTTAAACTACATCTTGACTTCATCGGGCTGGCGCCAAGAGCATAATGGTTTTTCGCACCAAAATCCCGGATTTATCAGCGATATTGCCCAAAAGATAAGTTGTTCCACTCATGTCTATTTTCCGCCGGACGGGAATATGACCTTGGCCGTGCTGGAGCGATGCCTCACTTCAAAAAATGGGATTAATCTAATCGTTGCCGGCAAAACATTGGAGCCTCGTTGGCTGACGCCCGAGTTGGCTTCTCGGCAATTGGAGCAAGGAATGATGGTCTGGGACTTCGCGAGTGAAGACAACCCTGATATCGTTTTTAGCGCGGCGGGTGAATATTTGACCAAAGAAGCCCTGGCCGCGCTTGATGCCATCAAATATCATACTCCGGAAGCGCGAGTCCGCTTCGTGAGCATTCTTGAACTTACTTCTCTAGGTCTAGGCAATGCGGAATCTAAAAATCCATTGAGCTTCGATGAGTTATTTACCCGCGACAAACCTGTCATCTTTAACTTTCATGGCTATCCTCAAGTATTAAAACAGACACTTTTTAATACACAAGAAAAAACTGACCGCTTTTCGGTCCACGGTTATATCGAGAATGGTTCGACGACGACACCGTTCGATATGCAGATTCGCAACGAGACTAGCCGTTACCATTTAATTATTGAAGCCTATCAAAAATTGGCCAAGAATGGTGTTGTAGAACAAAGCAAAGCCGATGATATTATCGCGCAGTATAAAACAAAGATTCAGGAACATGGCGAATTTATCCGTAAAAATGGCGTTGATCCCGAAGAAATAGAAAAATGGCAATGGTCCCGAACGAAGTAGCCCTAACGGGTCCATTGAAACAAGTGTTAAATAATAATAGAGTAGTTTAGAATCTTGTTACTAGGATTATGGGCAAGAAACTTGCTACTTCGTACGGGATGGACCAGAAATATTTAGTTATTAATATCGGCAGCGCTTCCAAGAAGTGCGGACTCTATGAAGGGCAAAGGGAGCTTTGCGGCGTTCATATGGAAAAAACCAGCGCGGGTTATATTAGTACGGTTACAGTGGGGGATGACAGACAAGATGTTCAGATTACCGAAGCCGACTATGACGATGTTGGCGCGTATGTAGTCCGACTGGCCGGAGAAAAAAATATTGCCAAAATAAATAATATTACCAAAATTGGCGTGCGGATTGTCGCGCCCGGCGTATTCTTTCAAGAAGACAAGGTTATAGACGATGCTTATATTGCCAAACTAACGGAAGCTCAAGAAATGGCTCCGTTGCACATCACGCCGGTTCTGGAAGAATTAAATAAAATAAAAAGTTGGGCTGGCGATGTTCTTCTCTGGGGTATTTCCGATAGCGCGTTTTATAAAGATATACCTCGAGAAGCAAAACTTTATGGTTTGCCCAAAGAATTGGCCGAGAAGTATGAAATTTATCGCTACGGTTATCATGGTATTTCGATGAGCTCGGTTTTGAGCAGTGTTCAGAAGCTACAAGTGAATGTCCCCGACAGAATGATTATTTGCCATCTTGGCAGCGGGACAAGTATTACGGCTTTAAAAAACGGTCAACCCGTGGATACTTCCATGGGCTTTACGCCGCTGGAAGGCGTGCCGATGGGTTCGCGGGTGGGGAATATTGACGCGGCGGCCGTGCTGTATCTTTTAAAGAAAAGTGGCATGGACGCCAGTACGCTGGAATCAATGCTTTATACGGAATCGGGATTGTTGGGCCTAAGCGGGAAGACCCAATTCGTCAAAGAGCTCATTGAACTAGAAAAAGCGGGCGACACTTTGGCCGGGGAAGCACTGACTGTTTTTGCAAGAGCCATCAAAAAATACATCGGTGCTTATTCCGCGCTTCTGGGCGGTCTTGATTTGTTAGTTTTTACGGCTACCATCGGCGAACGTTCCGAATACATGCGGGCCAAAATTACCACTGGTTTAGAATATCTCAATACTAAAATTCTTGTTATTCCTATCGACGAAATGGCCGAAATGGCCAAACGTTGTGTCTAGTTGTTGACAGGCTATGTACACTATCGAGAATTGGTGCTATACTTAATTCAAGCAAAATACTTATTTCTAAAGAAGAATAGTCGAACTTCCTCAATAGTTAAATTTGCGAACAAACATTAACTATAAATCCATGAGTCAAGGTACAATCAAGCGATTAGTTACGGACAAAGGTTTTGGCTTCATCACTCCTGATGATAAGGCTGAATTACCACAAGACAAAGAAGATTTGTTCTTCCATCACAGCGGAGTTGTGGGAGGTACAATTGAAAGTCTCAAAGAAGGACAGAGAGTGTCTTATACGGTCACTCAAGGCAATAAAGGCCCCCAAGCCAGCGACGTCAAAGGCGAGTAACACTAACCAAAAACCGTCCCATCCCCATGCGTGGGGAGGGACGGTTTTTGGTTTTGTTGATAACAATAGTTGCGTGAATTTGTTGGAGTTCTATTATTAAAGTAGTAAGTACCCACCATGGTTCAACAAACCATCAATCAACGCAAGAATCTTGCCATGTCCCTTCGTCGGGGCGGGTATTCGTATTCAGAAATCCAAAAATTCGTTTCGGTGCCCAAGGCGACACTGTCCTATTGGTTTAAAGATATAAAATTATCGGAAGCGCAACTGGTTCGGCTCCGCAAGAAACGCGACGAGGCGATTCAGAAAGGGGCTCAAATTCGCTCAAAACGGGTGAGTGAGGCGATTACCAAAATCGAGAAGACTTCGGCCAAAGATATTAAAGATATTTCTAAACGGGAGTTGTGGCTGATGGGCATCATGCTTTATTGGCGGGAGAGAGTTAGCGACCGAGATGTTAAAAAAGGCGTGAAATTTACCAGTTCCGATCCCTACCTGATTCGATTGTTTTTGAAGTGGTTGATGGAGGTCGGCCAGCTGGGAGAAACGGATGTTTTGTGCGATATTTTAGTTGAGGTTGAGAATGATAAGGAAAAAGCTATTCAGTATTGGTCCGAAGTGACGGGTTTTCCGCAGAGTATATTTACCAGAATTTACGCCCAAAAGGCCAAGAAAAAGAGGAAGAAGAGGCAGGTAAAAAAAGCCGAATTTGGCCTCCTAAGAATCCGCGTCAAAGCTAGTTCGATGTTGGCGCGGCAATTGTCCGGCTGGATTAAGTCTATTCAGAATAAAATCTAGCAAACCTTGCCCCGTAGTTTTTAAAAGCATACACTTAAATTATTCTAAAAATGATTACCATTGACGACTTAAAGAAGATAGAACTGAAAGTCGGGCGTGTTTTAAGCGCCGAATCAATTGAAGGCTCGGAGAAGTTGCTAAAATTACAGGTCGATTTAGGTGAGGCTGTACCGCGTCAGATTTTAGCGGGTATTGCCAAGCATTATCAGTCGACCGAGCTTGTCGGTAGACAAATTGTGATTGTGGCCAATCTTGAACCGCGTTCAATGATGGGTCTCGAATCCAATGGTATGGTTCTGGCGGCATCGAATCCGGCAACTGCCGGAGAAGAAATAGTTTCACTGCTTATGCCCGACAAAGATATGCCGGCAGGGTCGGGGATTAGGTGATGGATATTTTTATTATAATTTGTTACACTGAAATCTATGAATCCCGTTAGAAGTCTCGCTCGCAACCTAGTTGCGAGTCCGGAGGACCTTGGCGGGGCTACTTCTAACGGGATGGATACCAACTCACAAGTCAGTCGTTCAACGCCCAGAGACGTGTTTTTGTATTTATTAAGTTTAATCACGCTGGTGATGAGCGCGGGCAGTTTTGGGATGCTCATCTATCAATATATCGATCTTAAATTTCCCGACATTTTGCAGTATGGTTATATGGCTTCAAACGCTAGCTATGGTTTGATTCGTACCGCTTTGGCGGCATTAGTGGTGGTGTTCCCCGTATTTTTCTGGGTCAGTCTGACTTTACACAGAGATGTTGTGACTGAACCGATGAAACGCGACCTTCGTGTTCGTCATTGGTTATTATATTTTACCGTTTTTGTGGCCGGACTAGTGGTGATTGGAGACCTTATCACTTTGATTCAAAGTTTCTTGAATGGCGATCTAACGACGGCTTTTATTTTGAAAGTTCTGACGATTTTCTTTATCGCTGGCTCAACATTGTTCTATTATCTTTCTGAATTACGTGACCGGATTTATTCTCGCAATATTTTTCGGGTGATTATTGTCAGTATTGTCGCGTTGACGCTCGGTTATGGATTTTATCTGGCGGGTTCTCCTCAAAGTCAGCGTTTAGTTAGATTTGATGATGCAAAAGTAAGCAACCTTCAAACTATTCAAAGTCAGTTGATGTATTATTGGCAGCAGAAGGGCTCACTCCCCAAATCGCTTGATTTTTTGAATGATTCTATTTCCGGTTTCAGCGTGCCCGTTGATTCGCAGACTAATCAGTCCTATGAATATAGTTTGACTGGTGTTCGCGCTTTTCGATTGTGCGCTAATTTTAACTTTGATACGGTTAATCCAAGGGAATCTATTCCAGCCATATACCCTTATTATAATTGGCAACACGGCGCTGGCCGAGTCTGTTTTGATCGAACCATTGACGAAGCGTTGTATCCCGTAAATCCAAAAGGATTGACTCCGTCATTAAAATATTAATCCCGCACATAACAAGCACTAGTTTCTTGTATGGGCGATTAAGAGTTTAATAAAATAATTTATCAGGCAGTGGGATTATGAACGTCCGATATATCGGACAAAACAGCAAGCCCAGTGCTCGTTATGCGCGGGATGAAAAATATTTTTATGTATATTATCGTGATTGCGATTGTGGCGGTTGGGGTCTGGTTGTTTATGCGCAAGGGGAGTGATCTGTCAAGTTTGTACGACACGTCGCCTTCGGTAACACCAACAGCGGATGTTTCTGTTAGTGTTTCGCCCACAACAATCCCGGCAATGACGGCCAGTCCTGTCGGAGAGATTATTACTACCGCTTCTGGACTTCAATATCAAGACAAAATTGTGGGTTCGGGTGCCGTTGCCAAAGCCGGACAAACAGCGACGGTCAATTATACCGGAGCGCTTAGTGATGGCAAAGTATTCGACAGTAATATTGATCCAGCCTTCAAACATGTCGAACCATTTAATTTTCAACTCGGCGCCGGCCAAGTCATCAAAGGTTGGGACGAAGGTGTGGCCGGTATGAAAGTCGGAGGAATACGCGAGCTTGTCATTCCGGCTTCGCTAGGTTACGGCGCTCAAGCTAATGGTCCTATTCCCGCGAATTCAGTTTTGATTTTTGAAGTTCAACTCGTCAGCGTGAAGTAGAACATTTGATATCAAAAAATAGAAAGACCTCTTGCAAATGCATGGGGCCTTTTTCTTTTTCAAAATATTAAATTGAGGTTTAGCCTCTATAGGGCTAAT
>JBBTRD010000024.1:11758-24582 GCA_038065335.1 Patescibacteria group bacterium | reverse complement strand
GCGGTATATTATTCCGCAGTGTAATCGTTTATAATGAGTCATGAACAGATGGATATTCGTCGGTTCTTTGGGGGCAGTTTTTCTTATTACTTTGGGATTTAGTTATGGACCGGGATATGGAGGTCGCCTCTTGGCATTTTTAGGTGCCAACACTACTACTTCTCCAAAAATGTCACCTAATGACATGGTGACACCGATGGTGACATTAAAACAAGTGGTGACATTAAAGAATGTCACCAATGTCACCTCTATGTCACCAGTCGTGTCACCAACCATGTCACCATTGATATATGACAATAATCAATATGTTTCTGTGTCACCATCGGTGTCACCTAGTCGTACACCGACATCAGTAATGTCACCATCTCCTGTTACGTTCCAACCAGTGGCTAGCCCATCTCTGACGGAAACTTCGTCTCCAACACCATTATCGTTAACACCATTATCGTCGCCAACTCCAACTGTGACCCCAATTCCTACTTCTTCCCCGCAGTCGACTAAAATAAACATTAATACTGCTAGTTACATCGAGCTACAAGAGATTCCGGAAGTTGGTACAGCTCGTGCTCAGTACATTATTAATTACCGGAATGCTAACGGCCCATTTCAGAAGATAGAAGATATCATGATGGTAAAGGACATTAAAACAGCAAGGTTTCAGAAGATGAAAGACTATATAACAGTAGAATAACGGTAGGGCCTTGATTTATCCACAATTAAGCCCTTGCTTGCTTTTTTAAACAGGATACAATTAGTTTCAATGGTTATATTGGGGCGAGTCCCAGATATGGCTAGAACCAGCAAAAATATAGATATACGTTGACATCTTTGGGTAGGTGCGATAGTATGTATGAACATTAGAATGGGCCATAAAACAAGTAAGCAAGGAGCGCGAGCGACGCGGTGCCCTGCGAGAGTACGAGCGAGTATAAAACAGCCAAAATCTATGTAACATTCTCGATAAATTTATTGAACATAACCAGTGTTGGTTATTTTTGGGTTGAGTGACCCCTACACCTAGTCAGCGACAGCCGTTCGGCGTCGCAGACATTCGCTGACTAGGTGTGGGGGCCAGGAAAGAACATTGAAAATTAGGTGAAAAGAAAAGATTGTCTCAAGAAGAGAAAGTTACTAAATTTCCACTTTAAGATTGTGTTTAGTTTAGATTAAGTTTTAGAGGTAAGAACTTCTTAAATTGCTTGGTCGAGCAAAAGCGCAAGAAGTTTTTACAAATAAAAAGGTAGTTGTTGTTTTCGTCTCGTAATTAAAATTCTGTTCTGTGTCTCATAAAGTGTCCTCGTATTTAACGATCGGCACTGGAACCGCAAAATAGAAATAAATAGTAAAAACAAAATGTCTAATTCATTAAACAGAGCTCGACCAGTTTTTGTAAAAACTGTGTCGGCTCTTACTTCGATAGCGACTTTATTGACGCTATCGGGAACTGCCTACCTCGCGCCTTTGACAGCGGTGGCGGCCGTTCCGTCGGACTATGGCCTTACGGAAGGCAATACGATTAGCGCAACTGGTTCTTCGGATCCGGATGTCTATATCGTTAATGAACAGGGTTACAAGAGATTGTTCTTGAATCCTGCTATCTTTAATTTGTACGGCCACCTCGGTGGTTTTGCAAGTGTAAAGAGTGTTTCTGCGGCGGCCCGCGATGCTTTCCCAACTTCTGGTTTGTTCCGAGTTGATGGAACCGAGAAGGTTTATGGTTTGGAAACTACAGGAGAAGACGTGGCCTCGTTGCATTGGGTTAATACCACAGGCGCGCAAGCTGTTGCCGATGACGCGAATTTCTTCAAAAAGGTTTTCGTCATCAACCAAGCTGAATTCAATTTGTATTCAGTTGGTTCTGCCTATACTTCAGTAAATCAGATTCCGAGCTATGTCCGCGTCCCGGGCGCAACCCCGGTCCCATCCGGACCTTTGTCGGTGTCGTTAGCCCCTGGCAACCCGGGAGCTCAAACCATCACCAAAAATGCCGTTGGTGTTGAGTACTTGAAAGTCAGAGTTAGTGGTTCCGGTACGGTTAACACTTTGACCGTTAAGAGGTTGGGCGCCGGTTTAACAGCCGATTTCGGCGATGTCTATGTTTATGATGGAGCCAAGAGATTAGTTTCTGGCAAATCATTTTCGTCCGCGTCCGGCGAAATTACATTCTTATTGAATATCGCCGTGAGTGGTTCAAAAGACCTCTCAATCGTGGCTGATATGTCTGCGGCTACAGCTGGTGACGTCAACTATATTCAGTTAGGAAGTGTTGTTGCCACTGGTGGCGTAGCCGTTTCTGGAACACCTTTGAGCGGTAATAACTTTTCTGTCTCGGGCGCTTCATCCGGTACAATTGATACCGCTGAAGTTGGCTCACTTTCCAACCCAACGGTTGGTCAGAAGCAAGCTCAACTTGCGGAGTTCAAATTTACGGCTAACACCGAAGGCGCTTCCGTTAAGCGTTTGACGATGTTAAATGGCGGGACTTTGAAACCGGCCGATATGGCTAATCTCAAACTAAAGACCGGAGCAACAGAATGGTCGGGTTCAGTTACTTCCGACAGTTATGTCGTCTTTGATCTTGGTTCGGGATACTCCATTGCCAAGGGTGGTAATGCTACCTTCAAGGTTTATGGAGACGTGAGTGGCAAGAAAGATGAGACCGTTATTCTCTACTTTGAGAACAACTCCGACCTCTTAGCGATTGGTGACCAATATGGCAATGGTATGGCCGAAGGCACCAATACTCTTGATACTTCCGCCGAAGCGACCACCTTGACGCTTCAAGGTGGGGCGTTGACTTTGGTATTCAACGGTCCTAACGCTACCACGGTTGGTACCACGGTGACTGATGCTACTTTGTTGAGATATTCAATGACTGCCGCAAGCAACATTGAAATCAAGAAGACAGAGTTCACTCTCTGCGCCGACCAAGCTGGAGACGGTACATATGACACCGAAACCACTGAAGCGGATTGGGATGACGTTACCGACTTCAAAGTTTGGAACGAAGACACCAACACTGTTGTCATTGGTCCGAAAGACGCCACCGCGTTTGACCATGCTGATGATACCGTCAGCTGTCCGGCGGGAGGCGGTGTCCAGGAATCATTCACCGATACTCTTGATCTCACTGCCGGCGTGACTTATAACTTCAAAGTTACCGCCGACATCAATACGGCTAATGTTACCGCCGAATTGATTTCGGGCAGTATTATCAGAGCGATCCTTGACGATTACAGTGATGATGCCGGTGATGTAACAGTGGCAAAGTACTCTGGTACTAACACTTCGGTTGCCGCGGCGGACATTGTTCCTCGCGCTGACATTAACGGTCCAGACATCACTCTTTCTTCTTCCGCTTTGACCTTGAGTTTGTCGGGTTCTCCGACTGATCAAACGAAAATCAGAGGCATGAAAGATGTTGATGCGGTTGGTGTTACGTTTGCTGCCAGTCAAGCCTCGGCGCTTAAGGTAACTACCATTAAGATTACCGGCGTTACTGCCGATACCGCGGGAGATACGTATGACGAAGGTACTCCTGATGCCGACAACGATAGCGGCATTTCAGTGGCCAACGCCATGGCTAAGGTTCAATTGTATGAATCAGGCGGTGCTTTGATTGCCGGTTCGGATAAGGTTACTAACAACTCGTTAGGTACAGCCGGAACCGGTACGATGACCTTTGGTAATCTGGCCTGGATCATTCCAGCCGGAACGAGTAGGACGGTATTGGTCAGAGTTGATCTGTCCAACAACCAAGCGTCAGGCACGGCTGGCGACTTATACGCTTTTGACATCGCCGCGGTCGGGGATGTTACCGCTTTGGATTCAGATTCCAACACGGTAAATCCTGGTTCCGCCGCGGTTAATGGTGGTTTAACTCCAACCCAAGTGTTGACGGTAAAGAATAGCGGTTCAATGACATTGGCCGCCGCCGCCGCCAGTCCGGTAGCGGGCGCCTTATATTGGGGCCAGGCCAACGCGCCGGTCTCCAAATTCAGACTAACCGCGACCGATGAGGGTCAGTATCTTGAGAAGCTTACGATTGCCGCTTCTGTGGCCGCTGAAGCTACCGATGCCGCCGCAAACGTGAAAGATATCATCTTGACCTACAAGACTAAGACTGGCAGTACTCTTACGACAACCCAATCGTTTGGCAATGCGGCTTCCGCGAACTTCAATTGGGCAAGCAGTGATCCCAACAGGCCTTATGTGCCGAAGGATTCAAGTTTGGAAATCGGCGTGAATGTCAACATGAAGGCCAAGGATGAGGGCGCTACCCAGACAACGGGCACATCCGCTGCCGCGCTAGTTCAGTTCTCCTTGGATTTAGTGGACTCTTACAATGGAAGCTATGTCAACGGATTCAGGGCGGTGGGCGAGGGTTCGGGCACCGTGCTTGACGGCACATCTACGAACATCAATGATGTCGTGGGTGCCTACAACCAAAATGCCTACAGAATCTTCCCGAAGATTGAACAGGTTGCCTTGACCGCGCCATACAGCTTGATTGGTACGCCGATTGTGTTCAAATTCTCAATTACGGCGATGGGTCTTGCCACGGCCAACTTGAGATTTGACAATCAGCACAAGGGATCTGGCTCCATCAACTTTGAGGTAATCGCTTCTGGTGATTCAGGAATAAACACCACCACCAGTACGACCTTCTCAGTCTTGGATGAGACGGGAACGGTGATTGACGGTCCAAGCGCTCTTCGGTTCATTAATGACCCGAGCGCCGCTGACACCAGTCAGACCATTGCCTTTACCCAGGATAAACCGTATGGCGCCGATCCGGATGTCAATTCTTCTATCTCCTTTGACTTTACCGGTCAGGATATAGAAATTGCTGGAGGTGAAACAAGAACCTTCAGTATCAGATTGAACAATCCGACCCAGCACTATGCCAATGCTGGAACGACCGGCCGAGCCTCGGACTACTTCCAGGTAACCTTGCAGGATGATCAAGCCGGCTTGATCAACTGGGTAGGCAGCTATGACGGAACGACAAATTCTTTGGATACGCCTTCAGCCACGGGTATCTTAAGAAGCTTGCCGCTATACGGTCCGACCTTCCAAAGGTAATTGGTATAGCATGATTTAGTTATCCTGATTTTTAAGGGATGACTGAAACAAACGCCAAAACCCCCTTATGCCACACGGTATAAGGGGGTTTTTGGTTGCATTTTTATTCTGGTTTGTTATAATTTACTTATGAAAAAAATAATAATTTCCATAGTTTTATTGATTGTAGCGCTAATTTCGGCTATAGTTTATTTTTCAGGCAAAACAACCGATGAAAATACTATAAGCGGAAGCCCCAGTCCTTCGGTGACAGAGGAATCTTCATTGCCATCACCCTCTTTTTCTCCAAAATCAAATATAACTAAAGTCCCAGTTCCGCTCCCCTCCGGCGACGGAAGAACGACATTTATAGATGAGACGGTGCCATGGTCGTTGCTTTTGACTGATGCTTCATGTGAATTAAGGGGTGAACTCAAATTTTTGAATCGTAATACTTATGATAATCAGAACGCGGTGTTTATCTACAAAGGGATTGACCATCCGGGGAGAAATATTTTCTGGACCGTAATCCCTCAAGACAACCTGTCGATCGGGCCTAATATATTCAACAGAACTCCCATCCCGGATGGAGAAAGTTTGTTGGGAGTGGTTTTGCCGGAAAATCCTCAATATAAAAAATATGAAATAACGGCAAAGATACAGTACGGGCGATTAGTGGATGCTAATGGAAATTTTGTAACGGTTGGCGGCTATGTCAAGGTTTTTGAAAAGCAATGTAAGGGTAGAACGACCGTGGTATTACCATAATGGTATCAGCGTCTCTTTACGCGAAAAAACCGATAATTTTTCTGATAACGATACTGATTGCTATCGGTTTTTTTGTTTATTTTTTCAATTTAAATAATCCGTTATTCTGGGATGATGACGATTGGATAATAAGAAATAATTTTGTCCATACAATAAGCTGGGATAATATAAAATTCTGGCTGACTCATAATACTCTAGCCGGGGTGGGTATGGAGAGCAACTATTATCGCCCGTTTTTATTTTTTACTTTTGCTCTTAACTATATAATTTCCGGGATTAAACCTTTTAGCTATCACCTGTTTAACAATTTAATCCATATTGCCAACGGTCTTTTAATTTTTATTCTCGTTTATAAGATTTTCAAGAAAAAGCTTTTTGTATTTTTAGCCTCTTTAATATTTTTGATTCATCCCCTTCAAACGGAAGCGATTACCTACGTTTCGGGGAGAGGAGATGCTTTGGTTACCTTTTTTATGCTGTTAGCGCTGCTGTTTTTTTATAAAGCCGAAAATAACAGTTTAGATGGGACAAGTATAAAAAAGATTTTTTCTTTGATATTTTTAGTGCTCGGTTTACTTAGTCGGGAAACCGCTATAATTTTTCCATTTTTAGCTCTTGTCTTCTATATTTCCTTTATTTCCAAAGAACGATTTTTAAAATCCGTCAAACAGGGCTTAATTAAAACATGGCCGTATTTTTTGGCGGTTTTGGTTTATGGTCTTCTCCGTCTAACGGTTTTAAATTTTCAAAACACGCTCAACTTTTATGCCACCCCTAATCTTTATTCCGAAAATTTGCATTACCGCCTCTTCACTTTTATGCATGTTTTAGTTGATTATTTTAAACTTCTTTTTGTTCCGACCGGCCTGCACATGGAAAGAAGCATGACCGTGCACACCTCTCTTTTTCAATGGCCGGTTTGGTTGGGCGCGCTGATTATTTTTGGTATTCTAGTAATGCTTTATTGGCTGTATAAAAACAGGCATCCGGATTTTAAAATTTGGCTGTTTGGCTGGGGGGTGTTCTTTATCGCTCTGGGCCCTGTTTCCGGAATTACACCCATTAACGCGTTGATATACGAGCATTGGCTTTATCTGCCGATGGTTGGGTTCTGGCTGATCGCCTCTTTTTATGTCGTAAAACTTTTGGATTGCCAAAGCGCGACTTTTTTGAAGATTCAAGGTCGAACCTTGGTGATTGTCGCTTTGATTGCCTATTTCCTCTTTTTTGCTTATCAGTCCATTCAGCGAAATATTTTGTGGGGCAATCAGCTTGATTTTTATTCGGATATCTTAAAATATGAACCGAATAGCGTAAGGATAAACAACAATGTGGGAAATATTTATTATAACAAAAAAGATTTGGAAAACGCCGAAAAGTATTATAGAATCGCCGTCTCTCAAGACGATATATTCGCCGAACCGCATTTTAATTTAGGCACCATTTTGCAATCCAGGGGAGATATTTATGGAGCCGTTAAATTATACGAAAAAGCGATAGAAATTAATCCAAACTTTTATTATCCGTATCAAAACTTGGCGGTTATCTACGCCCAACAAGGCAATCTGACCAAAGCCGTTGAGAACATCGAGAAGCTTAAGTTGCTTATTCCCAACAATCCGCGTGTTTACTATAATTCAGCGTTGGTTTATCTCGCGCTTGATAACAAAACAAAAGCGCTAGAGGATCTCCGAAAAGGCCTTGAGTTTGCCAATTCAGATTTGGAGACCGGCCGGTTAATGGAAGAACTTGCCCGTGAACTCTCAAAATAAACATGTCTAGCGATAAAAAAGTAATTTTAATGTCAGTGATGATTATTGCGCTAAGCGCGGGTCTTTATTTTGGGGGCGCCAATTTATTAAAGAAAATGGTTGGTTTTAATATCCAGTCCCCCCAAGAACCGATAATATCTGAAACTAACGATTCTTCACTTTTGTATCTTAAACTTTCGGAAGGATTTAAGATAGATCTTTTTGCGAAAAATTTGGAAGATCCAAGGGTTATAACCTTTGACCCGGGCGGGAGGATGCTTGTCAGCGAAACCAAAGCCGGAAGAGTTGTTGTTTTGGAAAATGGTAAAAACGGTATTGTCGAGACAAGCAGGGTCATTCTAAGTGGATTGAATAAGCCTCATGGTTTGGCATTTTATTCCGCGGGAAATGTCGTGTATTTATATGTCGCGGAAACACAGCAAGTGGTTCGCTATATATACGATGTTAAAAATGGAATCGTAATATCCGCTAAAGGAGAAAATATCACTAATCTTCCGGCTGACGGCAGGCACTTTACAAGGACGATATCCTTTGGACCCAACTTTAGAACAATCCCATTATTGCCCGGGAAAAGAGGCAATGACACTCTTGTCGATGCCAAGTTGTATATAAGCGTCGGTTCGTCTTGCGACGTTTGTGTCGAAGACGCGACGTGGAAAAGGGCGGCCATACTGGAGTCAGACCCGACCGGCACATTTACGGCTGAATTTGCCGGAGGGTTGAGAAATTCCGTATTTTTTACTTTTCATCCGAAAACAAAAGAAATATGGGCGACGGAAATGGGAAGAGATAATTTAGGAGACAATCTGCCCCCGGATGAAATAAATATTATTAAAGTTGCCGGCGCGGAAGATAAGTTTGGCGCCAAAAGATACGGTTGGCCTTTCTGTTACGGCAATCAGGTCAGAGATAAAACTTTTAATCCTGAAAAATTTCAAAGAATAGATATTTCTTCAGATTGTGGTAAAACCGAGTCGCCGGTAATTCAGATTCCGGCCCATTCGGCCCCTTTAGGTTTGGCGTTTATTCCGTCCGGCGATGGCTGGCTCAAGGAATGGGCGGGGGATCTTTTAGTGGCATTTCACGGGTCGTGGAATAGAAGTAAACCTGTAGGATATAAAATTGTCAGATATGACCTAGACGTCAATGGCAATGTCTTATCGCAAGAGCCGATTGATTTTATATCGGGCTGGCTGGATAATTCCGGAAAAACATTTGGCCGGCCGGTTGACCTAAAATTCGGGCCTGACGGCGCGCTTTATATGTCTGATGATTCAGCCGGAGTGATATATAGGGTAACTCCAAAATAAGACGGGATTGAGACTTTTATAAATTTAGGTATAATCCACTAATGACGCAACCGCTCTCAAAAGAATCAGGTTTGGCTAAATTTATCAGATTTGGAATTTATTTGACCGCGCTGGCGCCGCTTATCATTTGGAAAGATTTTCTTTCTCCTTTTCATTTCGGGAAAATAATAATTTTTAGGAGTTTAGTTGAGGTTTTGGGGGTGGCCTATATTGTTTTAATTCTTAAGGATCGTTCTTATTTGCCCAGAATTAATAAGGTTTTTTGGGCATTTTTGTTGTTCGCGCTGGCTTTTTCTTTAACCACCCTGACCAGTGTTTTAAAGTATCCAAGTTTCTGGGGGACTCTGGAAAGAATGGGCGGTCTTTGGACTTTTTGGCATTATTTTATATTTTTTATAATTTTAATCTCGGTCTTTACCAAAAAAGAATATTGGCAAAAGTTGTTTAATTTAACTATTCTGGCGGGAGTGTTATCGGCGTTTTATGGTTTTGGCCAGAAAACAAACATTGATTTTTTTGTCGGTTCGGGAGGACGCAATAGAATCTTCGGCACTATTGGCAACCCGGCTCTATTTGCCGGCTATGAATTATTTTCAGTCTTTTTGGCGCTGATGATGTATTTAGACCCCAGACACAACCAAAAACTCAAGATATTTTACTTGAGCGCTTTTGTGATTACCTCCGTTGCCGTTCTAATGACGGCGGTAAGGGGCTCCGTTTTAGGTTATGTCATCGGGCTTACGGTTTTCGTATTCTTGTGGATGAGGTATAAAAAATCGAATATCGGAAAATTGATATTTAAGGTTTTAATCGGTTTAATTGTTTTGTTTGTGATTTTCGCGTCTCTATTCAGTCGCTCTTCTTTTGTTAAAAACTCGGGGTATTTAAGCAGGATTACTGATTTATCGCTTACTTCGCCCACCGTTCAAACCCGTTTTTGGGCGTGGCAGGCGGGACTAAAGGGTTGGCGGGAAAGTCCTAAAACTGTTTTTTTGGGCTGGGGACCGGAGAATTTCAATATCCCCTTTTCCAAAAATTTTAATCCCAAATTTTTTGTGGGTTCTGGTTCGGAAACTCTTTTTGATCGGGCTCACAATATGTTTGTTGAGATTCTCGTAACCATGGGGGTTATCGGGTTTTTGGCTTATATCAATGTTTTTGCCGCGTTGTTTTCTTCTTTGCGTAAATTTTTGAAGAACAATGATTTTGCTGTTTACAGCATTGGCCTTATACCGGCGATTATCGCGTATATGATTCACAACTCTTTTATATTTGATACTTCGTCCAACTTTATAGTTTTCTTCACGATCGTCGGATTTATCTCGTATCTTAATTCTGATATCAGAAAAGAAACGCATATCCCCAAATCAACCGCTGTCGGCAGGCCCCTCATCAATTTAACGGCAATGGTTCTGGCTGTTTTAGCGGCGATATTAATATACAAAACAAATATTTTGCCGACAAAGGCGAATTATGCCACCACCAGAGCTATTGTTCGCGGTTGGGCCGGTGATTTTAATGGAGCTTTGTCTAAATTTAAAGAGTCTTTATCTTATGACGCGCCCGGTAAATATGAATATAGGCACCGACTGGCTCAATATTTGGTTGGTGAAGGCGGTCCAAGCGTGAAAGAAAAAGCCGTCCGAGACGCTTATGAATACGCGCTTACTGAAATTGATAAAAATATTAAAGAGAATCCGGTTGACAATCTGCCTTATCTTTACGGTTCTCGGTTAAATATTATGCTCGGCAAAGACGATCCCAAATCTCCTTATAATGACAGGGCTTTGAACTATTCAATGAAAGCTCTTGAATTTTCTCCCACTTTTATCAGAACCCACTATGAAATAGCCCAAGCTTATCTTAGTAAAAAAGATTATTTCAAAGCCATTGAGTTTTTTCAAAAAGCCGTGGACCTGAATCCGGCGACGGGATTATCTCATTGGTATCTGGGAGCGGCTAAGATTGAAAGCGGCGATATGAGCGGTCTTGAAAATCTAGAGAAATCATTGGCGGTGGAAGCGGCTTATGGTCCCAACGAGCAGGATTATATCAGGTTGATTAATATTTATCTTAAAAATAAAGATTTTGCCAGAATTGCCGAATCTTACGAAAAAATTATCAAATTAAACCCTAAAAATCCGCAATACTTCGCGTCGCTGGCGACCGCATACGCCAATCTTGGGAGAATTGATGAAGCCGTGGCCATGGCCCGCAAAGCGGTCCAAGTCGATCCATCTTTTGAATCCGACGCGAGGATTTTCATTAGAAGTTTAGGACGGGAATTTTAAATTGCTACCAGCTTTTGGATAATAGGCAAGTTTTGTGAGGTGCGGCGAAGGAATATGACTATCGAATTATCCTTATAAACGAGGGGCCAGTTTTTGTCTTGGGAGATAAACGAAAGAAATGTTTGGGCCCAAGGGGTAATGTCGTGGTAGTCAAAGAAAACATAATTAATATGATAAATATCGTCGGCGTAATGTTTCCATATAGTTGGATCTTCCTGCATGGGAATATATATCTTTTGGAAAAAGTCCAGTGTATAAGCCTCGGGTCGGCCGTCAACGAAGACTCTGAATTCGGGATAGAGTTTCCAGATGAGATAACTGCCGACGTCGAAATTATTAAATACCGGTCCGGCGAGTTTGTTATTTTTAACGAAGTTAACTCCATTTTCGGCGCCGGCTGAAATTTCTAATCCAAATTGATTTCCGGAACCAGCCCAGCGATAAAAATCGTTACTAACAACAGTATTTAGTAAAAATAAGAAAACTACAATAAGCGCAGTATATATTCCAATTAAAATTTTTCGATTTATTAAAATTGGCGATAACCATGCTTGAAGATTGAGAGCCAGAATAGGAATGTAGACAATCGTATACGGACCAAGATTTCTAATCATATCAAAGCCCAATATTGTGAAGGCCAGACCAGCACCAATTTCAAAAATATAACCCTTGAGGCCGTATTTTTTCAAGGCGGGAATAAAACTTAACCAAAATAAAAGAGTAGCCAAAACGAAAATGTTGATTTGAGTAAGGAGAATGCCGTAGTTTTTTAGAAAAAGAATGGATTGATTTTCAACAATGCTGTAACCATAATTATTGAGAATGGTGAGTGGCGCGATTGCTCCGTAGATACCGTTGGGATTTAGTAAGGTGATCAATAGGGTAAGAACAAAAATAGCTTTTAAATTTTGATATTGTTTCGGATTTAGTGTTTCGGATTTAGGATTTCTTTTGTTTTCAAAAAATCTATCGATTAAAAACAACAAAAGCAGGGTCGGACCGAGGATAAAATAGATGTGCATATTCGTCCAAGCTAGTTGCACTAGAGGAGCTGTGTAAAGCCAAGTATATTTTTGGGAATATTTTGCTTGAAAAATGGCAAACAAAAAATAGGCCAGAAAGAGGTAACTGAATATTTCCGGTCGGACATCGGTGCGATCAAGTATAATCAATAATCCCGTGAGACCGGCGACGGCAAATAACAGCGGTTCAACTTTTTTCGAAACTGCTTGCCACAAAAGCCAAAAAGTTACAAGCAATATTCCCGCCTTAAACACAATCAGCCCCTTCAGGCCGATATAAATATTTAAAAGATAAAAAATCACTTCGCTTAACCAATGGTGGTTAATGAAAGGAATGTTTGGTTCGGTATAAGAAAAAAGATTTATCTTCGGAACGTGTCCGGTTTGCCAGATAATTTCTCCTGTCTTGAGGTGTCGGCCAATGTCTTGATTAATGGAGTCGAGACTATGAATAAAAATCGTGCCCGCAAGTACGAAAAATGCGATTAGACATATAATCTTTAATACTTTCACAGCAGTTTTTCTATTTGATGAATGGTTGTGTCGATATTGAAGGCAAAGAGGACGCGTTGGTGAGCCTGGATGCCCATTTCTCTC
>JBBTRD010000024.1:0-11658 GCA_038065335.1 Patescibacteria group bacterium | reverse complement strand
GTCGATATTGAAGGCAAAGAGGACGCGTTGGTGAGCCTGGATGCCCATTTCTCTCGCTCGGGAATCGTTGTCAAGAAGGGTAATGACGCGTTTGGCAATCTGTTCTGAATTACGGGGTTCGACAATATAGCCACTGACGTCATCTTCGATGATTTCGGGTATGGCCCCCACTCGAGTGGCGATAACGGGCAATTTAGCCGCCATGGCTTCTAAAACGGCCCAGGGAAAGCCCTCCTTGACCGAAGGTAGGACAAATAGATCAAAAGCGTTGAGATATCGGACAATGCGTTCTTTTTGCCCGATAAGCACTATTTTTTCAGTAAGACCCTTATTTTTAATAAGTTTTTCAATGACAGGGCGGCCCAGGCCATCACCAACAATACACCAGACAACATCTTCGCGGGTAATCTTCTCCGCGGCTTCAATAAGATATTCCAATCCCTTGGCCGGATAAAAATTAGCGACGGTTCCAATTATTTTCCCGCCAGAGGCGGGTCCGCCTCTGGCGGATTTATTTAGACCTAGTTGCGTACGCGCTTTGTCTCTTGGCAGAAAATCAATTTTGTATGGGTCAAGGCCATTGTGAATCAAGATAATGCCTTGACGGGGTTTGATGCCCATTTCTTTGGCTTGAATGAGGTCGGGAGTATTATTGACGATGATGATATCTTTCCAGGGCGCGCTAATTTTCTCAAGCATTCGCCAGAGCATTTTTTTCCAGGCTGGCCAGGGATCGTTGAAGGTCCAGCCCCCAATTCGGTAAATAACCTTTGGCCGTGGTCGACAATATTTAGCGGCTAATGAACCAATAAAACCAGCCTTCGAGCTTAGAAGAAAAAGCGTGTCTGGTCTTAGTTTATGGATAAGTTTTTTGATTTGACCGATTGCCTGGATATCAGAGATTGGACTAAAATTGCGTTTCAGGGCCGACAGCGTAAAAACAGGAATTCCCAAATTGACCAAAGCACGAGTGAACGAACCGTTGCCATTAATTCCAACGGCCACATCAATGGCGTAGGCATCTTTTTCCATCTGACCAATAAGTTGAATAATAAATTGCTGGGCGCCGCCAAGTTCCGATTGAGTTACAATGAAAAGAACCCGTTTTTTAAGCGTTGTTGGCTTATCACCGAAGGCATTGTCGTGGACATCCATTTATGGTAAAATATATAGCAAAATGGCTAAAAAATCAATACTTATATTTGCCACGACTTATCTTCCCTTAGTGGGCGGGGCGGAATTAGCTCTAAAAAATATCACTGATCGATTGGAAAATATTAATTTTGATATGGTTACGGGTCATTATGGGGGTACCTCCGAAGAGCGAATAGGGAATGTTAACGTTTTTCGAGTAGGGCGGAATGCGATGAACAGCTTCTTTTTGCCTAAGGCCCTCTTTCCGTTCGCCAGTTTTTTGAAAGGTCGCGTTCTCCTTCAAAAAAATAGGTACGACTTGGTCTACGTTCTACAGGCCTCTCAAGCGGGCGGGGCGGTCTGGCTTCTAAAAAAACTCGGGTATATTAGTCAGCCTGTGATTATTAATATTCAGGAGGGTAAAAATCTGGATGGCCAGTCATGGCTTACCAGATTTTTTCGCAGATTAATACTTCAAAGCGCTAACCACTTTGTGGTTATCAGTCAGTATTTAAAAAGGTATCTTATTAATCAAGGTATCTCTGAAAACAAGATTAGCGTGATACCAAACGGAGTAGGCCTAAACAATTACCAATTACCAGTTTCCAGTTACCAATTGAAAGAGAAACTAAGTATTAGTCCTCAAGATAAAGTTATTATTACTGTTTCTCGATTAGTCGAGAAAAACGGTGTTGCCGACCTGATTGACGCGGTTCACGTCCTTAATGCCGGTTCAAAATTTAAAAACTATAAACTTATTGTCGTGGGCGGTGGTCCGTTAGAAAAAAGTTTAAGGTCTAAAATTAAAAATCTAAAATTAGAACAAAATGTTACCATGGTTGGCGAGGTGGCCCCCAAAGAGCTTCCGTCATGGTTAGTTCGAGCCGATATTTTTGTCCGGCCATCGCTTTCAGAAGGTCTCGGCACGGCGTTTCTGGAAGCTATGGCGGCCGGACTGGCGATTATCGGGACACCGGTTGGCGGAATTCCAGATTTTCTTAAAGACAGAGAGACCGGCTTGTTCTGTCAGCCGAAAAATCCCAAAGATATTGCCGACAAGATCATGGAAATTGTAAAAAATCAAGATTTAAGACAAAAATTGGTTAAAAATGGCCGTAAGTTGGTTGAAGAAAAATATGATTGGGACATAATTGCCAAAAAATTTGAAAATGTCTATTTATCAATGTAAAAAATTGAGCGTTGTTATTCCGGTATATAACGAAGAGCGGACCCTGCGAGCGATTATTGAAGAGGTCGAAGGAGTTATTATGCCTTTTGAAAAGGAAATTATTCTCGTTGACGACCATTCAACCGACAGATCCAAAGATATTATAAAAGAGTACGCCGTAAAGCATAAAGTTATTATTCAATCAAAGAACTATGGTAAAGGAGCGGCTTTACGAAAAGGGTTTCAGGCCGCCACCGGGGATATTATACTTGTTCAGGATGCCGACTTGGAATATAACCCCAAAGAGTATCCGTTGCTTTTACAATCGATTCTTGATGGTGATGCCGACGTAGTATATGGCTCCCGGTTTATTACGGCTTTTCCGCGGAGAGTTCTCTACTTTTCTCATTATATGGCCAATCAGTTGGTTACCTTTTTATCAAACATATTCACTGGTCTTAATTTGTCAGACATGGAAACTGGTTATAAGGTTTTCACGAAAGAAGCTCTTGATAAAATTTTACCCTGTTTGACGGCGAATCGATTTGGAATTGAACCGGAACTGACCGCTCAAATAGCCAAACACAAATTTCGAGTGTACGAAGTCGGGATTTCATATAAAGGCCGCACTTACGCCGAAGGTAAAAAAATAAATTGGAAAGACGGACTGGCCGCGGTTTGGCATATTATCAGATTTAATTTTTTCTAAAAATTAAATCTGATAATCCTAAATCCTAAGCGCTAAATCTTAAATAAATCACAATGACCCAAATAATAAATCCCAAACAAAAAATATAAAATGAAATTGTTTGAAATTTATAATTTTAGATTTAGATATTATTTAGGGTTTAGAATTTTGAGTTTAGGATTTATTAAAATTTTATGAGTGAAACGAATAACATATTAATTGCGACGGGTATTTTTTCTCCCGATATTGGCGGACCGGCTTCGTATGCCCAAACTTTAGCCGGTTGGTTGGCCGGGAAAGAAAAGGTGACCGTGGTAACTTATTCCTCGGTTTGGAATTTGCCAGCTGACGGGGCGTTGCCATTTCGGGTGGTGAGAATTTGGGCGAAATGGCCGAAAGGCGTTAAACATTTAATATATGCGATCAGAATGCTGTTGGAAGCGAGAAATAGCAGGGTTATATTTGCCCTAAACGCGGTCAGCGCGGGAATACCGGCTCGTTTTGCCGCTCGAGTATTTAAAAGGAAATTTATTGTTAAAATTGTTGGTGATTCGGCGTGGGAATGGGCGATTGGCCAAAGTAGGACCTCCCTGTTATTGAATGATTTTCAAAAAGTAAAACGTTCGGGTCGAGCGCGGATATTGCACGGATTACAGCTTAAGGTTTGCAAAAGCGCTCACACGATTATTGTTCCGTCAGAGTATTTGGGAGGTATTGTTCACGGCTGGAGTATCCCTCGAGAAAAAATAAAAATTGTTTACAATGGCTCCGATTTTAAAGCTTCCCCACTATCTAAAGACGAAGCTAAAAAAAGGCTGGGTATTGCGGGGAATGTTTTATTTACTTGGGGCCGGCTCGTGCCTTGGAAAGGTTTTCGAATGTTGGTTAAAATTATGCCCAAGCTTACCGAGATAAACCAGTTTTTTAAATTAGTGATTGTCGGTTCTGGACCCGACAGACCCATTCTTGAGGCCATGATTAAAAACTTGAAGCTGGAGCGAAAAGTAATTTTGGCCGGCCGAAAAAATTTAAAAGAAGTGGCCGAATATCTAGTCGCGGCCGATATGGCGATTTTAAATAGCGGGTATGAAGGTTTTTCCCACCAGATTCTGGAGGCCATGCTCACGGGCGTGCCGTTGATTACCACAAATGCCGGCGGAAATAAAGAGATAATTCATCAAGGTGAAAACGGAATTATGGTGAAATATAATGACGAGTTTAATTTAATCGAAGTGATTCGAGCCGTTTGGAATAATCCGGAATTGCAGGAACATTTTATTGCCGAAGGTAAAAAGACCGCCTCTCATTTCAGTGTCGAAAAAATGCTTAATGAAACGGTCGCTTTATTAGATTAATTAGAAATTTATTATGAACTTGCTTATGATTTCAGGCGATCGGTCTTTGGCCGAAGACAAGCGCGGCGCCTTTTATAATACGCTCGAAGAATTCCATAAACACTGGGATCGGGTAGATATTATTGTTCCGAGAATTAAGAATTACGAATTAAGAATTACGAATGTGTTTGGTAATGTCTTCATTCACACATCTCCATGGACCCTAATTTTTCAACCTTTCTGGATATATCGCGAAGGCCTCCGTATTTTGAAAGCTAACGGCTATTCACTAATGGCTAAGAACTATCTCATGACCGTCCATGACTACCCGCCTTTTTATAATGGTTTGGGCGCGTATCTGTTGAATCTCGCTACTCGCGTCCCTTATGTTTTAGAAATTCATCATATTCCCGGTTATCCAAAAGCGGCCAATCTAAAAGAGTGGATTTACAAGGTCTTCGCGCGGTTGTTCATTAAAATAGATTCTTCAAGAGCAAAATTGGTGAGAGTGGTGAACAAAAATCAGACGCCCGACTTTTTGATAAAAGCCGGCGTGCCTGAAGGAAAAATTGCCTACATATCGTCTATGTACATAGATTTGGATATTTTCAAACCGATGAATTTGCCCAAGAAATATGATTTGATTTTTGTCGGCCGGTTAGCCGAGAACAAAGGAATAAATCTACTGCTGGAAGCAGTAAAATTATCAATTATCAATTTACAATTTCCAATTAAGTGTTTGATTGTCGGCGATGGCCCCCTCGAGACATTTTGTAAATTGAAAATTGAAAATTGGAAATTGCGGGACAAGGTTCTGATGTATGGCCGAGCCAAAGATTCTTCGGAGATAGCGCGGTTATTGAATGAATCAAAAATCCTGATAATGCCGTCCTATAATGAAGGCGGTCCGAGAGTAGTGGTAGAGGCCATGGCTTGCGGAGTGCCGGTTTTGGCCACTCCCGTTGGAATAGCGCCTGATTTGCTTAAAAACGGCTCTGGGGGCGAGATAATAACTTGGGACGTGAAAGATATAGTTCTGAAAATAAGGGCTTTACTAAACGATTCTGACGGATATAAAAGATATGGTCTTACTGGGTCTGAAATTGTCAAACAATTTGAAAAAAAAGAAACAATAAGGAATTACGCTGATAAATTGAAAGAAATTCTGGGATAAAGTTATCAACAATTTGACTATTGCGCCTCCTAGGTCTTGGTTTATAATTAAAGTTATGAAAAAATATTTTATTGTTTCTCTCTCGGTGGTTTTGTCTCTGGTGTTGGTTGGAGCGGCTGATGCCGCCAGTACAATCGGAACCAACATGAGTACGACGGGTACCTTTACCCAGACCGTTGGTTCGGCTACGGCCGCTAGATTTCAAAATGCGGCTGGAACTATTAATGCGCTAGTTGTAGATACCACCAACTTCAGAGTGGGTGTCGGCGACGCGCCCTCGACGACTTTTGAAGTTCAGGGCACGGCTTCGGCGGCTTACTTTTTTACCGCGAATACCATTCAAGCCGGAGGTGGAATTGTTGCGTCCGTGGCTTATAACCGTTTTGGTTCCACTGCCACTTCGCGTGGTTTATCGGCTTCAAATGACGTTTTAATTAACGGCAAGCTTGAAGTTGACGGCAACGCTTTCTTCGATGGCAGTGTTGGTGTCAATAAAGATCCAATGACAAAATTTGAAGTTCAAGGCACGGCCTCGGCGGCTTACTTCTTTACTCAACGAACAATTCAGGTGGCTGGCGCCGCCGCGTCAGTAGCTTATTCAAGATTCGGAACCGGTACCACCGGTCATGCCGGAGACATTGATGCTTCTAACGATGTTCTTATAACAGGCGCTTTAGAAGTTGACGGCAACGCTTTCTTAGACGGCAAGGCTTCCGTGTCAGGTAATTTTCAGATGTCGGGCAGATTTATCGCGGACACGGCCGCTTCCCATTCGTTTACCGGCAGTTTAGGCGTGTCCAGTAATCTTGTCGTTGGCACCGCTTCCGGTTCTGTCGGATTATACACTGCTGAATTTAGCGATGCCGCTGTTGGCACGGCTAGCTTCTTGTTTGCCGGCGGCGGGAATTCCGCGTCTACTAGGGGCACTTGCTTCCAATTAAAAGATAATACGGGAAAGTGGGTCTTCATGAGTATTAACGGTCATGCCACGACGCCGACCATCAATATCGGTTACGTTAAATGCCACCAATAATAATTGAAATATGATTAGCAGCAGGCATATTTCAATTGCTACAGGGATAAGTGTTATGGTTCTGACTGTGGCCATTGGCGTCATAAGTGTTTTATCCTTAACAAGTTTTCTTAAATATACCCGATACGATAAGCAGGATTTTATTGATTCTGACGCGTATCAGGCTGTATTTTTAACAAATGACCAGATATACTTTGGACGTCTTAAGAATATCAGCTCTGATTATTTGATTCTGTCCGATGTTTATTATGTGAAAGTAAACGAAAGTGGCGCCGGTCAGCTTGTCAAACTTGGCGCGGGTGAGCCTCATGGCCCCAGAGACGGAATGATAATAAACCAGGATCAAGTTTTGTTCTGGGAGAACTTGAATCCAGACTCTCCGGTGGTCAAAGCCATTCAGCAAAAAAAATAAATTAAAATATGTCGCTCATAAAAAATAAATTTTATCTGTACCCACTCCTCTTTCTTTTAATAGGCGGGGTGTTTTTGATTAGTCTCAATCAAGCCAAAGCCGTTGGCAACGCTTCTTTTCCTCAAAATACTACCGTAACCGTTAGCGCGGGAGACCTTACCATAATTGGCGGTTCGGACGCTGATACGGTAACGACAAACGGCGACACAATCACGGTTACGATTTCTTCCGGTCAAAGTTTTACCCTTGAATCGGCCGGCCGAAAGTTATTAAACAATGATGGCGGTTTTTCATATACCTGTACTGATGACAAATCGTCAATTACCATGACCAGTTCAACTACGATAACAGTAATAATCTCGCCTAGTTCAACCACCTGCGGTTCTACAAGTGTTGGAGGTTCTACTGGTGGTGGCGGTGGTGGCGGTTCAATAACAACGGCAAGCTCTACCCCAACCCCAACTCCAACTCCTGTCGTTGGGACGACGCCCGCGCCTATTGTATCCGCGACTCCAACTCCTAATGTTAAATCCGCGACTCCCGCTTCAAAAGGTTTTATCAGTTTGCTTGCTTTAAAACTTAAAGAGGGTGACGTTATTAGCGCCGCTGGTTCAAGCGACCCCGATGTTTACATTGTTAATGTCTGGGGCTACAAGAGATTGTTCCTGAATCCCGTGATATTTGGCTTCTACGGGCATCTCGGTGGATTTAATAAGGTCAAAACTACGGTCGCGCCGATAAGGGATACTCTCGTTACGTCCGGTCTTTTTAGAAATTGCGAGACAAATGATCTAAAGGTTTATGGAGTGGAAACCACCGGTGAAGACACCGGTATATTACATTGGGTTAATACCACCGGCGCGCAAGCGGTTGCTGACGACCCGGGATTCTTTAAAAAGGTATTTTGTATCAACACTAAAGAGTTCGGTTGGTACAAACAAGGCGCTCCCTATACATCTGTCAATCAGATTCCATTATATGTAAGAGCGACCGTCAAGAATTGAAAATAGTGGTGGCTTAGTAAAATATCAAAAAAACATAATGACATTCATTGTGTTTTTTTGTGTTGATTTTAGGTTGTTTTTATTATAGCATTAGCAAGTGAAAAACTTGCTTATTATTACTCAAAAGGTTGATAAAAACGATCAGCTTCTTGGTTTTTTTATCGATTGGATTGCTGGTTTCGCTCAAAAATTTGAGAAAGTTACGATTTTGTGTCTTGAAAAAGGCGAGTTTGATTTGCCTAAAAATGTTAGCGTAATTAGTTTAGGTAAAGACAGGAACCTGTCTAAATTGTTTTGGTTTTTTAATTTTTATAAATATCTTTTCCGGTACCGAAAACAATATGACGCCGTCTTTATCCACATGAATCCGATTTGGGTAGTATTGGGATCATGGTATTGGCATATGACAAATAAAAAAGTTTGTTTGTGGTACGCTCATAAATCAGTTACTTTTAAACTAAGATTGGCAGAGAAATTTTCTGATATAATTTTTACTTCAACTCTTGATGGTTTTAGACTCGATTCTAAAAAAGTTAAAGTTGTGGGGCAAGGTATTAATACGGATTTGTTTAAACCGGACAAGTCAGTTAGTCCGGCTCCTGAGACGCTTATTAATGTGGGGAGGATTGCCCCCATTAAGAACTACGAGCCATTAATCGAGGCTATAAAAATAATCAAAGATGGAGGAATCAATGTCAATCTTACAATTGTTGGAGAACCGACGCTTAATGTGGATTTTAAATATCAGGAAAAGCTTGTAAAAATGGTTAAAGACATAGGAATAGAAGAAAGAATAAAATTTGTCGGCAAGATTACAAATAACGATTTGCCGAATTATTACAGAAAAAATAAAATTTATATAAATTTGAGTCGTACCGGTAGTCTGGATAAAACGATATTGGAAGCCATGGCTTCAGGTTGCGTGGTTTTAAGTTCTAATGATTCGGCTAAAAAATTCTTACCCCCGAGACTGGTTATTAGATCTGAAAATCCGAATGATTTGGCCGAACAGATAAAAGAGGCTACACGATGGGATGTCGGCGATGAGTTAAGAGACTACGTGGTTAGTAATCATTTGTTGCCGGAATTAATAAAATCTATGTCTGAATCAATTAAAACACCATGAGTCCCGAACGAAGTAATAAATCAGAGATTTATGCCGACTTGTCAGCAAGTCGGACTTCGTACGGGATGAATATTTTAATAGTGGGTTATCCCTATATTAGGGAAAATTATTTAAATACATTTAATTTTTATCCCGAGAAAGACAAGGTATTTTTTCTTTTGCCGGATGTTTGGAAAGTAAAAGGAGGCAAGGTCGTCTATCACGCCCCTAAGAGAGATAATGTTTTTACAGCGAAAGCCTTTTTCTCCCACTCGCACTATCCCATTATTGGCGGGTTACTCAAAGGGTGGATACCCAGTTTTTTAGGGTTTATGATGAAAAATAAAAAAAGAAAAAATATTGGAACGGTCATTACCTTGACCGAACCGATTCTTCTTTCCACACTGTATCAGTCAACAGTCAGTAAATTATTTGGCCTCCGACACTTTTTGTTTACGTGGGAAAACATCGCTTATGACGCAAAATTTCATAGTTTGAATTTATTTTTAAAAAATTTGATTATTCGTCTTAATATATTTTTTTCGGACGGGATTATTTGCGGTAATAAAAAAGGAGTGGCTATCATGGGTCAATACACCGATAAACCGATTGTGAACATTCCTTTTTCCGGTATTGACACCGATTTTTTAAAACCATTTATGACCGAAAAAGTATTTCGTGATTTTAATTTCCAAGATAAATTATTATTTACTTTTGTCGGGGCGTTGGAGTTTAGAAAAGGAGTTCATCTTATTATAGAAGCTTTAAGCGGGGTTTTAAAAACAGTACCAAACGCTCATTTAATAATTGCCGGCACGGGTGATATTGAATACGAAAAAAAACTGGCGAATTTAATAAAAGAACACAATCTTACGGCTTCGGTTACTCAAATTTCTTGGCTAAATCACGAAGAGTTGAGAACAGTTTTTGCCATCACGGATATTTTTGTGTATCCGAGCATGTCATATAAGGGTTGGGAGGAACAACTTGGATACTTGTTAATGGAAGCTTCTTCCGCCGGAAAGGCGATTATCTCGACTGATTCCGGTTCAATTGACGAAGTGATCATTAATCACAAGACGGGTTTATTGGTGGAGCCTGATAGTGTGATGGCATTAATTAGCGCGATGCTTACGTTGGCAAAAGATTCTTCGCTTCGTGAATCTTTGGGTGTGGCCGCTCGGCAGTACATTATTGAGAATTTTGATTACAAAATAGTGGCGCGTAAGTTTTATGATTTTCTAGAAAAATAAAGCCGACCCGCGCCCTCCTTAGAGGGCCGGGTCGGTGGCGCGTGTCGTCTTCCAGATATGGGCCGGAAGTTGGCCCATCGAATGTTCGTACCGTTGGGCCGGCGCCGACGGATTGAAGGGAATCTTGAGCTGATCGCGAACAAGTATTTCGACTTGGTCGCGCATGGCGACGAGATTTTCACGGCTGATATAGTCGGTGTATACGAACGACTGGTAACCACCTTCAGGATCGCCCTTGTAGTAGTCAGCCGTCGTGCGATAATCAACTTCGATACTGTAAAGGCGATCACCTTTTTCGTATGTATAGACCCATATCCCAGGTTTGTCGGGATGTGGGACCGCATTGTCATAGTACGGTGTCCCAGGATAGGTAGTGATGATGGTTAGGTCAAAGTCGTCTGGCTGGGCCCCTAGAAGCCAATCTTGGGTCTCCTTGATCGTTTCCGGGGACTCTCCGGGGTGGCCGATGGACATTAACGCCTTAACCTTGAGACCAGCCTTGTGGGCAATCTGTAAACAACGCGTATTGTCTTCGCGGTTGGCCTTCTTATTGATGTTTTCAAGGATTCGTGGCGAACCTGATTCGAATCCAACCAAAATCCATCGAAAACCAGCCGCATACATGGCTCGCGCTTGTGTTTCATTGAACAGTTCCGCTTTAATAAATCCTCGCAGGCGGAATTCCACACCCAAATCGTCTTGGGTTTTTCTAATCAGTTCCATGAGTTGGATGATACTCTTGTTCACGTTGAGTTCGTCATCGTACATCATAAAACCACGTGTGCCGTAGGTGCGATAGAGATGCGTCATTTCAGCCACAATACTTTCGCTAGTCCGTGTTCGGATTCGCCGAAGGAACGGAGAATTTCGTCCACCGCAGAACCCGCATTCAAACGGACAACCCAATTGAGCAATCATGCTTAAGGCGGGGACACCATCAATGGTGTAGTGATAGCTTTGGACATCAACAAGGTGCCGAGCGGGGAACGGTTGCTCGGTAAGTTGTTGGTTAGTCAAGAACAATACGGATTTAGGATCGTCCGCATCGATAAGTCTTTTTGCATCCTCCTTGATGGCACGAAAGATGGCTTCTTCACCGTCTCCGGCCACCAAAACGTCATAATCGCTGGCAAGCTGGTTGAAGGCGGTAATGGCACGCCTGTTGATTTCCAATCGTTGTTCACGTTTGCGGGCGGCGTTCACGAGCGTGACGTGGGGTCCACCAAGGATGACCTTCGCGGATGGGGCTGATTCTCTAATTGTTCGGAGCACTTTCGTGCTGGCAGGCAATTGAGGGGTGGTGGCAGTTATACCGAAGATCGTGGTCTTGTTCTGCAAACAGTAATCTCGGAT
>JBBTRD010000023.1:0-12537 GCA_038065335.1 Patescibacteria group bacterium | reverse complement strand
GGCATACAATTTAAGACACCGTGGCAAGTTGTTGCAGAAGTGGTGTCAGATTAAGCGAAACGTAATGGTTCAATACCTTGGAAATACTTAAAAAATAAAACAAAAAAAGCCGCGTGTAAGCACGCGGCCATGAGGGGTATCGGAATCCCCCAACCTAGAGAACTGGGCTGATGATAATCGGAGGCACCGGGTCGCCGACCACCAGTTGGAACTTCTTGCCGTGGCTGGACATAGCGTAGATCGTACCGGCCACAGCGCCGATGGCCATTCCTCCAACGGCTCCCTTTTTGCCACCGGCAATCGCGCCGGCAGCGGCTCCACCGAGGGCCCCGCCAAGAATCTTCAGAATATTGCGTGAGTTGCCTTTTTTCACCAGAAGTTGAATAGGGGCGGCCTGATGCAAGATGTAATAACTCTGGCCATTGGACATGAGCGTCTGGGGCTGAAGCGTCAGTTCGTACTTGTTCTTCTCTGACGCCGGTTTTACATCGGTAATATCAAGAATCACGACACTCTGATCTGGTTGAATCGTTATCCCGTGATACTTGAACGGCGCACTCGGCCTGATAATCACGATGTCTTGCGACTGATCAGTCGGGGCAAGAATCGTGCCAACCACCGTTACGGGTAGATTGGCCAGACGACGCTCTTCCGCTTGGACCGCTTCCCGCGCGACACGTTCAGCTTCTTCCATGGCCTTGAGCCGAGCCGTTTCCGCGTCGACGAGAGCCTTCTCGTCGATAATCTTCTGCTCCGCAGCAAGCTTGGCTTGAGTGCGAGTCGCGTCCTCTTGATCGATAACTTCCGCGGTGATGGGCATCCGTGCCTGACCTCGTCGTTGGTCATAACCGGGGCTCTCAAAGAAATGCCGCTGATCTTTGTACTCAATGTACCAGACTCGTGGCTTTCCATCACTGGAGAAGAATTTGTCGATGCTCTCGTAAGAAACTTCACCGCTGTTCAGGCCAACCAAAGTCTGGGCAGAATCAGTGACCCGAGTGCGATAGAACTCGGGAATCTTCTCATATGCCATCGAGGCAACGATGTACAACAACACGACAAAACCGATATAGATGGCCCGATGGGTAACCGTCTTCGGGTCAATGAAACTACCCCTTACCACGGAAACCATGACGAGGATTATCGCGATTGGCATCAGCACCCAAAATTCCTGATTGTGCCAAGCACGAAAAACTACGACATAGATTGCCATAATGAAAAACCCGGCCACGATAACGAAAGCCGTCATGGCCAAACGTTGGGCCTTTTCGCTCTTTTCCTCGGCCACCCAGAGCAACCACACCGCTGGTGAAAGAGCAAGAAAAGTGAAACCGGTGCTCACGCCGACTCCGGCGATGCCGATGAATACGAGTGGACCAAAATCAAATTGGATTCCTAGCATTACGCAAACAGCACTCAGCCCAAGGCCGATTGCCCCGCGTTTCAGAACCCATTTGACGTACGCGATGACTCTCTGAAAGACGGTCCGGCCGACCTCGCTGGCCAGCCCAAACGCGCCTTCAAAGAAATCAAACAACATCTCCGGCCATGTCTTACTTTCCATTCTCGCCTCCCCCAGAACGTCTTTGTTTCAGAGATTCTCGATACTTGTTGAGTCGGTTGGTCGCTGTCCCGACAAATTCCTTGGCGCCGGCGTTGAGTCCGCCCAAAAATCTGCTGAACGATGAAGATTCCCCGGTTTTTTCGGTTCGGCCAGCCTCGAATTTCGCGGTCAATTTCTCGACCGCGAGCGCGCGAACGTCTTCGTTGAACATCTGGCCCAAATCTTCGGACCGGTAGTTCGCGGGATCAACGTCAATGATGGTGGTCTGCGAACGATTAACCTTGCCCGCGATGCGCGAGAGAGTGTTGCCCAAGACTCGGGACGAAAACTCGCCGACGAGTCCATCGCTGAGGGAAAATGTCTGGGTAACCCCCGCTAGACCATGACAGGCGAGCGAAATCACTTCTCTGGCCAAAGTCGGGGTGTCGGCAAGATGCCGTCGAACAAATTCTTTTTCGAACAACGGGTCGGTGAAGTGCTTAGAAAGCTGGTCATAAGCCACAGATGCAAGCGTTTCGGCAACAATCTGGGCCCGCTTACCCTTTAATACGGTAAGCATTTCCGAGATGTTAAAGTTCATTCTTGGGACTCCCTTCGCCCACCACATTACCACAAATCCAAAAAACCTCAACCCCGTATGTTTTTATTTGCCCTTTATCCACCAACGGTAAGTATTTTTAAGAAATTCTTTTAGACTCTCGGGATCAGGCGATGTTGTTTCAAGAAGCCAAGTTCTGTTTTTAAACCAAGGAAGTTGAGAAGCAGTTAAATCCATAACCACCCAGTAATCAGAGAGTTTTACAAGATTAACCCGATGCACTAACCAATTTTTTGGGCTCATCTCCAGATCACCTTCTAATATATTTGCAACAAAACCGACTTCTTGCAATTTTTTGTTTAACTCGTCCGTAGCAACGACGCAAAGATTTTCAAATCCTTCAGGGCCAATTTTTTGATCAACTAGACTTTTATGTAACATCGCAAGCTGAGAACGCATAAAATCTGCCAGCACCCTACTGTCCGGAAAAAATTTTAATTTATCAAGCTCTTTTTCAGAAAATCCTTCCGTTTTTGTTTCTATGTTTTCGATGTTTTTTGTCATTGCAACGCAACTTGTTCGTCAATTTCAAATACAGAAAGTTGAAGTTCTTGTTCTGATGAATTGGAAATGTGCCAATCGCATCTGGGAAGACTTAAAAAAACATCGTGCTTATCTAAAAATAATTTCCGACCGGCAACCGTCAATCCGTTTTGTCCCAATAATTCACACCGAGCACTTCCGTCACTTACAAAAGCGGACACAAATCGCTTATTGCTCATAAATTGCCATGATCCTTCCATGGGTATTGATATACGTTTTGCAATATATGCCCCAGTTTCAGTGATAGGAAGTACCCTGACTCCATCAATAACCACCCATTCAAGTGGTTGAGAAATAAATCCGATCTCATTCCGTGAAACTAAACGATTTCTTTGGAGATATTGAATGTTATTAAGCTGAATTTGAAAATATTCACGAGTAAATTTTTTGGGGATAGAATTGCCCTTATTTTGATCGTAAAGTCTGTCAACCATATCCGTTGAAACATTTGCGTATTCCTCCATCACGCACCCAAGGACAGTGTGAACCAAGCCAATCTCATTTATCTTCAAAATATCTCCTGGTTCTGGATTATGGCAAAAACGATCAAAAATCGATACATTATTTTTTGCAAACCACTTAGAAAACAAGGCAGGCTGATAGTTTGCTTCCCATTCAGGATAACTACAAAGAAAAGCAAGACTTTTCCCTGGCCTTACTTCAATAAAATAAAACACCTCTGTTTTTGTATCAAGATGACGCTGGAAACTAAATCCCTTTCCATTCTCAAGAAAAAAAATTGAAAAGCCTAAAGGTGTTGATGCTTTGATTCCATAGGACTTATATTTAAGAATAAAACCAATCTCTTTTTGTGTTTTTGCAACGAGGTATACAAGTTCTGGATTATTTAGTTGTGCAATATGCTTTAATAACTTTTTATACAAACTCTCTAGATGTTCAAGTTCCGCTATAGGGCGGTCCACGGGTAAGACATGGGCAAATGCCTCAAGAAAAGATGCGGGATCGTCAAACATATCTGGAATTTTATTTTCAGCGGGGTTGGCTATATAATTTTCTAATTCCTTAGTAAGCCGTTCTACCATAATCTACTTATATAAATACTATTCGAGAGACTTTTGAATATATGTCTTGAGGTCAGAGATGGCGATACGTTCTTGTTTCATGGTGTCGCGGTCGCGGATAGTAACGGTGTCTTTTTTGTTGCTATCGGATTCGTCGAGCGTTTCAAAATCAATGGTCACGCAATAGGGCGTGCCAATCTCGTCTTGCGAAAAATAGCGTTTGCCGATGTTGCCCCGATCGTCCCACGCGACATTGAAATGTTTTTTGAGTTCGTTATAGACCTCACGCGCTTTCTCCACCAATTCCGGTTTGTTTTTCAATAACGGAAAGACCGCCGCTTTGTAGGGCGCAATTTTTGGATTTAATTTCAAAACCACTCTTTCAGATTCTTCAATGTAAGCATCACAAAGCACAACTAATACGGTACGATTTAAACCGAATGTCGGTTCTACGACATGGGGTAAGAATTTTTCACCCGTTTCGGGGTCGGTATAATTCATGTCTTGGCCACTGCTATTCATGTGATTTTTTAAGTCAAAATCAGTACGATAAGCAAGGCCATATAATTCTTCGCGGCCGAAAGGATAATCATATTCCAGATCAACTGTCCTTTTTGAATAATGAGCAAGGTCTTTTTTCTCTAGATCATGCACGTTGTTTTTATTAATACCGATAAGCTCCAACCAGCGGTACATTTCTTTGTGCCACATATCAAAAACTTCTTTCCAATCCGATTCTTTAATAAAATACTCAAACTCCATCAAATCAAATTCGCGAGTCCGGAAAATGAAATTGCCGGGTGTAATTTCGTTGCGGAAGGCCTTACCCTGCGATGCGATACCAAACGGCAGTTTTATTCGAGTAGAATCAAGGACATTTTTAAAATTAACGAACATGGCTTGGGCAATCTCGCCGCGCAGATATGATTGAACCGATGATTCTTCCGAAGCGCCGAGGCGAACTGGAAACATTAAATTGAACATCTTGGCTTCGGTGAATTCTTTATTTTCACAATTCGGACACGTATCACTAATTTGATCCGCCCGAAAACGCTGATGGCATTTCTTGCACTCCACGAGCGGATCGGTAAAACCGGAAACATGGCCTGATGCTTTCCAAATTTTAGGATTCATGATTATCGCCGCATCAATCCCGACCATGTCATCTCGCTCTTGGACAAAAAACTTCCACCACAATTGTTGAATGTTGTTTTTTAACTCCACACCAAGCGGACCATAATCCCATGAATTGGCTAATCCGCCATATATCTCCGAGCCGGGAAAAACAAAACCCCGCCGTTTACACAGGGCCACTATTTTTTCTAACTTATTCTGTTCAGCCATTGAAAATTGATTATTGAAAATTTATTGTAAATTGGAAATTGGAAACTGATAATTTTTTGTCTACTGTATCGCCCCTTCGCCGGGCCTGTCAATTGTTGAATTGGTACTAAGGTCAAGATTGGAGACGGCGATGTTTTGTTGGGTGAAACTATCAACTCCAGAAAAGGTCGCGCCGGTGAGGACAGGAGCAGGCTGACCAGATTGAGTTGGCGATGGATTAATGGCCACTTGGAACGTCAGTTCATAGGCCAACGTTCCGCCCGTGCCGATACCATACGGCAAAATGCCGATATTCCACGCAATCTGCGATGTGTTTTTATTAAATGTCGGTTGAGCTTGACCGCTGCCGACACTGACGACGTTTTTCCAAGTGACGCCTTGAGGCAGGATTCCAACGATTTTAGCATTAGAAAGCTGGTTGCCCGGATTTGTTACCAGCCAGTGAATGGTAAAAGTGGTGCTCTTCCCCGCTTGAGGCGGCATCGTCCCGGACGAACCAAATGACGCATCGTTGTAATACATCTTCTGAATAAATGTCGGCTGGCTGGTAACTTTAGTAAGGATGTCGTCGATGACGCTGATTTTGTCAACGCTAATTGTATCGGGAACATTATCAGTCGCCAAAGTGATAGTCGCGCGAGCTAAAGTGTTGCCCGAACCCGAACCGGAAACAGATTTTAATTTTACTGAAAAAACAACCGTGCCATTAGCCCGAGGCGCCAATGAATCAAAGGTCGAAATGACGGTTGAGTTCCAATTAATAGTGCCGGTCGAAGAATCATAAAATCCTCCGTGCGTATCAAGCGATGACAAATCATAGATACTGCCAACCAGCTTGGCAGTTAAAGTTAACCCGCTAAATGTAAAATTAGACGCGTTGGTATAGTAAATTGAGTATTGAAGCGTATCGCCGGCGTGAGAAATATAGTCGGCATTGCCATTAATCGTTGTGTCAATATTGAGCAAGGGCGACGAGATCACGGTCGTGACGCTTGTCTTTTCATAATCAACGTGCGTGCCGTTGATATTGCGTTGCAGTAATACGTTAAAAGCTTTTGAATCGCCTTCCCGTCCAGTGAGTGTGCCTTGAATCGTAATCCGAGCGCCACTGCCTTTTTTCACCAGCGGTAAACCCCAAATCGTGTTACCGATAGTAGCACTAGGTAAAACTTTGGTCACCTTAAAACCATCCGGGTATGTCAACGTAAATCGCAGATCAGAAATGTCGTCTTGAGATTGATTGCGATAATCGAGAAAATAGGTTACCGCTTGACCCGACACTGAGGTCGGCGGACCGACAAACGTAAGCGAGATGGGAACATCGGAAATAGTGGTCGAAATTTGAGCGGATTTTTCAAAGGTTGATTTTAAATTACCGGCGTCAAAACCAAGCTTTACGGACGCAATTTTGATATTGCCCTTATCCCCGACGAGAAACGAATGAAATTCTTCGTCCTTGGAAGCGCCGGGCGCGAGATCGGGTTCATCTATAACTTGGACATTACCATTATTAGTCACAATTTGTCCGTCTTTAATAATCGCTGAACTTTGCGGATAATTAAACGAAAGTTTTAAATTCCGAAGCGCGGTCTTGGTATTATTTTGATAGTGAACTTTATAAACAACCTCGTCCCCGACCGAAGCTTGAGTTGGGCCGGTAATAGTCAAAAGGACACCGCTTTCGGTGAATGAGGAACCGCCATAGAAAAACAAAAGAACACTGATGATTCCCAAAACAACCGCCGTGATGATGGACCAAAAAAGAACTTTTCGCGACATTCGCGAGACCGGTTTTGGCACAGGAGGCATAGAATAAAGCGGAGTTTGGGTAAAATCTGGCATGGGGTGGTTATTAGTTGAGAATTAGTCTTTTGCTATTATATCATTTTATGACCTGATATAGGAAATTGAGGGAAGAAATCTTGCGTCCGACTATATATTCAAAAAAAGTATTCAATTCCGAATGTTTCTTTGTCGGAAACGCGTAACCCAGCACTTTCAAAAATTCTGCTTGGTGTTTTCGGAAAAGCGGCAAGACATCATCGGAGGGCAAAGCATCAAAATCAACCAGCATAGTGTTTAAAAACTCCCAAAGATGGATGTCTTTTTCATTTTCAAAAGCAATCTTATCGAGCACTTCCGTGAAAAATTGAACCGCCGCCAATTTGGGCAAAGAATCCTTCACGTTCTGATGTTGCCGGCTCATCATGGCCGAAGAAATAATCGGCATTGATTTACCATGAATCACCTCAAACTCCACGGCATTGAGTAATTCCAGATGCATCGACTGGACTGACGTCGGCTTGCACACTCCCCTCGCCATCGCCCGCATCGTCCCAAAATCCTCCGAATACAAAGTCACAATCTGATCATATTCATTGGCCGGCGTTTTCCTTATCACAATCGCTTTAGTTCTCATGCGGAAGTTTTTAGTTTCTAGTTTACAGTTTACAGAAAAATTATTTGGTCATTCTTAATAATTCTTCAAGAACTTCAGGTAACTCATTAACACCTTTTTCGGAAGTAAAATGCCCTTTGTTGTCCTCAATAATAATTTTTGCACCCAACTCTTTTTCAAATATTGGCTTGTTATCGTCAAATGGAACATCAGGGTCATCTTTTGAGAATAAAGCCACAAAATTGGGGCAAAGACTCTTTAGTTTTTGCCAGTTAAAACTACCGGCTGTCCATGAATCAACCACTTCTTTGTCTTCTGATGTCACAAAAGATTCTGAATTTAATGTCACCCACGGCGCAACTAACACTACTCCGCCAATATTTTCATTATATTTTTCAAGATAACGCAGGATAGTGAGACATCCGATACTATGGCCCACAAAATATGTATTTTTATCAGCAATGCCTACTTGTTCTTTCAAATATGGAACCCACGAATCTATTTTAGGATTATCGGTCTCGGGCATCTCTGGAGAATAAACCTCAAATCCTTTCTGTCTCAATTCCTCGGCAAGCCAAGGCAACCAGTGCTCATTTGGTTTTCCAGTCCAGCCATGAATAATAAATACTCGTTTCATTTTATTGTGTTTTATAAGGTTATCCACACTTCGTTGCTTTTTAATATAACATGGGGTATCATTCAACTGGTATTTGGAGGGCTTTGGCCCTGTCACGGCTATCCAAGCTGTAGCCAAGTACCCCTAAAGAACGGCGCCCAAAGCGGCGTTTTTTAGTTAATCCGCCTCAGGATTGCCTGAATGTAAAATTCTTTTATTGTTTGCCCTATCAAGTTTCCAGAATGGAATAATACTCCAAAAATGCTTCTCGCCACCCTCTACTTCTTTTACAATAACTTTAACCCGCACACCTTTTAAAACAGCGATGAATTCATAATATGTGACTTTTTTCATTTGATGCTCCCAGCGACTATTTATTTTTTGAGATTCAAGTCTTTTAATTTCTGAAATGCCTTGAACCGTTCTGGATAATTTTAAAATTTCAGGTGCAAGAAAAATAAGTCTTAATCTTACATATTGTTCCATCGGTAGCCGAGCAACTTGATCTCCTTTAAAATCAAACTGCGACATAATTTATTTTTTAATTCCTAGAGAAATTTTTTTATCTGGGGCCAATAAGGACTCTTTGCATAAATCATAGTTGCCATGTTTTTGTTTCTGTTCAAGCGATTTCAGGGCGGTGTCTTTTTTAATTTCTTCGGCCCATTCAGCGATGGCGGAAATTATCTCTTGATCTTCGCTGTGCCAATCAACCATCACTTGCTCATCCATCTGATACTTGGCCTCTTTGCGCATATCCTGAATTTGGCGCATCAGTTCACGAGCATAACCTTCGTGAACAAGCGCCGACGTCAATTCAAAATCAAGAATTACATTGCCTATCCCGCTATCATCAGATGATTTTGCGGGGTCATATATAACTTTTTTCACATTCAATTCTTCTTTTATCAAAGTTTCCAAGTCACGATTGAATTTTCCGTTTTTCCAGCCAGAGGCTGGTCCGCCTTTGGCGGAAATAGTTACCGATGCGAGAGGCTGGCGAACCTTGAATTGTTTATCTTTGCGCTCCGCTAAACCGGCGGCAATCACAACCCGCGCTGAAACCATCTCGGCCTCAAGTTTGTCATCAATATATTTTTTTTGAATCTTAGGCCAATCGGTCAAATGAACAGACTCGGGAACGTTGTTGGTTGTTGGTTGTTGGTTGTTGGTTAATCTGTGATACAAATCTTCGGCCATATAGGGCGTAAACGGCGCCAAGAGCTTGGCCACGTCTATCAAAACGAGGCGCAACAATGGCAAAGCTTCTTTTCGGCGTCGAGAACGGCGCAACCACCAGTTGGATAAATCGTCAGCCACAAATTGTTCGATAGCTCTGCCCGCCGTTGAGACATCGTATTTTTCCAGATTATCGGTGACCAAAGAAATTGTTCGATGCAATCGAGACATCAGCCATTTGTCCAATAAACCGACAACCGACAACTTACGACCAACGACTTCCGATTTTGTTTCATTGTTGTTGGTTGTTGGTTGTTGGTTGTTGGTCGCGTAGAGTTCGTAAAAACGGATGCAGTTCTGGAGAGTGAAGAAAAATCTTTTTAATTTATCCTCTATTTCTTTAGGGATCACAGCCTTGCTTTCTCCGGCGGCGACAGTCGAAAGAAAATACCAACGAATGACATCGGTGCCGTAGGTATCCATGAGATCCATAACCGGAACAAAATTTTTAAGCTTTTTGGACATTTTTTGGCCCTTCTCATCAAGCGTGTGGCCAAGAACTAAAACATTTTTATAGGGCGCGCCCCGACCAAGAAGAGTCGAAATGGCTAACAATGTCCAAAACCAACCGCGGGTTTGATCCACGGCTTCAACGATAAAATCAGCCGGAAATTGTTTTTTAAAAACATCTTTATTCTCAAACGGGTAATGCCATTGAGCGTAGGGCATCGCGCCGGAATCAAACCAGACATCAATCAGGTCGGGAATCTTGCGCATCTTGGATTTGCACTTGGGGCATTTGATTACGACGTCATCGATAAACGGCCGATGCAAATCCAACTCGCCATATTCGTTGCGCGGAATCTTGCGCCATTCTAGCTTGCGAATTTCCACCAAATTCGGCACATAGTAAGGAAAAACATCGGGGTTTTTTAATTCATCACTCGAATACCCATAAGCAATGGCCTGCAAGAAATACATCGGCGTCCCATGAGTCACAATCAGGACTTTTTTGTTGCGGTGTTTTGTTTCCAGTTCTTTCATGAAATCGGTTACGCGCGTCCTGATTGATTCCGCGCTTTCAGTTCTTTCTATTTGTTCCGCGGTTTTAGCATCTGGCTTATCCTCAAATTCAAGCGGAGATAATTTTTCGACCAATCTTTCGTCAGTTTCAAATTTCTGATGCAAGACCCGGCCCGCGATTTCCGCGGTCTCTTTAGTGCGTAAAAACGGCGAAGCATAAATCGCGTCAATGCCATCGAGTTTCAAAAGTTCCAGCGAACATTCTACGCTCACCCGACCTTCATCGGTCAGATGATAGACATCGGTTTCTAATCTTGAATTAATAATATTGTCCGCCCCTTCATTACGTGTCGTCCCGCCATGACGCATCACGTAATAGATATTTTTTGAACCGAGAGATAATTTTTCCAGTTCCTTAATTGAACCGATAGCAATTTGATATCCGCATCCTGCTTTTTTGGAATTTTTATTTTCCGATTTTAGATTTGTTTGGAAACTGGAAACTGGAAACTGGAAACTCCCATTTGGGTTACAAGTCCAAATAGGCAGTGGCGTTCCCCAATAGCGTTCGCGAGAAAGCGTCCAATCCTTCGCCTCGCGCAACCAGCCACCAAATCGGCCTTCTTTAATATGTTCGGGTATCCAATTGACGGTAGCGTTATTGGCGAGCAATTCTTTGTTAAGCGCCGAAGTCCGAATAAACCAGGCTGTTTTGGCGTAATACAACAAAGGCGTATTACAGCGCCAACAGAAAGGATAGTCATGTTCAAAATCTTCAATTTTGAACAATAAATTTCTAATTTCTAATTGTCTAATTACTAAGTCTTCGGTGGCTTTAATTTTTTTGCCAGCTTGCCCTGAGCTTGTCGAATGAGTCTCAATAATAGCTTTACCGCCCAGACCATCTCCCAAAGAATCAATAAATCTCCCCTGTTCGGTGACGGTATGAATTTTTGGCAAATCCAATTTCGTGCCCAAAACATAGTCGTCCTCGCCGTACATCACCGCCGTGTGAACCACGCCCGTGCCATCGGTTGTGGTCACAAAATCCGCCGGATAAATTTTATAAGAAGTCGCTGATTTTAATTCCGGAATGTCAAACAACGGTTCGTATTCTAGGCCGACCAGTTCACTGCCCTTATAGCCACTAGCCATTAGCGAATAGCCATTAGCCGGACCAAATATTTTTTCAACTAAATCCTTGGCTACAATAAATTTCTCATTATTTTTCTCTACCATTGCGTAGTCAATGTTCTCACCTACCGCCAAAGCGACGTTTCCCGGCAGAGTCCACGGTGTCGTTGTCCAAGCTAAAATATAGACGGGAGAATTTCCAATTTTCAATTTCCAATTTTCAATTTTGGAATGCGGACCTACAACTTTGAATTTTAAATAGACGGATCTCTCCGTCGTCAGTTTGTATCCCTGCGAAACTTCATGAGCCGAAAGGGGCGTCCCGCAACGAACGCATAGCGGAACAACCTTGTGGGCTTGATACAGCAAACCTTTATCCCAAATTTCTTTGAGAATATTCCAGACTGATTCCATGTAATTTGTTTCATAGGTGATATAAGGATGCTTCATATCCAACCAAAACCCCATCCGGCTGGTCATATCTTCCCATTCTTTGGTGTATTTCCAGGCGCTCTCGCGAGCTTTGCGATTGAATTTAGCGATGCCATATTCTTCAACCTGTTTTTTGTTATTAAAACCCAATTCTTTTTCCACTTCTATTTCCACGGGCAAGCCATGAGTATCCCAGCCCGCTTTCCGCAGAACAAAAAAACCCCGCATGGTTTTATACCGTCCGTATAAATCTTTGGGCAACCGTGTCAAAAAATGGCCGATATGAGGCTTGCCATTCGCCGTCGGCGGACCCTCCCAAAAAACAAACCGCTTCCCTTTTCGGGTTTTTTCCAGGGATTTTTCAAAAATAGTGTGCTCGTCCCAGAATTTTCCCACTCGGGACTCCGTCTCTTTAAAATCGTACACCCTCACACTTACTGAGCATCTGGCTTGTCGTCTCGCTTATATTAAATCGGCAAAACACAAAGCAAGTTAAACTCAGTCATTAACTGTATGAACCGCCCGCCACCACCGAGAATATGCTCAGTAAGTGTGAGGGTACATATCCCTTTACTTTACCACAAAAATATCGCTCCGCCAATCAGATTTTCGTTCGCTCCCTTCACCCCAACCCCCGACTCGACCGATAATCGGCCGGCTCCTGCGGCCGGCCGTCATCTAGAC
>JBBTRD010000022.1:26126-30938 GCA_038065335.1 Patescibacteria group bacterium | reverse complement strand
ATCGGTATCGGCAATCCGGATCCACAGTACCAGCAGACACGGCATAATGTCGGGTTTATGTTTTTGGATTACCTAGCTAAAAAAGTGGACACTAATAGCTTTGCAGAGGATAAAAAAATGAACGCACTGGTGTCAAAATCAAAAATTGAGAAGACGATAGTTGTTTTAGCCAAACCGCTTTGTTACGTGAACAAATCGGGCGAGGTCGTTGCCAAATTGGCCAGATTTTATAAGATCAAACCGAAGAATGTTGTCGTCGTCCAAGACGACCTAGATATTGAGTTCGGCTCGTTCAAAAATTCATTTGAGAAAAACTCGGGCGGCCATAAAGGGATTGAATCGGTTATCAAAGCCCTGAAGACCAATAAGTTTTACCGCTTGCGAATTGGCACTTCCGTGCGCGCCCTCGAAAAAGCTCGCCTCCAATCGGACAAGAAACGAGACGCCTTCGTGGTAGACTTCGTTCTCGCCAAATTTTCCCCCAAAGAACAAGACGTTATCAAAAAAATGTTCCCAAAAATTTACGACCGCCTGCTGATGCTTCTGAAACAGTAAACAATGAGCAAGGAACAGTGACCACCAAAAGTAAAACGGCCAGGCGGCCGTTTTACTTTTGACTATGCTCACTGATCATTATTTAGTCATTAATCCTCTTCTTCAACTGTCCAACCATCTCTTCGGCGTGACGAGCGCCACCTAGACCAAAGGCTAAACCTAAAGCCAAGGCCGTCGCGGCAATCAAACCGGTGATGACAATCTTGATGATGTCATCGGCCACTTTCAACTGACTCAAAGCAATGAGCAAACTGAAAACAAAGACGGCCCACTTGGTCAAAGCGCCGAGAAAATTCGCCGAAGCGAGACCGGCGGCTCTTACTGAACCTTGAACCAGACCCTCTAAGAATTTCGCCACCAAAATACCGATAAGCAAAATGATAGCGGCAATAATGACGTTCGGAATGTAATAGACGACGCTCTGGAGGAAATTCGTAACCTCGGTCAACCCCAAAATATTAGTGGCAGCCATAAGGAACACGATGACGAAGAACCATTTTACGAGTTCGTAAAATAGTTTCGGCGTATCCAGACGAAAACCGCTCCGCTCCCAAGCACGTCGAAAACCCACTCTCGTTAAGGCGCTATCAAGATGTAGAATCCGAACAACATGATAAACCAGCTTGCCGAGCAAAATGGCCACGAGCCAGCCAATCAAAAATACGACTAAGGCCGCGATGAAGCGAGGTATAAAACCCGCCACACCAGTCCAAAGCGTAAGCAAAGAACCTTGCACTATATCCGATGCTTGTAATACTTCTAACATACAACACCTCCATTCATAGAATTAACCCACAACTAACGACTAATAACCTACAACTCAATCTTGTTACCAGTTGTAAGTTGTCGGTTGTTGGTCTGGAGTAATTGTAACATTTTTAACTGGGCAATGGGCCAATTGTGTTGATATCTCCTAGACGATCGGTGGTGTTTCAAGTTTTTGGATCTCTTCAGCGGCCGATGATTCACCGATTTCGATGACGTTTTTGACGCGATCAACCATAAGTGAGAGACGCTTTTCGGAGTCGTCATAAGCTGATTTGGTATTAATAATATGCTTACCTAAACGCTGAAAATCTTCGGCTAGTTTACCTCCATCGGTTGAGATACGCTCCAGGCGCTTAATAATATCTTTAGTTTGTTTGGAAAATTCCACATCTTTAAACCAGTGACGAATAGCGGAAACGGATAAGGCAAAGGTGTTGGGCGAAACAAGAAAAACTTTTTTGGTACGAGCGTAATTCGCGATATCGACGTCTTTGAGATTATTGATTACTTCATAATAAACCGTCTCGGCCGGAATATACATAATGGCTAAATCGGTCGTCCCCTCGGATGGCAAGAGATACTTAGTCGCAATTTCGTCTATTTTCTTCTTCACGTCACTATAAAAGGATTTGCGATAGATATCTTTCTGGATATCGTTTTCGGCATTGACCATCTTTTCAAAATTCTCCCAATTAAATTTGGAGTCAATCGGTAAGAGCAGACCGTTGGGCAGATTCAGTACCGCGTCCACGGCTTCGCCGGATTTAAAGTAATGCTGGAGTTCATACATGTCTTTGGAAAAATACTGATTCAACGCCGCTTCGAGCGACGACTCGCCCCAGATACCACGCAGTTTCGGCGATTTAAAAATATCTTGGAATGATGAAACGCTTTTGACCGATTCATGCATCTGTTTCATACCCTCCTGAATCTGGGTCATGTTCTTGGTAAAGCTCTGGACCTGCTGGCTGACCGTCAAGGTCGCTCGCTCCGAGGCCTGCCGCGAACGTTCCAGCTGTTCATTGATAAGTTGCGTTACCGTTGTGCTGGCTCGATCGGATGCTTCTCGACTCTGGGTCAGTTGCGTGCTTACAATCTGCGACAGGGCATCAAATCGCTGATGAAGAACCAGATATTTTTCATCCGGTTCCGCCGACTTTTTACGCCCCTGCATCATCATATATAAATTAATGCCAAGCATGACCAAAGTGGCCAGAGAAACAATCACCGCTAAAACAACAAGGGAATTATTCACAACCTAATAGTACCATTATTTTCTGTGGACCCTACCAGATTCGAACTGGTGACCTCCTCATTGCAAATGAGGCACTCTACCAACTGAGCTAAGGGCCCGATAAGCAATGCCTGTGGGTGCGGGAGGGATCGAACCTCCGGCCTCCGTCTTATCAGGACGGCGTTATACCACTTAACTACGCACCCAACGTAGTTCTGAAATAATAGCAAAAAGAAAAGCTCTTGCCAAATTACTCTCATCATGCTAAGATAAGTAAATCCCAAGTGGATTGGTTAATTCGTTTCCATGAAAGCAACCGCCACTACAACCCCACAGGAATTGGACAGAGTCAATAAAGCTCTGAAGAAAAAATTCCTAAACAAAAAACTGATCTTCGGGAGCGGTTCCGTGCCCGCCAAAGTTGTTTTTGTAACCGAAATTCCGGGACCCGACGAAATGCGCGAATCTCGCCCCCTCACCGGCCTCTCCGAAAAAATGCTCCATCAGGTCTTGAAATCAGTCGGCATCGATAAAAAACATATTTACGTCACTAGCGTGGTAAAATACTCGGCTCAACCCGGCAAGATTCTTTCACCCAAAGAGATTAAATCTCATATTCCTTTCCTTAAAGAAGAAATCAAGGCCATCAACCCACAAGTGGTTGTCACCCTCGGCATGGCCGCTTTAAATGGAATCGGTTTGCGCCAACCGCTTGATAATGTCCACGGCCGAATCTTTAATTTTGGCAGTTATGAATTGATTCCCACTTTCCATCCTAATCACGCCGTGAATGACCCTCAAGTTAAACTCCGCATGACCAACGATTTGGCCAAACTCAAAGAACTCCTCAAGAAACCCGCAGACGGAACAGTCTAATAAAAAGTATTGTTCAAAATGTACGCAATTGCGTACATTTTGAACATAAATAAATTATTTATTTTTTCTGGCGATTACTTTTTTCACCGCGTCTTTAATATGAGTAACACCCAACCCACAAGCTTTGATAAGCTCTTCCGTGGTACCAGACTCGCCGAATCGATCTTGCAAACCGATAAACTCTTGGGGCACGGGATAGTTTTTGGCCAAAAGTTCGGCTATGGCTGAACCTAAACCGCCGGCGATTTGATGCTCTTCCACGGATACTACCGCGCCGGTTTTTTGAGCCGCTTCGATTATGGTTTTTCCATCCAATGGTTTCACGGTGTGAGAATTGATGACCATACATTCAATACCTTCTCTGGATAATTCCTCGGCCGCAACCAGGGCGTTATAAAGTAACATCCCACAACCGACAATGGCCACGTCATTTGCCACCTGCCCCGCCGAGGCGGGGTCTCGCAATACAATAGCCTTCCCGATTTCAAACGGCGTTTCAGGGGTGGTGAAGACGGCTGATTTATCTCGGCCAAATCGTAAATATGTTGGTTTGGCATTATTGGCCGAGGCAATCGTCGCCTTTTCGGCTTCAATCACATCACAAGGCACAACCACAATCATATTAGGCAAAACTCGCATTAAAGCAATATCTTCTAAAGCTTGATGGGTCGCGCCGTCCGGCCCGACTGAAATACCGGCATGATGACCGGCAATTTTTACAGGCACATTATTCAAAGCCACCGTCGTTCGAATTTGTTCCCAGTTCCGGCCCGGACTAAACACAGCGTATGAAGAGATAAACGGAATTTTGCCGTAATTAGCCAGACCCGAAGCGACAGTTACTAAACTCTGTTCGGCCACGCCAACTTCAATGAATCGTTCCGGAAATTTATCTTTGAAAGCTTCCACGCGGGTTGACTCCGTTAAATCCGCGCACAAGACAACAACTCGTTCGTCTTTCTCCCCCGCCGCAACCAAACCTTTCCCATAGCCGTCGCGGGTCGGCATCATTTCCGGGTTCGATAAGTCGGTAATTAGTTTTGCGTCGGAATTAATCATGAAATAGTTGAACCAGCCATTAGTCGTTAGCCATTAGATTTTAGTACTCCTAAGTTCTAATGGCTAAGTCCTAATAACTACTTCTGTACTGGACACGTACTGCAGTGTCTGTCGCCACAGCAACACTTACAGCATCCCGTAGTTTTGGATAACAAAACTAAAATTACGACTACCCAAGCCCAATAACCGGCGTCAAATCCCCAAAATACTCTCGTCCCCAAGCTGGACCAGAAAAACAAAATACCCGAAATCCAGGCGAGCACTACCAAAATTTTCATGACCAGATGGTGCGGACATCGGCATCTTTCGCTACTCATCAT
>JBBTRD010000022.1:0-26026 GCA_038065335.1 Patescibacteria group bacterium | reverse complement strand
CCAAAATTTTCATGACCAGATGGTGCGGACATCGGCATCTTTCGCTACTCATCATACAACAACACCCCCCTTCAAAGAATCTAAAAAATAAAATCTAAAAAATAAAAAATTAGAAATATTTGAGATTTTAGATTTTAGATTTAATATTCTGTTCACTGATGTTCAGATTTAATTTTACCACCCAACGTTCGAAGCTCGTGAAGAAACTTTTTAGCCTCCTCTGGTTTAGGCGGCTTACCGTGCCAGGTATAATCAAACTCAATTTCAGGGATTCCTTTACCCGGAATAGTGTGGGCGATAATCACAGTTGGTTTTTCATAAATGGCTTTGGCCTCTTCAATCGCATCGACGAACGCTTCTATATTATGGCCATCAACTTCTAAAACGTGCCAATTGAAAGCTTCATATTTCGCCCGCAAACTTTCCAAAGGCATGATGTCTTCAGTCATCCCATCAATCTGAATGTTATTGCGGTCAATAATGGCCGTGAGGTTGCTTAATTTATTTTTTCCTACAAACATGGCCGATTCCCACACATTGCCTTCATCTTGTTCGCCATCACCCATTATGACATATACTCTAAATTTGTCTCCGCCAGAGGCGGATCCGCCTTTGACGGACATCCTCGCGCCATAAGCGATACCAGCCGCTTGGCCTAGCCCTTCACCCAATGGTCCAGAGGTTGTTTCTAGCCCCGGCAATCTTTCTCGCTCCGGATGACCCTGTAACCGTGAGCCGAATTTTCGTAACGTTTTTAATTCTTCAATCGGAAAATATCCTGACATCGCCATGGAAACATATCGAATTGGACAGATGTGACCGTTGGAAAGAATTAATCGGTCTCGCTCGGCCCAATCGGGATTTTTGGGGTCGTGATTTAAAACATGAAAATATAAAGCCGTAAAAATATCGGCCATCCCCATCGGCCCGGCCGTATGCCCCGACCCCGCCTCCGTTAACATCTCAATCACAAGCTCCCGCGCCTCATTCGCCTTGATTTCCAGCTCTTCAATTTTATTTTCGGAAATATAATTACTCACTTTTTTGTTTACCTCGCCGTAGCATTAGCAAAGGTGAGTCGTCGATGTATTGGGACAACATTAAATTGTTGAGTATGTTCGAGTGGTTACATTCATAAAAGGCGTGAGATATTTTTCCAAGCTAGCAAATGTTGTGTCGTATTCATGGCCTCCTAGCACCGCATCACAGAAAAATTCTTTGAAACGGCTAAGTTCTAATAGCCGATTATGCCAACGGGGATCTTCCAGTGTCAGATCAATCAATTCCATAGCGCGACTAATCGCACCATCAAAACGAGCGTCGTCTTTCCCTTGCCATTTTGCCGCCCGCCCGACCTCCGAACCAATATTGGCCATCTGTTCGGCCAATGGAAGCGTGTGCCAACGATTATCAGATACATTGCTCATACGATAAGTTTATGGACGATATTTTTTATTTTCTCCTGTATTTCTAAAGAATCCACGCCCCGACTACGATTCCCAAGATCGGGTTTTAAGTTAATCATGGAATCCAACTCAATCATATCATCCCCCGTCTTTTCCGGATAGAGATTTATGCCCCAAATATCCTTGCCCTTGGATTGGAACTTCTCAATTAATTTCAGGGCTTCATCAATATGTAACTCACCGCCCAAAACCATAATCCCTTTTTCTATATCAACCGCACCTTTTACTAAGTCGCCATAACGCTCCGAGGCGATTCTTTTAAGCTCATCATGAGAAATAGGTTGTTTAATTATATGTAATTCGGACATTATAGATTCCCTGCTACTTTTAATACATGGACAACAAGGCTATTCGCATATCCAAACTCATTGTCATACCAGGAATAGACACAGCAAAGGTCGCCATCAACGACTTTGGTAAGGGAGAGATCGGCAATGGCTGGATAGGGATCGCCAACTATATCGGATGAAACAACAGAACCGGAAATTGTTTTAAAAATCCCTTGCCAGCGCGGTTCGGCTTCGGCTGTTTTCAAGATTGAATTAATCTCTTCCGTTGTCGTCGGCCGGGCCGAGACAAACGTAATTGCCGAAATTGAGCCGTCCTGAACCGGAACTCGCATCGCCATGCCGTCAAACTTGTCTTTTAATTCCGGAATGACACGAGTAATAGCGATTTCAGCGCCGGTTGCGGAAGGTATTATACTTGGATTTTTAACTGATGCTTGGCTGGCGGTATAAGCATGGGCGGTATTTAAAAAAGCTTTTTTGATACCCAATTTATCGGAAAAGATTTGCATTATTGAAGCAGCGGAATTAGTCGTACAAGAGCCATTTGAAGAAATTGTGCAGGTTTTTAAATCTTCTTCATTAATGCCCATCAAAACTGTCCGGCCATCGGGTCCATCTTCATCTTCCGCCGGTGCCGTAATCACCACGCGCTTGGCACCAGCTTTTTTATGAACCGCCGCCTTTTCATAACTTTCAAATGCACCCGATGATTCAACGACAATATCCACGCCGAGATTCGCCCAAGGAAGTTTAGTAGCGTCTTTTTCGTTCAAAAAAAGGTAATCTTTTTCATCGACGATCAGGTAGTTTTTTAGATTTTCGATTTTAGTTTTTACATCTCCACGATAATTTCCATAAACGGAATCGTGTTGAAGAAGGTACGCTAAATCATTTAAACCTCCGAGGTCATTAATCGCCACTATTTCAAGTTTATCCTGAGCCTGTCGAAGGACTAATTTAAAAAAGCCCCGTCCAATCCTTCCAAATCCATTTATTGCTATTTTTACCATCGTGATATTAGTTTAACAAATAGACCGGTAAGCACCAGTGGATATTAATAAATAAGCCTGAAAGAACGCCGATGAACGGGACAAGGACCGTACTTATTTAGAGCATTCTGATGTATTTTAGTGCTATAACCCTTGTGTTGTTCAAATCCATATGCGGGAAATTGCTTCGCGTACCGTTTCATCATCTTGTCGCGATAGACTTTAGCGATAATCGAGGCGCAAGCAATGATGAAAACTTTTTGGTCCCCTTTTATAATCGCCCGTTGGTCAAATTCCAAGTTTTTAATTTTTTTGTTACCGTCAATAAGAACAACCGTTCGAGAATTTTTTGAAGAGACATTTTTAATCGCTCTTCGCATCGCCGTTCGAGTCGCTTGGTAAATATTTACCGCATCAATCTTTTTTGGATAGCAAAGTGAGATTGCGTATGTTAGTTTTTTTTCCTTCAAAAATTCCTTTACAAATAACTCCCGTTGACTAGCCGAAAGAAGCTTTGACTCCTTAAGGCCAGCAAAATTATAATGCTCTTTTTTGTAAAAATCTTTCGAAAAACACGTGGCGCAAACCACGACTGGTCCAGCCAAACACCCCACTCCCACCTCATCCACCCCAATTACACAATCATAGCCAGATTTAAGCAATTTCCGTTCTAGGGTTTTGGTTGGTGTTTTCATAGCCTGTCCTTATTATATCAGATAGCCCAAAATGAATAACTATAACTTATCCTAGGTCATACTTATCTAGTATATATTCTGTTAATAACATACCTAAAGATTACAAAATAATTTCACTTTTTATATACCTTTATACTGGTCTTTTAAACTATGCCCCAATGAGCGCATAGACCGCAATTCCAAAAGCAACCGCAACATTTAGGGACTCCTTCCGGCCATACATAGGGATACTCACTACCTCACTTGACCGTCTTAGAACCCTCGGGGATAACCCCGAAACCTCATTACCCACCACTAGGACTAGAGGCCCATCTTTGACCCTAAATTTGAAGATATCCTTGCTTGCCCTGAACCCGTCAAAGGGGCGGTTCACTTTTTCTAAAGCTAATACTTGATAGCCATCTTTTTTTAGTTTTTCCATCAATTGCCATGTCTGCTTGTAGTATTCCCAAGGCACCCATTTTTCCGCTCCCAATGCCGTCTTTGCGATTTTATCCGTTGCTATTTTGATACGATCGTATTCAGATAGCAATGATTGTTTTTCAGCACTTGGTGTTGGTGTGATTCCACAAAGGTAAATTTTAGAAACTCCGGCGGCATCGGCGGTCCGAAAAATAGAACCGACATTTTCTCGGCTTCGAATATTGTCCAGAATTACTACTATATCTTTATTTTTCATATCCCGTATAATACACTAATTATGATAGTTTAATAAGTCATTTATGATTTAGTTCCAACAACTAAGTTCTAATGGCTAACTACTAATGGTTAATTTAAAACCCCTTGTTTGGTCAGGCAGTCTCGCATTAGTAATCCTAGCTCTTTTCCTCTTGGTCGAAATTAATCAAGTCTCCAATACCGCCACGACCACTAATACTGTTTCATTCAGCGGTGAGGGCAAAGTTACAGCCAAACCCGATATTGCTGTTATCTCGGCCAGCATTGTTACTCAAGCAATTGATTCTAAATCGGCCCAAGACAGCAACAGCACAAAATCAAATGCCGTTGATAGTTTTTTAAAGAAGCAAGGCATCGCCGAGAAAGACATTAAAACCAGTGGTTATAATGTGACTCCCCAATATAAGTATCCCCCATATGGCGGTCAGGCCACTATCACCGGCTACCAAGTCACTCAATCATACGAAATTAAAGTTCGCGATCTGACAAAGATTAGCACGATATTGAGTGGATTAGTTTCTGCCGGCGCGAATCAAGTTAATAACCTTGGCCTGCAGATCGAAAACCCGGATGCCTTGAAATCACAGGCTCGTCAATTGGCCATTGATGACGCCAAGAAAAAGGCCCAGGAATTACAAAAGCAAGTCGGCGTCCGTCTTGGTAAAATAGTAAACTTTTCTGAAGATTCCGGTGGCTATCCCGTCCCCATGTATTATGATACAAAGGCCGTCGGTATGGGCGGAGGCGGACCAGAACCGACCATTTCCACCGGCGAAAATGACGTTGTTATAAACGTGACTCTCACCTATCAGATTAAGTAGCCCTTGTTTGTGAGTCGTTATAAAACCGTCCCGCCATGGCGGGACGGTTTTATAAACCTTGTTCTTCGTGAATCTCTATTCCTTCGGGGTGTTCGGCAATATATTCATTATGGGCCCGCATCAGTTCATCTTTCACGGCAAGCGGATTTGGAATTTGTTTGAAGGAAAACTTGGGACTGGTACCGGCGGTTTGAACGTCAAGATACCCAAATTTCAGCCATGTCGCCAGGGGACCTTCAATTCTTGTACTCACGTCTTGAATTTTGGCCAGACTTAATTCGGCCACGGTCCGATTGAAAAAACCGTGCTGTTCGCTATCAATAACTCGATGATTGGTAATAATCCAAGTATCCAAAAGATACATCGTGATCACATAAAAAAGCGAGTACCACCAGATCAAATAAAAGCCCGTGGTAAAAACTAAATACAAGCCTTGAAAATATACAAAGCCCGCGAAGTTTAAAAGACCTGAATACACAACAATTGGTATAAGCGCAATTAATAAATACCCGGCAAGTTTAATCGCCAGAACAAACCAATGCCGATGAAGCAACACGATGGTATGTTCGTAGGGCCGTTGGCCTTCAAAAGTATTATGAGTTTCCGTAAAGACAGATAAAAATTTCATAATGAAGATTTGATATAATCCCCCGCCTGTTGCGCCAGTACCGATAAATCAAACTGGCTGGCACCGATAATAAAAAGGCTAAAGAGAATAACCGAACCGACAAGAAACACAAGGGCAATAAATTTCGGCCGAGACCCAATACCGAAACGAGTCAAATGGTAAACAATAAAAAACGCCGGAATCCAATAAACTAGGGATATGAATACAATCGCAATCCCAAAAAATGGAATCGAATTTAATATGTCCGCGGGAACGATATTCATGTATAAATGATACAACAGATTTTCTCAAATCAAAAGCCCCGCCACGGCGGGGCTTTTGATAAACACAATCAATTTCATATAGTTAAAGCCGACGCTCGCTAACGCGGGATCGGCTCCCCGACTGTAACATCGGGGCCAGCTATGTGCGCTTTTTGTTCCAGCACAATCGAACTCCGATTTTGAGGTCGGACCCCTCCCATGCACTTTCTATTTTGATTAGAAAGTGCATGGATCGACATCTTTATGTAGGTCAGAGTGTGATATGACAAATTAGAAATCTAATTTCCCTTTTCTCATCTCCTACTACTAACCTTTCTAGGTTTAAGAACATAATGTTCAAAAATAGAAAGGAGGTGATCCAAGACCAGCTTCCGCTAGCCTTGCCTTGTTACGACTTACTCCTTGTTACCGAGCCTACCGTGTCCCCATATATAATACGGGTCTTCGGGTATTCCCGGCTCCCTTGAGTTGACGGGCAATTGTCTTCTGTGATTTCAGAATTGACGTTCCCATCGCACCTGCGGATTTCCCGCATGCGACGAGCTCCTAGTGCATCTTTGCTTTTATCTGACAAAGATTTTTCAATCCCGCTTCGGTTTTATGTTCGCCTTTTTCAATTCGATTCATAATATCGCAAAATATTATAAAATCGTTTTTCTTGGAGGCAAACCGTAACTGATGCTTCTGGAAGAAAGGAATAATAATTTTCCGTAACTCCTTCCAATTGAATACTTCATATCGGTAGCATTGCTGATGATTCGGTCGTTTGTCGCGTTGAAAGTAGACACTGCCACAACCAAAATATTCTTTAAGTTGATAGAGAATATCTTTATCTCTCTCAATTAACTTAATATAGAATCTTGGTTCGACTACTACTCGACGCTTTCTAACACTGCTGCTATTCGGGTCGCGAATATAGGCAGTAAAACTTCCTTCGCCATCAACGAGACCAATTATATATTCAGGATTTAACATTTTAGAGTAGACCCTTCATAGAGCGCACGCGCTCGTATTACTATAGTCTAGCTGACTTCTGACGGGGCGTCAAATCATTTTGTGATTATCCCCGACAGATCTCCCTGGGTTAGTTATATTTCTTTTCCTGACATCTTCTCGTGTCTTTTTTAAACATCTTCCCCATGCTCACTGCCCAACCATGGGTCGATACGACATTTTTATTGAGAAGCTATCATTTGTCTCCGATTCCTTCGGTCCGATCCTCGCGGCGTCGGACCTAATCTTCAACTACACCTCATTAGCCATGAGGGAGCGGATTTTAACCGCTTAGAAAAATAACCTGCCAGGCGCTTTCATTGTGAGTCCAAAATTTGAGAACGTATTCACCGCGGCGTTCTGATCCGCGATTACTAGCGATTCCGGCTTCAAGGAGGCAAGTTTCAGCCTCCTATCCGAACTGAGGTTGCTTTTGATGGGATTAGCTCCCCCTCGCGGGTTGGCGACCCATTGTAACAACCATTGTATCATGCGTGTAGCCCAAGGCATCAGAGGGCCACGCTGACTTGACGTCATCCCCACCTTCCTCTTTCTTACGAAAGCAGTCTCGTGTGACACATATAACACACGATGGGGGTTGCGCTCGTTAATCCACTTAAGGAAACCATTCACATGACGAGCTGACGACCGTATTTATCCACTATTCCTAATGGTACGGACTATACTTTCACCCCGCCTTGGCGGGGGCCAACGTTTTATGGCAGTTTATTTTTTATATGTCTGCCATCCTGTCCGCCCTCCGGCGAACAAAGTCTCTACGGGGTCATTTGAATAAATAACTTCCCTCGGTATTACCCGTTCTGGGCTTCACCGATATGAGTTGGTCTTTTTTATCACAGATTACTCCATGACTGGCCGATTGGTTTTGCTTTTTACTAATAAGCTAAGAAGCTAATTAGCTAGTAAGCTATTTCAGCCGTGCAGCACCTGTCCAGCACCCTCGAAGGCGACTCCGTTTCTGGAGCTTGCAGCTGGATTTCAAGCCTTGGTGAGGTTCTTCGCTTAGAGTCGAATTAAACCGCATGATCCACCGCTTGTGCAAATTCCCGGCTATTTCTTTGAGTTTTAATCTTGCGATCGTACTTCCCAGGCGACACACTTAACGCGTTAGCTTCGCCACTGGAAGGGTCGATGCTCCCAATAGCTAGTGTGTATCGTTTAGGGCGTGGACTACAAGGGTTATGTATTATTCTCATATTACTATGAGCATGGACTATATCATTCTCTGAAACTTTTCCATCTATTTCTTTTTTGTCTGTAATATTTATTTACAACTTTTTCGGAAAAATTTGTTAATTTAACAACTTCAGAGATCCAGCGTTTTTGGAGCCGCAAATCTTTGTAAAGAAGGATTACCTTGGGCAACATACTTTTTACCCTGAAATGAGGAAGGATAATTCTGAGAAACTTTTTAAGTTCTTCTGTGGAATATATCCTCAACTGATAGTATTTACCTCTTCGCGCAACATGAGTCTCGATATCCCATGTTTGTTTCATGTACTTGGAAAGTTTTACAATGCTATGCCGTTTAAAACCTTCGGTACAAAAAACACCCTGACGAGAATTTTTAACTAACGAGCCGTCGTCTAACCACCATACAAGAAGAGAAACGGCTGATAAATTACTTAGCCATTTTCTTCTGATAACAAAAATGTTTCCCTGATGGGTAAGGCGATGGATATCTGTTAGGAAATCACTCACGGCACTACCAAAATGAAGCTTTTTATTCTTACTCCATCCATCGGCAGGCTGTAGCCTAAAAGATTTTTCCCTGGAAATTTCATTTAATTCTTTCACTTTCCAGAAAAAGTATTCTTTTTGAACAATAGAGTGTCGAAACTCAAACCGAGCCCTTCTGTAATTCTTGGAAATAATAAGAGAACCGTCTCCAAGAAGTGAACCTAAAACAATTTCTTTACAATAATTACTAATCTCCATTAGTCTTACGACTAAGTCTCTACGGGGTCCCGCCAAGGCGGGACTTCCCTCGGGATTACCCATTTTGCTATTAATTATAACGAAATTAGGGTTTCCCCGATACAGCTAGATGCGCACCTTGATATCGCTATCAAGGGGGACACCATTTAGTATGCCCATCGACTTATCGCCGACGCACACACGGATTTATCTAATCCTTTTTGATCCCCACGCTTTAGTGATTGACCGTCAGCAGAGCACCAGCAGACTGCTTTCGCTTTTGGTGTTCCGTGCAATATCAATGGATTTCACCCCTACACCGCACGTTCCGTCTGCCTCTTACCCGCTCTAGTTTTGCCGTTTCCCACGCTGTCTCACCGTTGAGCAGTGAGATTTAACGTAAGACTAGCAAAACCGGCTGCTCACGCTTTACGCCCAGTAATTCCGGATAACGCTTGGGGTCCTCGTATTACCGCTGCTGCTGGCGATGTAGTACAAAATTACAAAATAATTATGTTTACACATGGACTATCTCACAATCCTCTTCCAATATGGAAGGTGGGATTCTCGGCGTGTTATAGTAAGTCATCCACTAAAATTAATTAGTTTCACCGCTTACTATCCGATTCAGTTAAGAATCAAGTCTCTGAGGAGCCCCTCTATATTTGGGTAATTTATACTTAAAACAATCTAGGATATATGGACTAACCAATTTAATAAATTGATCACGACCCTGCGCACCAATATATACTCTGGCATGTCGTTTTCCACGACACAGAGTATAATGTACCGATGCCACTATGCCAAAGTTTTCTTTTAAAACATCGGCGAGTAATTGTGCTTCTTTTTTAGAAAAGCAATTAGTACACAGGTGGAAAGCACAATGATCTTTTAATCGAAAATCAAGTGTGCCATCATCCATAAACCATACTGCTAAAGATAATGGGGAAGTAAGTAGTTCCCGAATATTTTCCGGTACTATTTTCTTGCCATCATCTGAGTAGAAGAAATATCTCAATACGGTTAAATCACTATGAGGAGAACTATAAAAGTATAGTTGCTTATTATCTTTTCTTTCCTTCACCGTAGAAGGACAAAGATTTTTAAGCTCTTTAAACAACCAATGAACATATTCTGAATGTTCCTTAGATTGTTTCATGTAGTAGTGAGCATTCATTCCTCTTGGTGAGAAATAAACACCCCCATCTCCTAGTATATTACCGATGATGATTTCTTGTTGTCTTTGGGTAAGTATCACTACCTAATTATAGCGAGTTTCCTGCTGATTTTCCAGCAATTTTATTGATTAAATCAACAAAATTTTAGTTTAGATTGTCACCATTTCTGGTACCAAACTATTAACTGGGTTTTCCAGCATATAAGCCAAGTATTTTTTACCTCATATTCCTATGAGGACTCGCGCTATCGCCCGAGGAGGCGATAGAAAAATTCACGAGGTTAGCAACCCCTTATTCTTTAGGTACAATCAAAGTTTTTCCCTAACAAAAGCAGTTTACAGGCCGAAGCCCTTCTTCCTGCACGCGGCATCCCTCGATCAGGCTTTCGCCCATTGTCGAATATTCTCGTCTGCTGCCACCCGTAGGTGTACGAACCGTTCTCAGTTTCGTCGTTGAGGGTCGTGCTCTCACACCCCCTACCCGTCATAGCCTTGGTGGGCCGTTACCCCGCCAACAAGCTGATAGGACATAGGCTCCTCTCTTAGCGACTTGCGTCTTTACTCTTACGAGACTATCGGGAATTAGCCCCGCTTTCGCGGGGTTGTGCCCGACTAAAAGGTAGATACCAATGTGTTACTAACTCGTTCGCCACTATATAGTCTTGCGACTATACCGTTCGACTTGCATGACTTATCGGTGCCGCCAGCGTTCATCCTGAGCCAGAATCAAACTCTCTTAAGAAATCTACCACGTCGGGTATTGCTACCGAGACGGGCAGAAAATTCACTGGTTAACTATATGAAATTGACAATGTTCTTTCCCTTGCCCTTCCGTAGCCTTGGCATAGGAGGGTTGGTTCTTTATCCTCATTTTGAGAATAGCAGAACCACGATTAGCCGTCCCGCTTCCGATATTGCCTTCGCGTTGAGCCGCAGGGACTGGTCCCAAAAGGGACAGGCTCAACAAAAGACAACTTCGACACTGGGGCGATCAATCGTGGTTTAACTATGTGTCTAATTGTGGCGGGATAGCGGTTGGGTCTCTAAAGTCCAAATCGCTACTAACCTTAATGGTCTCTCTAGTATACTCGGCCAAAATAAAGAGTCAATAGCCATTAGTGGTTATTCTTTTTCCGCCATTCCGCAATCTTTTTATGGTTACCCGAAAGAAGAACTTTCGGCACTTTCCAACTGACACCTTTTTTAGGATAAAATATTTCTGGTTTGGTGTATTGGGCATGGTCATCTTTGGTAGCCGAGTCGGCGTCGTGCATGAAATCCGGAAGTTGACGGGAGATGGCTTCGATAACCGCCATCGCCGCCACTTCCCCACCATTAAGCACAAAGTCGCCAACCGAGATAACTTCGTCGGCGATATATTCCGCCACTCGCTCATCCACGCCCTCATACCGCCCACAAATTAAAATCAGTCGGTCGAACTTAGACCATTTTTTTGCCAACTCATTGGTAAACTTTTTTCCGCGCGGCGAAAAAAGAATAATTTTTTCTTTTTTCCTTAACTTTGAACTTTTAACTTTAAACTTTAAACTCAAGGATTGAACCGCTTTAAAAAGCGGTTCAATCCGAAATACCAGTCCCGGCCCTCCGCCGTATGGCTTACCATCCACAGTCTGGTGCCGGTCTTCGGTCCAATCACGCAAATAGTGCGTTTTAATAGTAACGAGTTTTTTCTTTTGCGCCTTAAAAAGCAAAGATTCGGAAACAAATCCTTTAAAAATATCCGGAAAAATTGTGATAATATCAAACTTCATTTTGATTTATATTATACAATAAATTAAAGGAACCCGCAAATGCGGGTTCCTTTAATTTAAATCTACACGCCCAAGCTATCCATGGCTTCATCGACGGTTTTTTCTTTGCCGTCGCCGAGACCGGCCATCGGTTCGACTTCTTTGGCCATCCGGCCGCCTTCCGGTTCTTCAATCTTGAGATTAACGCGGGCATTGTTGCGCATGCCGATTATCCGAGCCAGCGTCCGAATCGCTTTGGCGGTCGTCCCGCTTCGGCCAATCAGAAGACCCATATCTTCCGACGCCACCTTAACTGTCAGTAAAACTCCCAACTCATCTACCGTCCGCGCCACTTCCACCTTGTCGGGATTATTCACAATCCCCTTGATAATAAACTCCACAAAATCTCGATCGGGTTCACTTGTCATCCCGTTACGAAGTTACCCGCCCAAGGTCTTCGACTCGCCAAAGGCGAGGCGGACTTCGTACGGGACTTCAGATTATCTTTCTTTCTCAACCACAATATCTTAGACCACAATATTCGTCAATCGGTCCTGAATATAAATAAACTTTTTTATTTCCTTGCCTTCAAGTGCTTTTTGAATTTTCTCGTTTGCTAGGACTATTTTCTTAACCTCGTCTTCTGAAAGACCCTGCCTCACACTGATAGTGTCGCGCACCCTGCTATTCACTTGAATAACGAGCGTGACTAATTCTTCTAGTAACAACGCCTCATTAAACTCGGGCCATTTTTCAAGATGGACAGATGTTTTATTGCCCAATACTTCCATCCATAGTTCCTCGGCAATGTGCGGAGCAAATGGCGCCAGAAGTTTAACAAACAACTCACATCCTACAACCGACAACTCTGAATGTTCAATCGCGTTTAGGCATTTCATCAATTCTGAAACCCCAACATTAAATCGATGAGATTTGATTGCTTCGCCGACATTTTTAATCGCTTTGTGGATAGTAATTCTAACTTCAGGCGATTCTGTTGTAGGTTGTTGGTTGTCGGTTGTCGGTTTATTTACAAAGTTCCAAACCCTATCCAAGAATCTTCGCACACCCAAAACGCTGTCAAAGTTCCAAGCGTAGTTCTGATCATACGGACCCATAAAAGCAAAGTACATTCGCATTGTATCCGCCCCATATTTAGCAACCTGTTCATCAGGATCCACAGCTTGACCTTTGGACTTAGACATTTTTTGCCCCGTCGTTGAATCCATAATAAATCCGTGATTGCGCCGACCCAGAAATGGCTCAGAAAAATCAATCAGATTCTGACTGCGGAGAGCTTTGGTGATAAAGCGCGAATACAAGAGATGCATGGTATTATGTTCCGCCCCGCCAAAATATAATGGCAACGGCAACCACTTGGCCATGTTTTCTTGTGACGCAAATTCTTTTTCGTTTTTCGGGTCGGTATAGCGCATATAATACCAGGATGAATCCACAAACGTATCCATGGTATCGGTTTCCCTTTCGGCTGGTTGTCCGCACTTCGGACATTTTACTTTCAGCCACTTCCCCGCTTTCGCCAATGGCGACCGACTGTCATCAGCGGGCATGAAGTCCTTGAGTGGTGGTAACTTCACCGGCAATTCGTTTTCCGGAACTGGTACGACCGCGTATCGTTTCCCGTTTCTTTCCATAATAGTTCCGCCTTCCTTATCATTGAAAACTGGAAATTGAGAATTAGAAATTGCCGCGCAGTGTTCGCAAAACACAAGCGGTATGGGTACTCCCCAATAACGCTGGCGTGAAAGCACCCAGTCATGCAAGCGATAATTGACTGCTCTTTTGCCCCATCCTTTTTCTTCTATGTAATCTTTAATCTTTTCAGTCGCTTCGTGAATATCTAGCCCATTTAGGAATTTGCTGTTTACTATTATACCGGCCCCCTCTTGAACTTGTTCTATTTTTGTAATTGGAGAAGTATCGTCATCTTTACCCACCACTACTCTTATCACTTCTAATCCTTTTTCTTGGGCAAATTCAAAATCCCGCACATCATGACCCGGCACTCCTACGACTGCGCCCGTTCCAACCGTGGCCAAAACAAAATCGCTGATGTAAATCGGCATTTTTTTGTCCGTTAAATTGTTGACGGCATAAAGACCCGTAAAAACTCCTGTCTTCTTGCGTCCTTCGGCAATTCTTTCCAAATCACTTTTCTTTTTAGATTCGGCTAAGTATTTTTTTACCTCATCTTCATTTGAAAATAACTCTTTATTTTCTTTCACAAATTTACTATCTGGAGCAACCACGATAAAAGTCGCGCCAAAATTAGTATCCGGCCTCGTAGTATAAACGGTTATCTGGATGTTTACACCTTCAACGTCGTAATTAATGTTTATGCCCTCACTTTTTCCAATCCAATTAATCTGGGCCAACTTCGTCGATTCCGGCCAATCCAAATCTTTGAGATCATCAATCAGCCGGTCGGCAAAAGAAGTAATCTTGAACATCCATTGCGAAAGATTCCGCTGTTCGACAGCACTTCCACAACGATCGCACTTGCCATCTATCACCTGTTCATTGGCGAGAACGGTTTTATCATTCGGACACCAATTTACCAATGTCTCGGCCCGATAAGCTAAACCGGCGTTGTATAATTGAATAAAAATCCACTGCGTCCATCTATAATATTCGGGGTCGATGGTACTAACTTCGCGCGACCAATCGAAACCGGCGCCCATTGAGCGCAGTTGTTTGGACATCTTGGTGATATTTTTCTTAGTCCAATCGCGCGGATGAATATTGTTCTTAATGGCCGCGTTCTCGGCCGGCAAACCAAAAGCATCAAAACCAATGGGATACATCACGTTAAATCCGTTCATTCTTAAATACCGCCCATAAATATCGGGCACCGAAAAGGCAAACCAGTGTCCTGTATGCAAATCCCCCGACGGATACGGAAATTCCACCAAGAGCATGAAATTGTTACCCCGCGATGACGAAGTCATTTTGCGGGGTTCTTTCCCACCTGAAAAATCCTTAGCTTCATAAAGCTTTTTATCTTCCCAATACTTCTGCCATTTGCGTTCTATTTTATTCGGGTTATATTTTTTCATTTTTTCTAAGCCGACGATTTTGTCGGCTCCCCGACCGAAGCGTCGGGGTCTTTGCGGGGTTGTATTTTGACATCTAAGTAATCCTACTATAACGGAAATGCAGTTTTTTATCAAAAACAAAAAAGGCCCGGGGTGCACACCCGGGCCCTGTCCACTTCCCTGGAATCGGCCGACAGTAGCCGCAGGGCCAGCTGTGAAAGTGACTTGTCGAATAGAGGTAATCCGCTGACGACCCCTCCACACGCCGGTAGCATTCGATGGCCACCGGAAATTAACCAACAACTACGACTAACAAAGAACTAAGACCCAGTCCGCCGGCGAATCGCCCGAGTCGTCGTGGTAAACGGTACGCGCGGGCACGGTGGCGCCGGCGGACTGGGGTGAGGGGAAATAATCGACCTGAGCCGACAATGCGCTTGCTTATCGCGCGACGCGCGGCCCAATCTCGTATCTCCATCCTGCCACTCCAGCATACTCCCTTTCCAAGTAAAAATCAACCCCTTGTACTGGAAGGGTCTAAAAATGGCTTAAAATAAGGGTTTTAGTGGATTTTAAAAAGTTTTTGAGTATTGGCGAATGTCTCTTGGGCCACCATTTCAAAAGACATATTTTTGAGCATGGCTATCTTTTGGGCCACCTCAACAACGCCGAATGGCTCGTTTCTTTTACCTCGATTCGGCGCTGGAGTCAGCCACGGCGCGTCTGTTTCTATCAATATTGAATCTATCGGCAAAAATTTAATCAATTCATCATATTCTTTAGTGAACGTAATGATCCCGTTGAGCCCTAAATAAAATCTTAGATTTAGATATTTTTTTGCCTCATCTAAGGTACCGGTAAAGGAATGGGTCACGCCAGACATATTACTAGACAACAACTCAATCATATCATCGTGAGCAGATTTCCCATTTTTTTCATTTCTGACATGGAGCACCAATGGCAGGTTCTTCTCTTTAGCTAAATCGGCAAATTCCAAAAAGACTTTTTTCTGTCTTTCTCTTTTTTCTCCTTCTGGCGTTCGATAATAATCCAGACCCACTTCTCCCACCGCCACAACCTTCTTTTTCTTCATTAGTATTTTAAAATCACTAATATCATATCTTGCTAAATTGTTACGATCGTAACAATTTAGCAATTGAATTTCATCGGGATGCAAACCAACTGTCGCCCAAATTCTATTATATTTATTTGCTAGTTCAATGGCTTGTTTAGATGTTTCCAAATTCGCTCCAACCGCAATCATAAAAACACCCTGTTCAAGGTTTCTTTTTATCATCTCGTCCCTATCCGCGTCATATTGCGGAAACTGGGGATGACAATGAGAATCAAAGATAGTTGACATAAATTATAAAGCTCTGTATTGTTTCGAACGTGGAGGTACCAATGGAGCTCTATGGGTACGGACCAAACGGGTACAAGATCAGGCTCTGCATGAGAGACGTCTTTCATGCAATAGTGACTCTTCTTATGATTTTGGACATTGTTATCTATATCCACGCCCGAGATAAAGTGCAAAGGGTCTAAAGACGTGGAAACAGGACAGTACCTTTCTGTACCTTCAGTCGCCGGCCTTCAAGGCCGGCCTCTTCTTTTTTAAAATCAAAGATTATAGAAATCTTATCGGCAGTTTCGGACATGAATGGCTCGAGTGCTTTTGTAGTCTGATATATAATCTCGACGAGATTTATCATCACAATTTTGAATTTTTCTACATCCTCCTTAATCAACACCCAAGGTTTGGTGTCATTCGCATATTTATCGGCGCAGGAAATTAACTCCCAAATTGCTATCAGGGCTTCATGTAACTTAAAGTTTTCCATACTGGTTCTGTAGCTATTCTGCATTTTATCAATGGCGCTGATTGTCGCAGGGTCAATCAAGTTTTTATTATATTCCAATCCCTCGCTAAAATTGTTATCCAACAAGGTGGCGACACGAGCCACAAGGTTGCCAAGGCCATTGGCCAAATCGCCGTTATATCGAGCCACGAGTTTTTCTTCGGAAAAATCACCGTCATCCGTGGACGGAATTTCTCTAAGCAAGAAATAGCGTAAAACATCAGCCCCGTATTTTTCAATAAAAGTGAATGGATTAGTCGAATTGTCTCCTACTGATTTTGAAATTTTTTCCCCATTTATTGTGGCGTAACCATGAACATATATTTTAGAAGGTGGTTTAAGACCCGCCGACAAAAGCATGGCCGGCCAATAGATCGCGTGAAAACGAGTGATACCTTTACCAACTACATGGCACCGTTGATCATTTTCTTGCCAATATTTTTTAAACAATTCTGATTCACTATCATAACCAAGCGCGCTTATATAGTTAACTAGGGCATCGAACCAAACATAAATTACCTGTGAATCGTCGCCGGGCACAGGTATCCCCCAACCTTTAGCCCTAGTCGCGCTTCGAGAAATACTAAAATCACTTAGCCCTTGACGAACAAATTCCCTGATTTCATTTTTACGTTTTTCGGGTAATATCTCTAGTTCTCCTGAATCTAAAAGTTGACCAAGTTTCTCTTGATAGTTGGAAAGCTTAAAAAAATAGTTTTCTTCCTCGACTTTCTCTAATTCATAACGACGATGTTCGGGACATTTGTCGTCTATAAGCTCTTTGGGCGTTTTAAATTCTTCGCAACCAATGCAGTAAAGGCCCGTGTATTTCTTTTTATATATATCCCCAGCCGCGACGCAAGCTTGCCATAGTTTTTGGGAAGAACGAATATGACGCTCCTCGGTCGTACGAATAAAATCGTCATTCGATAAATTAAGTTTTTGAACCAACTTCAAAAGTTCTTGAACTTTATCATCTATAAATTCTTTAATCGGCGTACCCGCTTGTTCTGCTTTACGAACATTTTTTAAGGCATTTTCATCTGAACCAGTAAGAAAGCGGACATCGTCCCCGATTTGACGATGATAACGCGCAAGAACATCGGTCTCGACTAATTCCATGGCAAAACCGACGTGCGGATCGGCGTTTACATAAGGAATGGCGGTGGTGATGTAAAATTTATTTTTCTTCATCTGGTTCAGATTTAACTTTTTTTGGCTTAGGCCCGATCACGACCACAAATTCTCCGAGAAGATTATTGCCGACCAGTTTCGTTAAAATTTCTTCGGCCTGACCGCGATAGGTTGTTTCGAATTGCTTCGTTAATTCACGACAGACAATGAGTGGCCGGCCAAGCGGAGCCAGTTGTTCAAGCGCTTTGACGATACGATGCTTGGACTCATACAATACCACGGTATACGGGACCGCTTCAATGTTTCGAAAAAATGTCTGCCGGCCTTTTTTGTGGGGCGGAAACCCCAGAAACATAAATTTATCTGTTGGAAATCCGCTAATTGAGAGCGCAAGAATCGCGGTATTCGGACCAGGTAGGCCCACAATCTTCAAATCTGGTAGTTCTTTTAGAATTTCTTGAATTAAGAAATTACCGGGATCATTAATACCCGGCGTGCCGGCATCGGAGACTAGGGCAATGTCTTGACCCTCTTTCAACCGATTAATAACTTTTTCAATAATCCCCCGACCCGAATGTTGATGATAACCCAGTAATTCTTTTTTAATATTGTAATGCTCAAGCAGTGTTCGCGTCACCCGTGTGTCTTCGGCCAAAATCAAATCGACATTACTTAACGTGCTAACCGCGCGCGGTGTTATATCGCCCAAGTTACCTATTGGAGTTGCGACAATAAATAAAGCCATTAGTTTTTAGCCATTAGAACTTAGGGCTACTTTTCTAATCACTAATGGCTAAGTCCTATTGGCTAATTTTGCGTGATTCTTTTTGTCGCGCGACATCATCGAGCATTTCGACAATGATGGTTGAAATAGGCACCGCCAAAATCATGCCCGGAATACCGGCCAATGTTTGGCCGACCAAGAGGGCGATAAGAATCACGACTGGATTGAGATTGAGAGTTCGACCTAAAATAATCGGCACGAGAATGTGGTTCTCCAGCTGTTGAACCACAATATACAAGACAAGAACCCAGAAACCCAAGACCGGCGACTGAAGAAAAGCAAGGATGACAGCGGGGATGGCGGAAACCACGGGCCCCACCATTGGCACCAATTCAAGGACCATCATTAATAAACTCAATAATAGGGCGAATTTAACATTCAAAAGTGAAAGACCAATATAGGTCGCTAAGCCAACAATAAGACCGAGGAGCATTTGGCCCTGAAGCCATTTCCCCACTTTTATCTCGGTCCGTTTCCAGAGACTGATAACATAGTTTTCGTATTTTTCTGGGACAACCGAACCAAGAAATGATTCCACTCCTTTACGCGTTACCGAGAGATAGAATGAGATGATCAAAATTGCCACGAAAGAAAACAAGCCACCAAAAACACTGACAATTAAACCAACCACGGATTGCGAGGCTTGTTGAAGATATGAGGAAAAACTGGAAAGAATGTTTTGGATTTCCCCCAGAAAATCCAGATACTGGGGTGAAGATTGTTGGGCAATATCGAGAGACGATGAAACACTCTCGACCACTTTCGGTAAAACACTAATCAATCGGTTAATATCATCGGAGATATACGGTACAACAAGCGAAAGTACAAAAACCGCTAGGCCAAGAACAATCATATAGAGAGCCAAGACCCCGACTACGCGGGGGAAGCCCCGTTCATCCAACCAATTCGCGAATGGTGAAATACCGGAAGCGATTACCAACGCGAAAAGAAAGATGATAACAACATCTTTGAGGATATACAGAAAAACAAAGAGGAGAATCAGTAAAATGGTTTTAATAATAGTACTACTGGCAATTTCTAATTGAACGCGTTCTCCGGCCATAATTATAAAGTTAGTAATTTTTTAAACGGTTCGGTATCTTTAAATGGACCGATGAGAGCCAGGTTAAGCCTATCTTCTTTGAAAACTTCCTTAATAACAGACTTAATATTCTCTAGGGTCACTGCTTTAATTTTAACCAATTCATCCTCTGGGGTCAAAACTTTGTTTTCAAACAAAACACTCACGCCTAAATTCTGAGCCAAAAAATCGGAGTGTTCAAGAGCTAAAGCTGTGCTTCCGATTGTTCTGTCAATAGCTCGTTTGAGTTCTTGTTCAGTTACTCCGTCTTTTTTTATTTTTCGAAGCTCATCCATAACAACAGTTACCGCTTCAATCGCTCGGTCATTATTGACTCCGGCATCAATCTCAAAAAATCCGGTATCAGTCCGTGTTTCCTGCGAAGCTGAAACATAATATCCTAATCCCCGTTTCTCCCGGACCTCGCTGAATAACCTCGAACTCATTCCCCCGCCAAGAATACTAGCTAAAACCCCAAGCGGATACCTACGGTCATCAAACATATTGAACCCTCGAAATCCAAGAATGAAATGAGTCTGGTCAGTAGTTTTATAGAAAACATCTGTTTGGGAACCAGACTGTTTTTCAGTCGCCGGCAATTTTTCAATTTTATTTCCTTGGCGAATGTTCTCAAAATATTTCTGAACTTTTTCTTTAACAGTTTCTGGATCAATATCACCCGCAATACCGATTACTGTGTTAGATGCAATATAATGAGAATTAAAGTAATCAACAAATTGTTGGTTTTTCAATCCAAGAATGGTCTCTTTTTCACCTGCGATTGACCAACCGGCCGGTTGATCACCATAAAGAAGTTTTTCTAAAACATTGGCCACAATCCAACGCGGCTCATCGTGATACATATTAATTTCCTCAACCACCACGTGGCGTTCAGTTTGAATTCCTGATTCTTCTAATTTGGAATTTAAATAGATATCAAAGATTACATCCATAATAATATCCAGTTTATCGGAGCCAGATTTGGCGTAATAGGCCGTCATCTCTTTATCGGTGAAGGCATTATATTGGGCACCGATACCATCGAGTTCGCGAGAGATATCAAGCGGACCCGGCCGTTTTTCTGTGCCCTTAAACATCATGTGTTCTAGAAAATGAGAGATACCATTGATGTCCTTGGTCTCATATTTCGAACCGGTCCCAACCATAACCATTACCGTAACGGTTTTCGTCCCCTCCATGGGAACCATCACGAGTCTTAAGCCGGAATCGAGCGTGTGAAATTGGTATTGCATGTTTTTGTTTGTGTTTCTATTTCTGGTGCCGGCGGAAAGAGTCGAACTTTCGTCTGATCGTTATGAGTGATCCGTTCTAACCGTTGAACTACGCCGACATAAATTAGTATAGGAATTTTATCCTATTTTCTTGATTATTTCAATGGTAGTGATATAATTGAGGAGCCTAATTGTTTTAGGTTAATCGCGGGGTAGCGCAGCGGTAGCGTGCCGGGCTCATAAGAAATTGTGACCTATCATAGTAATGTGATATGGAAAAACTCTCTAAACTGTCTGGAAACCCTAACCGATAATATCGGTGGGCAATCAGCAGCGAAATCTAATCCCTCCAAAAGATTAGAAACGTTCAGAGACTATAATGGGAGCATCCACGTTTTTGGTGGATGATGGTATAGTCCGATCCTGCAAGTAATTGCAGTTACACAGAACCCGGAGGTCGTGGGTTCGAATCCCACCCCCGCAACCACAAAAAGAAATTGCGCAGCAATTTCCTCGTGGCAGGCCCAAAAGCCTGACACGATCAAAACACGCCATCTGGCGTGTTTTGATCTGATTTCTATAACCGCTCCAATGCTTTGAGATTTCTTTCGGGTAAGTAGAGAATGACGATGCCAACGATGATACCGGCCACGGCCGTGACAACGTGATTACCGCCAAAGAGAACACTGTCCAAAAGATCAAGCATAACCCAAACCCCTCGCCAAATAAGAATGATGCCGATGGCGATCGAGATGTTTTTGGTAAAATACCGCCAGCTGGGATGTTGCATGGAATTAGTATAACAGATATTCTTTTAAAAATCATCCCGCCTAGGCGGGATGATTTAGCAGCTTACTGGCCGGAAATATTGGCCTGAAGATTAATCGTGCCGACATTGACCTGATTATTGCAACTCAAGCTAAGTGTTTGGGGTACCGAAGCGGTTGAAAGAGTCGCCACTTGATATCCATATGGCACAAGAGTATAGATTCGGCTATTCACACCGATAGTCCGCGTTTGATTGGCTCGATTATCGAGCAAGATACTGGACCCATTTTTTAACACGACTAAATTGGGTTGAGCCTGGCAATTCTGATCGAATTGAATTCGATTATTGCCATATTGCGCGACCAGTTGACTGTACGAAAGGGCGGATGTAACAACCGGGGCGGGAGTGACTGTTCGATTGGCTTTTGAAACTGCGGGTGTTTTCGTTGCCCCTGTAGCTGTCGGAGAAGTACTGGCATCAGGAGACAAAGCCACATTCGAACTACCTCCGTTAAACCACCAAATTCCGGCGATGATTACGAGAATGACAATAATAGCTGTCCAAGTTTTGTTCATTTAGATATATTCAGATAATAAAATTTAATTGCATCGACCTTTTATTTATTATATCAGAATCTCTATAATTCACTAAAATATTTATCCACTATTTTGTATTCCCGGTAGTAAAAATTTATTTAGTGTCCGTACGGACACTAAATAAATTTTTACCAATTAAAGAGGGGCAGCCCTTGCCGCCCCTTGTTCGTCTTCATGACTTTGTTTCAGAACCACAGGCCGACGGTGAGCGTTGGCGCCCACATCAAAATGTTCGCCGTGCGAGGACTAAACTTGCCGTTGCCAACGGCATAGGGGTCGCCGACGACGTACCCCGCCACGATCGGCACGTTGGACAACGACGATCTCGAGATGGCCATGCCAAGATTGAGCGAAGCCCGCTCTCCAACCTTGACCCGCCATTTGAAACCGAGTTTGGCCTCAACGGCCGTCACCGTTTCCTTAGCGCTCTCGACATACAGGATGTTCGCCAGATTCAGATGCGCCAACGTTTGAATCGGCGTCGCACTCACTCCGTCGGCAACGTTGACGAGATAGACATCCTTGGTGGCGGAGAACTGCCCGCCAAGCTTAGTGCTCCCCCACGGAAATACTGCCAGCCCGATTCGACCCTCGAGAACGAGATCGCTCACGAGACAGTATTCGCCTTCGACGCCACCGGCAATCCCGAATATCGTCGCCTTCGACGCCGCCATCGACGAGAAAATGTAGTCCTCACGAACACCTTTTGTATCGAGAGTACCGTTGGGTAATCTCACATACAAGAGAAAGCCCTGCGAGCGAGCAACATCCTCCGTGCTCTCCATCTTCAGGATGGGTACCCCGGCGAACGCCGAGACCCAGCCCCTAGTGAGCGCAAAACTGTAATTGCCCAAGATATCGATCCGCGACAACTTCGTGGACGATTTTAGATTGTACGCCACCAGCCCATTCAGAACCGGGGCCGTTGATATGATCTTGGGCGTGGCGTCTGCGCCCCACACCATCAACATACCCCTGGTCTGACCAACCGAGCCATCCAGCTGGCCGTGCGTTCCAAATTTTTGGAATCGCACCTCCCCGCCGAACCAGTTCAACGGCTTGTAACCGACGAACACCGTTGCTAACACGTCTTTCTCCTGATCAGCTAACGGCTTGTCGCCACTCGCTGACCGGATGTTGCCGAAGGGCTGTAACATCCCGTCGGCCTTCACCCAGCTCGCCGGCGCGAGATCGGTGCCAACCACCCATGAGTTGACAGGCGCCGGTTGTGTCTGCTGTGCCTGCGCCAAATTGCTGACCACAAGGACCAGCGTGAAAACGACGACGAGAACGAGCTTGAACATCCTCATGATGCACCTTTTCTGGGGGAATTTTAGCCCCTGTTTATCCCTGATTGTTGAGAACTTCGTGGCAAGAGCATATCACGTAAGACAATAATCGTCAAGCCCTTGACTTGTATTTGTTTGTCCCTTATACTGCAAATTCACGAGTTCTTCGACAACAACAGTTGGGATTGGGAGGTGCAACATGATCAATTTAGTAGAGGCAAGACAGAGGCTTGAGACAGAGTTTCAAAAACACTCATGTCCCAAAACATACGAAGACAGCCCTCTGACGCCGGTCTTTAAGGAATTGGTTGACCACGCCTCTGAACTGGGACCCCAAGAGATTGATAGGGCCTTCGCCGACAGCAAAGGCCGGCGTTGCGTTCGAATCCGAAAGGCAATAAGCCGGATCGGCGACGGCACATACGGCTCTTGCGCCGAATGTGGAGAAGACATCTCGGAAAAGCGGCTTCAAGCCGACCCGGCGGTTGAAACCTGTATCACATGTTGCGAGAAGTTGGAACGAATCCAGCAAAGAACCCGCCTACGAACAGGCACCTTTCTGACGCGACCAGTCTATTTTGATCTCTAGCGCGTCTCTAGTCCTACCCCCAAATCTGCCGGTTCGCCGTGATCCCAGCCACGGCCCGCCTCATCTAGAGACGGGAAACTGACAGGTTTGATGAGTCTGCCTTCGTGCAGACGCCCCTTCGTTCGTCGTCGTCGTTCATTCGTCGCCGCCCCCGGAGGGTTTTTTCTTTCTGGAAAATGAAGTATGTATTATTAAAAAACTAGTGCCATTTTTCGAATCCAAAGATCATCATCCCGATATTCATATCTTTTATTATTTGAACTTCAACATTTTGACATCGGTGGCAAGGTCACCGACAGAGACATCATTATGGTCGCAACCGAGATTGAAAAAAGATATAAGGCAAGATAAAACGTATTCTTGGGTCCGTTTTAGATTAGTTTTTTGGCGTTTGTTATATTTTAAAATCTTTGATATCATGGAGACATGCCTGAACGGTATTCTTATCCAAACAGAGTATTATTCCCTAAAGGCAAGCAGGCCGAATTGCTTAATTTTGTTATTGAAAAATCTGGTCTACGAACAACTGAATTGGCAGAACTTTTAAAAATCCACGTAAGATCCTTGAACGATTGGCGAAGGGAAAAATACAACATTTCCCTTCCTGCCCTAAAAACGCTATGTAAAAAGGCAGGGGTAAAAATACCATCGCACATAGAGATAAGGAAGCCATTTTGGTATGTAGGACATGGAGCCTCCGCGGGGGCAATGGCAGTATATAAAAAATACGGACACTATGGGTTTGGTAAAGATCCAGGATATAGAAAAAAGAAGTGGCTTGAGTGGTGGAAAAAAGTAGGAAAATTTAACAAAAACCAATATTTTGTAACGAGAAAAATAAAAAGGCCAATCCAGAATCAGGACTTGGCAGAATTTATTGGTATTATATTAGGAGATGGCAGTATTACAAAAAGACAAGTTATAATTACCCTAAACAGAAGGGATGATAAAGAATATGCTTATTATGTCTCCAGTCTAATAACGAAGTTGTTTGGGGTAGCACCCTCTTTTTACAAACAAGGCTCGGTCTGGGATTTAACCGTGTCAAGAACTGAGCTTGTCAAGTTTTTAGTCGAGAATGGTCTTTCTGTAGGAAATAAGGTGAGGCAACAAGTTTCAGTTCCAGAATGGGTTAAAAAGAACGATATATTATCCAAACACTGTATACGAGGACTTATTGATACAGATGGGTGTTTTTATATAGACAAACATCCTCATAAAAATAAGGTATACTATAGTTGCGGTATAAATTTTACAAACCGTTCTATCCCTTTATTGGAATTTGTTAAGAATAAATTACAAGAATTAAAATTTAACGCACGAAAAGGAAACAAGTACAGTATTTGTCTTAGTAAATCAGAAGAGGTTTCGCGTTATTTTAAAGAAATTGGATCTTCAAATCAAAAACATTTCAATAAATACATTGGATTTATAAAAGAAAAATATGGAGAGGTACCGAAGTGGTCATAACGGGACCGCCTCGAAAGCGGTTTGCCTCGAAAGGGGCCCGTGGGTTCGAATCCCACCCTCTCCGCAAGGTTGACAAATTATAAATGTATGGTGAGATGGCCGAGAGGATTAAGGCAGCAGTTTTGAAAACTGCCATACGGGAAACCGTATCGTGAGTTCGAATCTCACTCTCACCGCCAATTTTTCGAAAAGGGTTTCAGAACCAAAAATATGGTCGGCGCGAAGCGCCGTCTGTTCTGCATTCCCCCCACAAAATCCTGATTCTGCAAGGATTCGCCACGCTCCGCGTGGCTCAAAAAGTACGGTTCGATCCTTAATTTGAAAGTTCGAACCGACTTTTTTGAATTCCCGAAAAATCTTTTCGGGAATTCCCTCGTTTGCCAATTCCATATTGTTTATACTGGATTTTATGAATCTATCAGCAAGTTCGAACCGATTATGAGATTTTTTCTCAAAAGCTGATAATTTCTCTTTGAGA